>CAMARC010000046.1 GCA_945860405.1 Candidatus Kuenenia stuttgartensis | reverse complement strand
GGTGAGGTCGGCGACGGGGGCTCAGGGGCTCCCGGCGGTAATGCCGCTTCAAACAAGGAGGTTCTTCCGGGATTTCCTCGGTACGGCGAATCCCCCTTGCCTTGAAAAGGGGCTGACTAGAGGCTCAACGTTCGAGCTACGCTGGCACGAGCGGTGGGACGCGCGGGCCTGGCTATCGAGCATGCAGAGGGCACCACCGATCTGGCCCGCTTGGCCCACCGCTTGGGCTTCACTTGAACGATGGGTTAGGCCCCGGTCGCCACGGTGTAGAGGACTTTGAAGCGCTCGCATGCGACAAGCATGCTCTCGCTGAACTCACGGCCGGCGGCCTTGCACTCTCGGCTGAAATAGCGACGATGCGCCTCTCGCCAAAACTCCAAGGATCCATCACCTTCTCCTTCTGCAGCGGCAAAGTCCGCTTGCACTTCATTGAAGGGCGTGAGCCTCACCGACTCGGTTTCGATGACGCACAGTGGCTCGCCGGACCAATTGGTGACGATGCTTAAGTCACCGGGTTCAGGCAACCGCTTGCCTTCAGCTTCGGCAGACCAGACTGAGCCCGCGGTTGCTCGCTTTTTGCCCGCCAAGACCAAGGCAGCGAGCTCGTTGGCCAAAGCCTCGCTGTCGCCAAAGGAGAACGCCTCGTAGAACCGCTCGTCCATCGGCCCTTGGCTGATGGCTGCGAACGAACGCCAGAATGGTTCTACGTGCGGAGGAACTTCCATAATGTGTACCTGTGGCGGCCAGACGTGGGCACTCAGGCGCTCGCCAGCCGCGTGTAGCGAAGCGTAACGCAAAGGCCGTGTCGCCTGCAACTACGGGTTGAGCACAGAGTAAATCCAGGAGTATTTTGTTTACTCTTTTTTTCGTCCATAGAAATAACTGGTGTGGCTCATGGCATCATCGTACGTGAACACTTCTTGGTGGCGGTTCAACCACAGGTAGTTGAGCATTGCAAAGTCACCGCTGGTTCCGGCCGTGTGGACCAGAAGCTCGCCTACCAAAACAAACCGCAGCGGAGGCCAGAATGCCGCGGCCATCATAAGAAGCATACTGATGACCATGAACGGAGCCAACGCGACCCAAGTAAATTGACGGCGATCAGCGACGAAATCATGGGCTATCGCATAAGCGTAAAACTGGCGCAACGAAATGTTATAGCGAATATCGGTAGCACCAATGGCCTTGTACACCAAGCCATGCAGCGCTTCATGGAAGGGCACCAAGACAACAAAGCAGATGACTGCGTAGCCAAAACTGGTTCTTCCGGGATTTCAGTGGCAGGGTCTCTGCGGCCAGAGATCGAGCTTGCCACAGAAGAACAGGATACGAGACCGGTAGTTGCCGAAGAAGCGGAAGCCGCGTGCCGCGAACTTCAGGAGGCCGCGTGCCACGGCGCGGTCCATGATCGTCTGCACTGCATCCCAGGAGAGCCAGACCACTGGACAGTTGTGCGCTGCAGTTTTCGACCGCTGGAGCTACCCCGCCGCGCATTGCACTTTTCGACCGGCTTTCACAGGCCGTGACACCTGCCGCGCCTCGTCGCCTGAGCAAGCGGATCACCCATTCACGAGGAGACTGAACCATGAAACGCCACCTGCCCATCAACATCGCGTCGCTGCTCGTCCTGCTCGTCGCCTCCGGTGGATGTGCCGCTCCGGTGCCGCCGAACATCAAGAAGGGGATGTTCGGCGGCGAGAAGACGTTCGTCGTGCAGCGAGCGTGCGTCGAAGTGATCGTCGAGACGGAGGGCGAGGGGACCTACGAGATCGTGCAGCAACCCTACACGCACCCGATGTCCCCCCCCGGGGACACCGAGATCACCATCACGATGCCGGCGGGGACGTTCGTCATCGAGGACCACGGTCTCGTGACAAACGATAAGGTCCGCGTCAACGGAACGGTGCACGAATTTCCCGATCCGGAGTTCGTGTGGCCCTCCTTCGGGCGCCGTAGGCTGCGGATCGCGAAGGATGGCAGCGTGACGGCCACGGTCGACGAAATCCGCCCGCAGCCGTAGCCCGCGGTTGTCGATGGCCGCCAGCGCCCCTGATCTGCCCCCCTTAAACGGGTCCATCTCACTCGCGCGCCACGGTGGACTTCGCTGCCCCTCGGAAGTCCTGTCCCTCCGCTGGGATGACATCGGATGAGGTTGGAGTCGAAGCCACGAACGACTTTCGCCGTTGCCGGTTTTCAAGGTTGGCATCGCCCGCGGCCGTTTACAGCCGGCAGTTGGCGATCCGAGTCTCGATGATCGCCGAGGCGCCGATGACCTCGAGACGCTCCATGATGGCATGGACTTCGCCGCGGCGGACCATCGCCCGCACCGCACACCAGCCCGGATCCTCGAGCGCACTGACCGTCGGCGAATTGAAGCCGGGGGTGATCGACTCCGCCTCCGGCAGTTGGCCCCTGGGAATGTTGTATTCAAGGAGCGAGTAGGTGCGGGCGATCACGATCCCCTCGAGCCGGCGCACGATCCGGTCGGCCGTCGCAGAATCGTGGAACGAACGGTTTTGCACGAGCACCGTCTCGTAGCGGCCGATCTCGGTGATCACCCGGAGCCGATTGGCTGCGAGCGTGCTGCCGGTCTCGACGAGGTCGACGATGGCGTCGGCGACGCCGAGTTGGATCATCACCTCGACGCTCCCCGAAAGGGGCACGAAGTGGGCCTCGGCACCGCGTTCGGCAAGCCACGTCTTCGTGATCCGCGGAAAGCTCGTGGCGATCCGCTTCCCGTGGAGATCGGCGGCCGTGGTCATCGGCGAGTCTTCGGCGACGCACAGCGCCAGCCGGCACGACCCGATGCCGAGGTCGAGCCGGTGGACGAGATCCTCGCCGCTCTCGGCGACGAGGTCGGCGCCGGTGACGCCGAGATCGATCGCCCCTTCGGCGGCGAGGACGGGGATGTCGTCGGTGCGGAGGAAGATCACCTCCACCGGCATGTCGCGGCAGCGGGCGAACAGGCTCCGCTCCGTACGCCGGAAGTTGAGCCCCGCCTCGGCGAGGAGCTGCGCGGAAATCTCCGCGAGCCGCCCCTTGCTCGGCAGGCCGAGGCGGAGGAGGCGGTCTGGAACGGCAGCATCAGTCACGGGGCACCTCCAGCGTGGCACGGGTTCCCCGGGATGCCTTCTCCTCGAGGCCCGAGGTGCCGAAACGGCGTTCGAGTTCTGCCCCGACCGCGGCCAGTGGAAGGCCACGGCAGGCGAGGAGCACGAGCGTATGGTAGAGGAGGTCGGCGCACTCCGAGACGACGCGGTCGTCCGATTCGGCGACCCCGGCCATCGCCAGTTCCCCCGACTCCTCGACCACCTTCCCGCCGACCTTGTTGACGCCGGCGTGGAGGAGCTTGGCGGTGTAGGAGCGGTCGATCGGTTCTCCGCGGCGGGATACGATCATCCGCTCGAGTTCCTCGAAGATCTCCCCCGGTCGACGCATCCGATGACTCCCGACATTCCTGCTGATGGCTCCGTCCCCGGCACCCCCGGGAAAGCGTCTCCAACTCTAGCATGCTCGGGAGCCGCATCACGGCCGGAACTCGGGGACGACTGCTGGTTCCTCGCCGGCCCCACGGCGGCCGGGAAAACCTCGCTGGGGATCCGGATGGCCGAGCGTCTGCGGGCGGAGATCGTCAGCGTCGACTCGATGGCGGTCTACCGGGGGCTCAACATCGGCACCGCCAAACCGGGGCCGGCCGAACGGAGCCGCCTTCCGCACCACCTCGTCGACGTCGTCGCCCCTTCCGAGGCCTACAACGTCGCCCGCTGGCTCGCGGACGTAACCACGGCGATCGCCGAAATCCGGGCCCGCGGCCGGCAGATCCTCTTCGTCGGCGGGACGCCCCTCTACCTCCGTGCCCTCCGTGACGGCCTCGCCGACGTTCCGGGGGAGGTGCCGGAGATCCGCGAGCGGCTCCGGGCCGAGATCGAGGCCGTCGGCCCTGCCGTGCTCCACCACCGTCTGGCCACCGTCGACCCCGAAGCGGCCCGCCGCATCCATCAAAACGACGCCCGGCGGATCGTCCGCGCGCTCGAAGTGGCTGCCAGCGGGATGCCCCTGTCAGCCGCTTTCGCCCCGGCCCCCCACCCCGTCTTCTCACGGCAGATGATGGTGCTCGATCTCCCCAGGGAGGTCCTCCGCGACCGGATCGACCGGCGGGTGGAGCGGATGTTTGCCGAGGGCCTGGTCGACGAGACGCGGCGAGCCGCGGAGGGGCCAGGGGGGATCGGGCCGACCGCCTCTCAGGCAGCGGGCTATAGCGAGGCCCTCGCCTTTCTCGCCGGCAAGATGCCGCTTTCCGAAGCGATCCGCCTCACCCAGGCGCGGACGCGGCAATTGGCCAAACGACAGCTGACGTGGCTGCGCAGCTTCCCAGGCGCCGTGTGGATCGCGGCGTGAGACGGCCTGATAGCAGGCGGGGTGCTAGCACCGGATGTGGGTCGGCAGGGGGCCTGAGACCACAAAATCGTCGTGTTGCTTGCTCACCCGAAAGGGGAAGCGATACGTTCCCCGCCGCCAGAGCCGCGGACGTCCATGACGGGCTCCGTGACTCTGGCGACGGCACGAACGACGGAATTGGCCCGGTCTCCCCTTGGGGGGCGACCGGCCCGGAAGCCCGGATGGCTTCCGTCCGCCGCAGAGGCTCCTTCGATCGAAGGCATCGGCGTTAGGGATGACGCTGCACAAGCGTGAAGTGAATCGGCCCGGAAGGGTCGTTTCGAACGTCGAGAGAGTCTGTCGATTGGGGCGCTGCGGAGGGCGGGAGATTCATGCGTGGCATCCGGGGGTCGACGTACGACCACCCCGTGTTCGGCTGGACGAAAGCGTCGACGATCCGACGGTCTTCCGGAGACACTCCATGGCAGCCAAGCCCCTCATCGGCATCAACACCGACTACCGTGCATCCCGCAAGGAGCATGCCGCGCTCTCCTTCGTGGCCGCGGGCTATTACGACGGAATCACCGCCGCCGGTGGGATTCCCGTGATCATGCCCCCCCTCGCCGACGAGGATGACGTTGTCCGGCTCCTCGACCTCCTCGACGGGGTCGTGATGGTCGGCGGGGCTGATCTCGACCCGCGCCGCGACGGCTGGATGCCCCATCCCGCCGTCCGCCCCATGGACGCCCGGCGCGAGGACTTCGACCGGATGCTCGCCAAGCACGTCTGCCGCCGACACATGCCCGTCCTTGCCATCGGCGCCGGGATGCAGCTCCTCAACATTACCGAAGGGGGCACCCTCTTCCTCCACATTCCCGAGGATCTCCCCAAGGCGATCCCCCACAAGGATCCCGGCGACAACTCCCATCGTCATGCCCTCCTCGTCGAGGCGGGAGGCGTCATGGAACGCGTCTATGGCGACGGTGAGATCCGCGTCAACAGCATGCACCACATGGCGATCGACGATCTGGCCGCGAGCTTCAAGATCGCCGCCCGCGCGCCGGACGGCGTCATCGAGGCGATCGAGAGCCAGGTCGAGGGATGGGTGGCGATCGGCACGCAGTTCCACCCCGAGGCGGAAACCGCCTCCGCCCTCGACATGAAGATCTTCGAGGAGTTCGTGATCGGGATCACCGGCGAGGTGCCCGAGGTGAAGCTCGTCGCCTGAGCCCGGTCAGGCCGGGAACGTCACTTTGTGAATCTCGATGTGGGGCCCGTCGGTCGCGCCATGCGGCCGGCGGGCCCTCGTCTTGGCCACCGCCAGGCCGGCGGCCCGGGCGGCCGGTGCGAAGCCGGCGGCCTTGGCGCGACTGGGATCGGCGACGAGCCCGAGGCCCGATCGATCGAGCGTCCGTGCTATCGTGGCGGCGAGGGCCGCGGGGTGATGGGCCTCGTAGAGAACGTCGGCCGCGACGACGAAATCAAACGTGCCGAGATCGTCGGGAAGGTTTCTCCAGTCGAGCACCCGCGTCCGCAGGCCCGAGAGAGCATTGCGCTCGGCGTTGAAACGCACCCCCTCGAGCGCCGTCTCCTCGTAATCGGTGGCGGTGACGGTGAAGCCGGACCGGGCGGCGACGATCGCCGGCAATCCCAGGCCACAGCCGAGCTCGAGGAGCGTCTTCCCCGTCCCGTCCATGTTGGCCAGATCCTCGGCGAGGACGATCGCCGATTCCCACACGTCGGCCCAGTAGGGAATCCGCTCGTCGGCTTCGAAGGCGGCTAGGTCGATGAGCGACTCCATGTCGGGCGGACGCCAGATCGACACCGGGCGGCCGCCGATGTCGATTCGCCGCTCCACGGGCTCCAATCGCTCGAAACCCATCGCTCGTCCTTTCACTGACGCCTGCCTCTGGCCGCACATCCGGCATGTCGGTGCCCGGAGAGGGGGCCGCGACGGCAAAACCTACCACGCCGCTTGGACGGGCGCCCCGATGGAGCGCATGATTCCTCCGACACCTAGGCGTTCCCTCCATGATCACCGACTACGACCTCCATCTCCTCGGCGAGGGGCGCCACTGGCAGAGCTACCAAAAGCTCGGCGCCCACCTCGACACCCTGGATGGCGTGGCCGGCGCGACGTTCGCCGTCTGGGCCCCGAACGCCACCGCGGTGGCGGTGGTCGGTGACTTCAACGACTGGGACGGCCGGCGGCATCCGATGCGCCGGCTGGCCTCCGCCGGCATCTGGGAGACGTTCGTGCCCGGGGCCACCGCCGGCACGATCTACAAGTATCTCGTCACCGCTGCCGATGGGCTCACCGAGCGGTCCGATCCGTACGGCTTCGGGGCCGAGCTTCCGCCACGGACGGCCTCCTGCGTCGTCGATCTCGACACCTACCGATGGCGCGATGCCGACTGGATGGCAACGCGTGCCTCGCGCAATGCCCTCGATGCCCCGATCAACGCTTATGAAGTCCACCTCGGCAGCTGGCGGCGGCCTGGGGACGATCCGATCCGCTGGCTGACCTACTCCGATCTCGAACGCGAGCTCGTTCCCTACTGCGTCGAGATGGGATTCACGCACGTCGAGTTGCTCCCCCCCACCGAACACCCGCTGTCGGCGAGCTGGGGCTATCAGACGATCGGCATGTTCGCCGCCACGAGCCGGTTCGGGCCGCCGCAAGCGCTGATGTCGCTGGTCGACGCCTTCCACCGGGCCGGGATCGGCGTGATCGTCGACTGGGTGCCGGCCCACTTCCCCAAGGACGGCCACGGCCTGCGTCGCTTCGACGGCACGGCCCTCTACGAACACGAGGATCCGCGCCAGGGGGAACACCCCGACTGGGGCACGATGATCTTCAACTACGGCCGCCACGAGGTCCGCAACTACCTCATCTCGAGCGCCCTGTTCTGGCTCGATCGCTATCACATCGACGGCCTTCGGGTCGATGCCGTGGCTTCGATGCTCTACCTCGACTACAGCCGGAAGGAAGGGGAATGGCTCCCCAACCGTTTCGGCGGACGGGAAAACCTCGACGCGGTCGAGTTCCTCAAGGAGTTCAACGTCCAGGTCCACTCCCATCATCCGGGCGTGCTGACGATCGCCGAGGAATCGACGTCGTGGCCGGGCGTGTCACGCCCCACATGGCTCGGCGGGCTCGGCTTCAGCCTGAAGTGGAACATGGGCTGGATGAACGACACGCTCCGCTACATGCGGCACGACCCCATCCACCGCAAATACCACCACGACGAACTCACCTTCAGCCTGATCTACGCCTTCCACGAAAACTTCGTCCTTCCCCTCTCCCACGACGAGGTCGTCCACGGCAAGGGGGCGCTGGCCGATCAGATGCCGGGGGACGCTTGGCAGAAGCTCGCGAACCTCCGCCTCCTCTACGGCTACATGTGGTGCCACCCCGGCAAGAAGCTCGTCTTCATGGGAAACGAGTTCGGGCAGTGGCGGGAGTGGGACTTCGACCGCAGCCTCCACTGGCACCTCCTCGAGCAACCGGGCCACGCCGGCCTCAAGCGTTGCCTGGCCGACCTCAACGCCCTGGTGATCCGCGAGAAGTCGCTGCATCAGCTCGACTTCGACGGCCTGGGATTTGAGTGGATTGACTGTCACGACTGGGCCAACAGCATCCTGGCCTTCCTCCGCCGCGGTGTCGACCCAAACGACTTCCTCGTCGTCTGCTGCAACTTCACCCCGATCCCCCGGCACGGCTACCGGGTCGGCGTGCCGGCGGCGGGGGTCTACGACGAGGTCTTCAACGGCGATTCCTCGTGGTACGGCGGGAGCAACGTCGGCAATGCAGGGAGCATCGCCACCGAGCGCACGCCCGCCCATGGCCACGGGCAGTCGCTCGTGCTCTCCCTGCCACCGCTCTCGACGATCGTCCTCAAGCCGCGCCGCGGCTGAGGTCTACCGTCGCGGCTTCCGCTTCCACTCGAGCTGGTAGCGGCTCTCGAGCTCTTCGATCCAGGTCCCGAACGAACGGGAAAACTCGTCCTGGGCGGCCACGGCTGTCATCCGCGGATCGGACTTCGTCTCCACGAACCGCTCCTTGAGCTTCTCGGCCGGCGGTTCGACGTCGATGAGGCGGATGCAGTAGCAAACCGTCTTCGGCTCGTTGAAGGCCACGGCGGTGCCGCCCGGCTGGAGCGAGAAAACGGCGCTCATGAACTCGTTCCCCGGCATGACGATGCCGGCCGGCTGGCTGATCTGGGGCACGCCGGAGGACGCGGCCTGCGGGGAGAGCCAGAAGAACGGCCCAACTTTGAACACCTGGAGTGACTCATCGCCGGCGACCGCCCCCTCGAGCGACTCCTTCGCCGCGGGCTTCGCGACGATCTCCTCGGCCCGCTTCCGGGCGAGTTCACGCCCCGCGATGATCTTCCAGGCGCGCTCGACGTTGGGACGGGCGGTGTCGAACGTGGGGACAAACTCCGGCTGATCGACGGTCCGCCAAGAGATGTACCGAGTCCCCTCCATGTCACGCGATTTGACGGCCCGCTGGCTGACGGCCCCCTGGCCGTAGATCATCTCGACCCAGTTGAGCTGCCGCATGCCGAACCGGCTTCCCGGATCGGGAAGGAAGTCGAAGCTCCGGCCGAGGCCGCCGCCGTCGAAGGCTTCTTCGGCCGACTGGAGGGGCAACTGTCCCGACTCGAAGCCGCTGACAGCCGCAATTTTCGCGACGTCCGGGGGGACCGGCGGCGCGACGCCCTTGGACTCTTCTCTGGCTTTCCAGAGAGCGTAGTCCTGGCTGTAGCCTTCCACGTCAGCGCTGATGCGATCAAACAACAGGTCGATTTTCGCTGCCGCCCGCTGAGTTGCGAGCTGCTGCCGAATCTGACCCTTGACCGCGTCGAGCGGCTCGAATTGCTCTGCCGCAGCTTCAGTCGCAGCGTCTGCGGCAGCCGCCTCACCGGCCGGGGCCACGGCAGCAGCAGCGGGCTCAGCAGCCGGGGCTGCGTCGGCAGCCGGGGCGTCGGGGGCCTGGAAGGCCACCTGACGGAACGGCGAGCGGCTCACGGCAGCCCCGCTCCCTTCGGCCGGCTTTTCGACCGGAGCCGGCTCGGCGGCGGGCGCGGGCTCGGCCGCTGGCTCCGTTGCCGGGGCTGGCTCAGAGGCAGGGGCCGGCTCGGCCGCCGGTGTCGTCGCCGGTGCCGGCTCGGTGGCTGGCGCGGGCTCGGCGGCCGGAGGCGTCCCTTCCGCCGGGGCGGCAGGCTCGGCCGGGGCCGCAGGGGCCTCGGCCGGCGGGGATGGAGCGGCCGCGTCGCCCTCGGGGGGCTCGGCGACGCCCTTGGCCTCCGCGGCCGGCGGGGCAGCGGGGGTCGTGCCGGGGCGGACCCGGAACTGCGTGGTTTTGTTCTTCTCGTAAAACTCGCTGATGTCAGCGTCGGTGATCTCCTTCGAGATCTCGTCGACAAACAGCCCACGCTTCGCCACGAGGTACTCGACCTGGGCCCGATGCGGCTCGCGGAACCCGGGCTTCACGCTGCGGGGGTCGGGAAGCTCTTCCTTGTGTTCGTCGAAGAACGTCCGCAGCGTCGCCACGGGAGGGAGCTTGATCTGATCGCCGAAGCTGCGGACGTCGACCGGCACCACCTCCGCAGTCGCCGATTGCGTCAGCCGGCGGAAATAGTCCCAACGGAGGCCAGGGGGATCACCGGAAAAGCCCCGCTGGAGAAGGATGAGCATGTTTCGGGCGAGGAGTTCGTGGCGGAGCGCCTCGAAGAGATCGTGCTGCGAGACTCCTGCCCCGCCTGCCCGGAGGCCCTTCATGATCCGGTCGAACTCGTCAGCCGGCACCTGCCCGCTGGTCAGCTTGGCGAGGTAATCGTTGATCGCAGCATCGCTGACGACGAGGCCGTTCTTCGTCGCCTCCTCGGCCAGGAGCATCGTTCGCACCACGGCCTGCTCGTCGGCCGGGTAGCGGGGCGCCTGGGCGGGATCGCGCCCCGCAGCCATCGTGGCCTCGGCGAGGAAGCGGTTGAGGACGAGCTTCATCGTCACGGCGCGGTCGAGCCCCTTCTCCCGCAGCTCTCCTCCGCTCCACTTCGCCACCGGCGTATCGGCCAACGTCGCGGCCTGTCCCCCGTACTGGAGGAGCGGCGGGAGGACGAAGAACGCCAGCATGGCGAGGATGGCGAGCGCCACCATCGAGGCCTTTTGGTAGGTGCGAAAGATGCCGAAGCCAGCCATGGCACTGCCTGATCTCAGACGGGGGGAAACCGCCGAGCCTTGACAAGGAAAGAGAGGGGAGGGTAACGCTGTCTCTGCTCCCCGAACGGAACAGGCCGCAAATTGTAGGGGTGTGCCGGTTTGCGCCAATCCCGAGTCGCATCCCGGCCGTGGACCGAAGACCCGCGTATGCTGACAAGCCCTGCAGGGACCCTGCCAGCCGGTCATCGAAAGCCCTTTCCATTCCCTTCCGGCCCGTCTCAGATCTCGCTCCCCCGCTCCCCTCCACCCCAGCCCGCCGCGTCAGACGGATCCCAGCATGGCCAAGAAAACCTCCTCGACGCGCCGCAAAACCACCTCCACCGGCGCCTCCGGCGGCTCGAAGGCCAGGGGGGGCGGCTACCAACTGGTGATCGTCGAGAGCCCGGCGAAGGCGAAGACGATCGGCAAGTATCTCGGTCCCGGCTTCGTCGTCGAGGCCTCGATCGGCCACATCCGCGATCTCCCCAGCAAGGCCCCCAAGGGCTCGAAGCAGCCCGTTCCCGGGGTCGATCTCGACCACGACTTCAATCCCACCTACGAGATCGACGACGCCAAGAAGAAGAAGGTCGCCGAGCTCCGCAAGCTCGCCAAGGATGCCGCCGAGATCTGGTTTGCCACCGACTTGGATCGAGAAGGGGAGGCGATCGCCTGGCACCTCACGCAGGTTCTCGACGTCGATCCGCTCCGTGCCAAGCGCGTGACCTTCGACGCGATCACGAAATCCGAGATCCAGCGCGCTTTCCAAAATCCCCGGGCGATCAACATGCCCCGGGTCGAGGCCCAGCAGGCCCGCCGGATCGTCGACCGGATCGTCGGATACCAAGTGTCGCCAATTCTCTGGAAGAAGGTCGCGGGGGGGCTCTCCGCCGGCCGCGTCCAGAGTGTGGCCACGCGGATCGTCGTCGAACGGGAGCAGGAGATCCGGGCGTTCACGCCGGCGGAATCGTGGGAAATCACCGCCGGGCTCGCCTTCGACGTCAAGGCGGCGCCCGCCCTCCACGAGGCCTGGACCACCTTCCTATCCCGCCGCGACGAGAAGGGGAAGCCGCCGCTGGTGCGTGAGCGCACAGCCTGGCTCGCCGACCACCGCTCGCTCGAATGCGATCTGGTCGAGGTTGGCGGAAAGTCGCTTGCCATCAAGGCTGAGAACACGGCGACCGAGGATCTGTCCGGGGCCGTCGAGGCCGCCGCCAAAGCTGCCGGCCTCCTCGACATCAAGATCGTTCCCGAGACCGATGCGAACGCCAAGGGGCGGGGCAAGAACATCATCCGCCTCGAGGGGCGTCCCGACCCGCAGGCCCGCTACACGGTCGAATCGATCGACGTCACCCGGACGCGGTCCCGCCCCTACCCCCCCTTCATCACGAGCACGCTCCAGCAGGCGGCGAGCTCCCGGCTGGGGATGTCGACCGACCGCACGATGCGGATCGCCCAGCAGCTCTACGAGGGAATCGATCTCCCCGACGAAGGGCGGGTGGGCCTGATCACCTACATGCGAACCGACTCGACGAACCTTTCCCGCGAGGCGATCGAGATGGCCCGCCGCTACCTCAGCGAGCGGCACGGCGCGGCCTACGTGCCCGAAAAGCCCCGCACCTACTCGAGCTCCAACGAGAGCGCCCAGGAGGCCCACGAGGCGATCCGCCCCACCGACGCCTTCCGCGATCCCGACTCGATCGCCGCAGCCCTCCTCGACATGCGGGACGGCGAGCAACTGCTCAAGCTCTACCGGCTCATCTGGCAGAGCTTCGTCTCCTGCCAGGCGACCGATGCCGAGTGGGATTCAACGAGCGTCCGCATGCGCCGCAGCGACCGCGACACCGGCGCCGTCTTCAAGGCCAACGGCCGGGTGCTCCGCTTCGACGGCTTTTATGCGATCAGCGGCACGCCCAAGGACGACGGCGACCAGGTGCTCCCCGATTTCCAGAAAGGGACGAAGCTCGCACCGTTCTCGATCGATCCGCGGCAGAAGTTCCAGTCGCCTCCCCCCCGCTACACCGAGGCGACGCTCGTGAAGAAGATGGAGGAGGAGGGGATCGGCCGCCCCTCGACCTACGCGAGCATCATCAACGTCATCGAGAACCGGGGCTATGTCGTTCAGCAGGATCGCCGCTTCCAGGCGACCGCGATCGGCGAAGCGGTGACCGGCTTCCTGAAGCGCGGTTTCCACGACCAATTCATCGAAATCGGCTACACCCGCGAGATCGAACGGGAGCTCGACCAGGTCGCGCAAGGAACGAAGAAGTGGACCGACATGCTCCACGAGTTTCACGACGAGCTGTCGCCGAAGCTCGACGAGGCGATGGAGCAGGAGCACGAGAAGGCGAAGGCCGATCCCTCCCCCTACGGCTGCCCGCAGTGCGGCCGCCGGCTTGAATATCGGCTCGGCGGGAAGGGGGAGTTTCTCTCCTGCTCGGGCTACAACGAGAAGATCATCGACGAGCCAGAAGCCCCCGCGGCCACCAAGGGGAAGAAGGCCCCGAAGCGGAAGGCGAAGCCGAAGACGCGCCCGGCCTGTAGCTTCGCCATGCCGGTTGACCGGCAGCGGCGCCCGCTCCTCCCCGAACAGATCGATCTCCTCTCTCCGGCGGGCGTGCCGATGGTCAAACGCACCGGCCGGTTCGGCGACTTCCTTGTCGAGGACAAGCCGCGGCCGGTGAAGCCGAAGGGGAAGAAGGCGCTCGAGGCGGCGGCCGAGCCCCCTCCCTTCATTCTCAATCTCGACAAAAAGGGGAACATCAAGTTTCCCTCACCGCCGCCGCTGGTCACCGACATCGCCTGCCAGAAGTGCGGGGCGATGATGAACCTCCGCGACGGCAAGCGGGGCCCGTGGCTCGGCTGTCAGGCGTTTCCGAAGTGCCGTGGCCGGGAGACGTTCACGAAGCTCCCCGA
The DNA here is from genome assembly GCA_945860405.1 of Candidatus Kuenenia stuttgartensis. Taxonomy (GTDB): domain Bacteria; phylum Planctomycetota; class Planctomycetia; order Pirellulales; family UBA1268; genus QWOP01. Next base: position 3,792 of record CAMARC010000046.1, on the reverse strand, counting down.
GCCTCGTCAAAAGGAGCTGACGCAGGCCCTCAAAGCGCTCCTCGCAGGGCGGACGGCCCTCGCGCTGACGCGCCGCGACGGCTTCACGCCAGTGGCCGACGGCACCCCCATCGCCATGCTGACGATGGAGGGGGGCGTCGCCGAGCTCCAGCCGTTCGCGGGCTGATGGGGCTCGTGGAGCTCGGCGATCGTTGCCTGTCAGGCATTCCCGGCAGCGGTTAATTCGGCCCACGCTGTCGACGTGAGCTGCTCGAGCGAAAAGCCGCGATGGCACCGGCACTTCAACGTGACCGGAGTTGTTGCGGGCGTGTTCAAAACTCCTTGGCAGCCTGTTCGAAGGCGTGCCGCGCATCGTCCCACGCTGCCTGAGCCCCCTTCTCCAAGTGGCTCCAAGCCTCGCCGGTGGAGGTGCGGAGCTCATCCAACTTCTCCCGGGCTAACTCCCGCTTCGCCTGCAGTTCGGCCATCTTTTCGTTCCATCGAAGGCTGGCATCGTCCTTCAGAGCGGCGCCCTTCTCACGGAGCTTGGCAATTTCGACTTCCATCTCCGCGAGACTGGTCTTGAAGCGGAGCTCGAAGTCATCCTTGGCCTGCACGGCAGCAGCCGTGGCCGTGTCGACGGCCTTGTCCGTGTCGCGACGCACATCGTCGGTCGTGACTTTGCGCACCGAATGCTCCACGGGCGTCTTCGAGCAGCCACTCGCGTTGAGAAGAACTACGGCACTGAGCAGCCACCAAGAACGACACACGCAAGAACGACACATCATAAAATCACCTCAGGTCAAACAAGGAACAGGGGCGGTCGCAGGAATCGCCTGACGCGATGAGCGCCTTCGGCGTCATACGAGGGCAAGACTACGCATCCTCCCGGCTTGGGAAGCGTCGCGATCCCCCGCTGGGCTCTCCGGGCAGGCCGCCTCAAGGACACTTGCCGTGGAGCGCGCCGTCGATGCGTGCCGATCGGGGTACGCAGCGGCCGCAGACAGCGGCGGTCACTTCCTCGACGGCCTGCCGGCCCTCATTCGTCGTCGTCGTCGTCCAGATCGTCCTCGAAAGTCGACGGGAGATCGTCGAGGGCCATCGCGTAGGCGGTGGCGTGGGAGCGGCAGTGGGAAATGCTCACCAAAACGCAGGCGATGCCGAGGTGCTCGGCGACGTCAGCCGCCCCTCCGAAGAGCGTCGCCCGGGGGCGGCCCCCGGGGGCGTTGATGACCTCGATGTCGCGCCAGCTGATGCCCCGGCGCCATCCGGTTCCGAGGGCCTTGAGGATCGCCTCCTTCGCCGCCCACCGGCCGGCGAAGTGCTGGGTGGCCTGTTTGCGGCTGCGGCAGTATTCGATCTCGGCCGGGGTGTAGACGCGGCCCACGAAAAGCTCACCGTGGCGCTCGATCATCTGCGCGATCCGCAGACACTCGGTGATGTCGGTGCCAATGCCGAGGACGTTCATGCCTTCCCCCCGGCAGGCTGGGCCGGCAGCCGGGAGAGGCCACAGGCCCGCTTCGCCCTGGAGAGCACGTCGCCCGCCTTCGCGCGGGCCCGCTCGGCCCCACGGGCGAGGATCGCGTCGATCGTGCCCGGGTCGGCGGCGAGCTCCGCCCGGCGGCGACGGGCGTCGGCGAAGAAGTCGGCTGCCGCCGCCACGAGCGCCTTCTTGACGTCCCCGTAGCCGAAGCCCCCGCGCCGGTAGAGCGCGGCCATCGCCTCGCGCTCGGCTGCGGGGGCGAACAGCGAGAACAGATCGAAGAGGTGATCCCCCTCCGGCTCCTTCGGCTCTTCAAGAGGGCGGGAGTCGGTCGTGATCCGCATGATCTTCTTCTTCTGAACGCTTGGCTCCTCGAAGACCTCGATCGTGTTCTCGTAGCTCTTCGACATCTTCTGGCCGTCGGTGCCGGGAACGCGGGCACCGGCCTCGACGAGCCGGGGCTTGGGAAGCGTGAACACCTCGCCATAGAGATGGTTGAACGTGCCGGCGAGATCACGGCAGACCTCGATGTGCTGCACCTGATCCTCCCCCACCGGCACGATGGTGGCGTCGTAGGCGAGGATGTCGGCACTCATCAGGACGGGGTAGGTGAACAACCCCGCATCGGCCGCCATGCCGCGCGATTTTTTGTCCTTGAAAGCATGGCAGCGCTCGAGGAGGCCCATCGGGGTCACTGTCATCAGCAGCCAGGTCAGCTCGGTGACCTCCGGCACGTCCGATTGCACGAACAGCGCCGCATGGACGGGATCGAGGCCGAGGGCCACCAGATCGAGGGCCGCGTCGCGGACGAACGCACGGAGCCGCTCGGGCTCTCGGACGGTGGTCAGCGCGTGGAGATCGGCGATAAAAAAGTACGACTCCCCCACCGACTGCAGCTCGATGTACTGGCGGATGGCGCCGAAGTAGTTGCCCCAGTGGAAGCGGCCGGTGGGCTGGATCCCGGAGAGCACCCGTGTCGGGGGGAGGGCGCGGGGGGGGGAGAGAGGGCGGGGGGGGACGTTCTTCGCGTCGTCGCTCATCAAAACGGCTTCCGGCTCAGGTGAGGGGGGCGGGAGTCAGTGGGGCTTGGAGGGGGGCGCGGCCGGAACAGCGCCGGGGAGGCGGAGCGTGCCGACGAGGTCTGCCACGCGCGTCACCCCGGCTTCGGCGAGGGCCGCCGGGAGGGCGTCAAGGAGCTTGATCGAGGACCGCGGCTCGGCAAAACTCGCCGTGCCGATCTGCACGGCGCTGGCCCCGGTGACGAGGAACTCCATCACGTCATCGATCGTCATGATGCCACCCACGCCGATGATCGGGGTGTCGACCGCACGCCGGACCTGATGCACGCAGCGGAGGGCGATCGGCTTGATCGCCGGCCCCGACAAGCCCCCGATGACGTTGCCGAGGAGCGGCTTGCGCCGCCGCCAGTCGACCGCCATCCCCTGGCAAGTGTTGATCACCGTCAGGGCGTCGGCACCGCCGTCCCTGGCCCCCCGGGCGACGTCGGCGATGCTCGTCACGTTCGGCGTCAGCTTGGCGATGATCGGTAGACGGCTCACGCCACGAACCCCGGCGACGACGCTCCGGCAGGCCTCGGGATCGGTGCCGAGGTCGACCCCATGGCTGACGTTGGGGCAGGAGATGTTGAGTTCCAGGGCGGCGATCCCCGGCACCCCCTCGAGGCGGTCGGCAATCTGGACAAACTCCCGCTGGTCGGCGCCGGCGATGCTCACGATCACCGGGGCAACGCAGCCGAGGAGGAAGGGGAGTTGGTGGCGGAGGAAGGCCTCGACGCCGTCGTTGTCCAGACCGATCGAATTGAGCAGCCCGGCCGACGTCTCAATCGTCCGCCATGGAACGTTGCCCGGTCTGGGCCGCTGGGTGATCGTCTTGGGAACGACCCCCCCGAGCCGGTGCAGATCGACGAAATCGACCATCTCCTTGCCATACCCGAACGTCCCCGAGGCGACGAGGATCGGATTGGGGAGGCGGAGGCGACCGAGTTGAACGGCCAAATCGAAAGAACCCCCGTCAGGCGGGCTGTCGGCTGGGGCGTTCGTCATGGGGGGCGGGGGCTTCGGCGGGGCCCGGGATGGGCCGGGACAGCGGGAGGATTTGGGGGCTCTGGAGTGTAGCAGCCCCCGGTCAGGATGAGCCGCAGTCGAAGGGGGACAAAAAAGTTCGGGTTGAATCAAGTTTGCCGGTCGTAACGGTCGATCATCCTCACACGGTGGGGAAGAGGCGACCGGCGCCAACCCGCTGCGAGGTTGACATTAGTGCTTGTCAGTTCTAGGCTTCTGACGATTTCCAACGGGGTGGGAACCTGCCTT
>CAMARC010000045.1 GCA_945860405.1 Candidatus Kuenenia stuttgartensis | reverse complement strand
TCCGCCGCGTGCGCCTTCCGCTCGGCATCGTCCTTCTTTTCGGCGAAGAGTTTTTTCGCGGCCTCGATCCAAGCCTTCTCGCGCGGCGGGGCGGCGTCAAACGCCGGCCCGGTGGCGCGGGCGATGATCTGTCGGGCCCGGGCCTCGTTTTGAATGTTCGCCATCGCCATCCCCCAGTGGGCCATGACGCAGGCCGGGTCGATCTGGAGGACCGTCCGGAACGATCGCTCCGCTTCCCAATACCAGAAGCCATGGAGCTGACCTACTCCCTGTTCGAAATAGCCCTGAGCCTCGGGCGCCGCCGTCGTGACCGGGAAGCGGATGACGCCGCAGCCCGGCGTGAGCGGAAGCCGGCGCCGCGGCCCCTCGGAGAAGCTCTCGCCGTGGAGGGAATGGCCGGGGGCCGGCGAGGCGGGCGTCGCCGGGGCGTCGTCGGCTGCGGCGGGCCAGGCGGCGGTGGCCAGCGCACTCCCTAACAAGGCCGTCAGGAGCAGGCGGGGGACCACCGGAGCAAGGGGGCCGAGAACGCGACGGAAAAGAAATGTGTTCATGGCAAAAAGCATAGCTTCGCGAACACGTCCCGCTGCAAACGCGTTGTCGCCCCTCCTGTGGGTGGTGATTCGAATGGCCGGGCTGGACTTATCGCCGGGCTGCTGACGCAGCGCTCTGGACGGAGGAGCATTCGGTCTTGCACAATGGGGCAACGCCGAGGGCTTTTGATTTCCGACCGCGCGACTGCACCCCACCCCCCAGATCACCCGGAACTCGTCCGTGGGACGGAGCCCAAGAGTGGTTCTGCCCTCTGTCTCCCGGGTTTGATTCCCACCTCATTCCCACCCGAGGCCTTCTCGCCTCCTCACGCCATTCCCCTGTTTCTGCCGATCCACGCCGGTCGGCGGCACATCCGGCTCCATTCCGCCCTGACAATCGGAGTGTCTGGTGTGCCGTCGGCCGTCGTTCTTTTGCGGCCTTGGTTTTCCTCGCGGCGGGCGAGACTCAAGGGTCGGGAACCACGGCGCGTGCAGCGCCCTGGGTGGCGTTGATCGGCGGGGATGGTCGGCGTCGAAGGAGCAGATAGCATGGCACGGAGCGTGGTTCTCGCAGGCACCGGACGGTGCGACGGGTGCCGATTACCGCCGCGGTGGTGTGTGTGCGGGGCGCTGCCATCGGTCGTCACTGGCGGAGCCGTCGACATCCTCATCCACCGGCGTGAGCAGTGGCGGCCGTCGAGCACTGGGGCGCTCCTGGCGCGGGCGATCTGTGGTGCCCGGCTCCACATCCACCGACCCGATCCGCGCAGCCGGGAATCCCCCGCTCTCCCGCCGGCGCTGCTCCGCCCGGGCCACGAGTGCTGGGTGCTCCATCCGCAGGGGGAACAGGTCGGCGCCGAGATGCCGCTCACCTCGCGCCCCCTGCCGATGCAGGTGGTGCTCCTCGATGGCAACTGGCGAGAGGCGGGTGAGATGCTCCGCCTCGTGAACGCGGCGGCGGGGATGGCCGCTCGGGAGGGGACGGCGCCGATCCGCGTTGTTCGCCTGGCGGGGATCGCGCCGGGGCGATTCTGGATCCGCGAGGCCCCGGCGCCAGAGCAACTGTCAACCGCCGAGGCCTGTGGGGCGATCCTGGGTGTGCTCGGGGAGACTGCCGCCGCCGAGCGACTTCGCCTCCATTTCGAGCTCCATGTCTGGGCGACGCTCCGGGCCCGCGGCAAGGTCGCCCGAGCGGAGGCCTACCTGGCCGAATCCCCTCTGACCGCGGCGATCCCCGCGATCCTTGCGGCGCTCGAGACCCGCCGGCCGGGATGACAGAGGCGCCGGCTGGGAAAGTGGGGTTGCTGTCGTGCCGGCGACTCCCCTACCTCTCTCCCCGCTATTCCCCGCACTCCCACCAAGGACCACGCCGATGCAACGCCCGAATCTCTTCTCGATCGTGGCTTCGGTCGGCATTGCCACCGGGGTGCTTACCGCCGGATCGGTCTCGGCCAGGCCGGCCGTGGCGGCTCCCCCGGTGCAGCAGGGGGCCGGCGACAGAATTGTCGGTGACTGGCGGCCAACCGACCAGGACGTGACGGTGCGGATCTTCGCCAACAACGGTCAGTATCTCGGTGCGATCGTCCAGGCGCCCGATCAGCAGATGATCAACCGCGAGCTGATCCGCGGCCTCGTCTACGATCCGGCGATGGGCACCTGGCACGGCGAGGTCTTCGCCCTCAAGCAGGGGAAGTTCATGCCGATGACGGTCCGCATGACCCCGGCCGGGCTCGACATGGTCGCCGGCAGTGGCGTCTTCTCGAAGACGATCAACTGGGTCCGCGTCCCGTAGCGTATCGGGCCCGGCGTCAAAACTGGTATTCAAATCCCAGATTCAACCCCTGCCCCCAGAAGTCGGTCGTGCGGAGGTTGTAGGCGGGAGCCGCCGCGCCAGAGAGCGTGCCGGGGGGGAACTGCGTCGGGTTGACCGACGGATCGACCTGGGCGGCAGCGCGGGCCACCTGCGACCACCACAGGAACGTGTAGCCGACCGACAGACGGCACTGCGACCAGATCGCCCAATCGACCGTGGCCCCGAGCTCGCCGACGGCAGCGAACGACGACGAGCCGTAGTTACCGATGTTTGTCGGCTGGGCGAGGACGCTGCCGGCAGTCGACGTGGCCGTCGGAATGCCGCCGGCCGACGGGGTGACGGTCGTCGTCGTCATCCCGCCGATGTCGGTGTCGTAGAAGCTCCCACCGAGGGCCATCTTCCCGAGCAGCTGGAAGCCCCAACGGTCGTACCACCACTTCTCGATCAGCCCCAACTCGCCGCCGTGGAACTGCGTTCGGGCGCTGAACAGATCGGTGGCCAGAATCGAGGTCGATGGGAAGCCACCGGGGCTTCCGGTCGAGACGGTCGACTGGTCGATGACCGAGAGGTTGTCGTTGAGCTGGAGGAAGCGGTAGCCGCCGACGAGCCAGCGGCGGTGGAGGAGATCGCAGCTCAGGGAGCGCCTGTAGAGGAGATCGAACCCCTGCCATGAGGTGTCCTGCGTCGCCGTGATCGCGCGGGAGAGGAGCGCGGGGTCGGCGGGAAGCGTGTTCGGCGGCGGCAAGAGCACCGAGGCCTGCTGGCCGGTCGTGGCATCGACGTAGGGCCGGGCAAGGAGCACCGCTCCGCCCTGATTGGTGAAGGTGCCGGTCGACGTGGCGTCGGCGAGTTGGAAGTACTGCGCGTCGATCCCGTCATGCTGCGTCGGGTCGAGCCAGTAGCCGACGGTGATCCTTCCGCCCGGTCGGAACGTGCCAGGGGCCCAGTCGTTGCCCGAGAGGATCGTCGTGCCGGGCTGGCCGACGACGCCCGCCTGGGCGGCCGGGGTGCCGGCGGGGCTCGACGTGACGAGCGCCGGGAGCGAGTTTCCGGAGGTTGACCAGAAGAGCAGCTCCGGCGCCAGCCACAGCCTTCCCATGTAATTCATGCGGAACATCCGCGTGTGGTCGCGCGAGCACCAACAGCGACGGCCCGACTTGTGGTAGGCGTATTCGCCGGGGCCCATCCAGGCGGGATCGAGGAGATTTCGGTCGCAGGGGGAGGCGGGGAACGGCTCCTGGAACCAGGCGAGAAGACCGTCGGGATCCTCGGCATGCTCTGGCACCCGGTTCGGGTCGAGTCCGCCCGGCACTTGCTGGAGGTCGTCAACGCGGCGGGGGAAGGCCGGGAGGACCGACGGACCGTCGCCGATCGATTCGGGATACCCGAGCGGATTACGAGCCTCAGGCTGTCGCTCCGGTGCGGCCCCCTGGTCGGTGAGCCGTTCGCGGGCCGGGGGCGCCGGGGCTGATGATGCCGCCGGGGCCGATGACGCCGGCGTCGGTGTGGCGGTGGGCTGGGCCGCCAGAGCTGGAAACGCGAGGAATGCCAGGGCCATGGAGGCGAGCAGACGCCGGAGAGATCGGGTGTTTCGAGGGCGGCTGGCTTGGCTCATATCGCCTCGGATTCCACCGACGATCACCGGGCAGCACGTTGGATAACGTGTCGAACTTGGCTCAGGTGGGCCCAGTTGGCACGCTTGGGCCAGGGGGGCACAAAGCTCGCTGGGAAAAGATATCGGTCGGGTTGTCCCTGCCGCCTGAGCGAACTTTCCAGCCCGGTCGGCAAAATCGACGCAGATTGAGCGGTCGGCAGAACCGTTCAAGTCGGATGATCGGCCGGGTCGATAATTTCCCCGATGCCCCGGGGAGCGGTTCGTTTGCCCCCGGATACCGTTGACGGCCGCGAACCAGGGGGGCCTGGATCTACCGGTCATGGCGAACCGCCAAGCACACCGCTTCGTTCCCCGCTTCTGCCTCGCTGTGGCGATCCTCGCCGGCGGGGCCGCAGGCTGCACGCGGGGCCGCTATTACACGCAGGCGGACCGGGAAGTGAGCACGCTTCTGGCGGAGAAGTCGTGCGATCCACGCTGGGCGGTGCCAGTCAACTACAACGTCCGGCAGGACGAGCGAAGCCGGTTCTACGACGTCTACAACCAAATCTTCCCGCCGATGCCCCCGGACGATCCGACGTCGCACCGCTACATGCACTGTGTCGACGGGAAGAAGGGCTGGCAGCAGTGGCACAACAACGGTGACCGGACGACGCTCGACAACCCCGAGTGGCGGGCGCGGATCGCCGAAGTGGTCGAGATCACCGACGGCGGTGCGATCAAGCTGACGCTCGAGTCGGCGGTCCGCCTGGCCTATCTCAACTCGCTCGATTGGCAGGATCAACTCGAGACGCTCTATCTCTCGGCCCTCGACGTGAGCACGGAGCGGTTCCGGTTCGATGTCCAACTGTTCGGCGGCAACGACACCGCCTACGCCAACCGCGGGCCACTCAATGCCGCCGGCGCCTCGACGACGTGGGCGACGGCCACGAACCTCCGAGCGCGGCGATACTTCGCCAGTGCCGGCACGATGGTCGTCGGCGTCGTCAATTCGATCATGTGGCAGTTTGCCGGGCCGGACAAATACACCAACGTGTCGCTGGTGAACTTCAACTTCGTCCAGCCTGTCCTCCAACGCGCCGGCCGGTCGATCGCGCTGGAGCCTTTGACGATCGTCGAGCGGGCGCTCCTGGCGAACCTTCGCACGCTCCAGTTCTACCGTCAGGGCTTCTTCCTCCAGGTGGCCTTCGGGGCCGGCACGCCGCAGCAACTCCAACGCCGCGGTGGCTTCTTCGGCGGCACCGGCTTCACCGGGTTCACTGGCACGGGCGTCGGTGGCTTTGGCAACATCGGCGGCGTGTTCTTCGGTGGCAACGGCGTCGGCCTCCAAGTCGGTGGCGGTGGCACCGGCGGTGCAGGCTTCGCCGGCGGTGGTGCCGGCAACGTCGGTGGCTTCTTCGGCCTCCTCCAGACCCGGCAGCAGATTCGCAACGCCGAGCAGAATCTCTTCGCCCAGGAGCGGGCCCTCGCCCTCCTCGATGCCAACCTCGAGGCGGGCCTCGTCGGCCTCGATCAGGTCGATCAGCTCCGTCAAAGCGTCGAGACCGGTCGGGCGGGGCTCCTCCAGGCGAAGACGTCGCTCACCAACCAGATCGAGGCGTACAAGGTCAACGTCCTCTGCCTTCCCTCCGATACGGCAGTGGCCCTCGACGAGACGTTCATCAAGCCGTTCCAGTTCATCAGCCCCGAGCTCCAGAAGCTCCAGAACGACTTCGGCCAGTTCCTCGCCACCTGGTCGTTCGGCGACGAGGAGAATCTCAAAGAGATCGACGACCCGCGCGTCGACGAGGCGCTCCGCGACGCCGAGGAGATCAAGGCCCCGGTGGCCAAGGGAACTGCCACCGACGACGGCGATCCCGGTGATCGTGCCGCCGCCACGGCCGGCGAACCGGCGAAGGCATCCGTTGCCGACGACGATGCGAAGCAGGACGACGACGGAGCCGGGAAACGGGGCTCGGAAACGACCGACGCCGACGCCGACGCCGAGGCGGAGGCGGAGGAGGAAGAACTCGACGAGAAGCTCGTCGCCGAGAGCGTGGCCCAGCTCGCCGACCTCCGGAAGCGGGTCGAGGAGCAGTCGAAGGCGGTCGGCGCCGACCTGGCGCTCGCGCGGACGAACGCCGCCGGCAGGCTCGCGGGGATGCGGCCCAACGAGCGCGACACGTTCGTCCGGGAGATGAAGCTCCTCGACGACGATCTCGACAAGCTCGTCGAAAGGGCCCGGCGGGCGGAGGCGGAGATGGAACGGCTCCGCGATAAGATCACGCCGGAAAACCTCCGCGAGACCTCCGACAAGTTCGTCAAGCTCGTCAGCGACGTTTCCGGGGCGGTCGACGAGATGTCGCTCATTCAGGCGCGGGCCCGCATCGAGGCGGTGACGATGGACGTCGAGCCGCTCGATCCCGACGTCGCCTTCGAGATCGCCCGCGCCAACCGTCTCGATTGGATGAACAACCGGGCAGCACTCGTCGATCAGTGGCGTCTCATTCAGTTCAACGCCATGTCGCTCCTCGCCGGCCTCGACGTCGTCGTCGATGGCGGCTTGAACACCGTCGGTAACAATCCGGCGAAGTTCCAGACGCCGACCGGCTCGATGTCGGCCGGTGTCCAGTTCGATGCCCCGTTCACCCGGCTCACCGAGCGCAACAACTTCCGCCAGGCGATCCTCGACTACCAGCAAGTCCGCCGGCAGCAGATCCAGTACGAGGATCGGATCAAGCTGGCGCTGCGGCAGTCGCTCCGGCAGCTCGATCTCGACAAGCGCAACCTCGAGACCCAGCGCCGCGCCCTGATCATCGCCATCCGCCGCGTCGATCAGACACGGCTCGCGCTCAGCCAGCCGGCGCCCCCGCTGCCGGCCCCGGGCCCGACCGGATTCGTCGATGTCACCGCCGGGCAGCTCGGCCCCACCGCGACGCTCAACCTGATCTTCGCCTACAACGACTTGCGGAGCACCCAGGACGCCTTCACGAGCATCTGGATCAACTACTTCGCCACCCGGGCCTCGCTCTCCCAGCAACTCGGCGTCATGCAGCTGACCGACGACGGAATGTGGGTCGACGCCCCGTTTGCCTGCGCCGAACGGGCCTCGGAGGACGAGCTTCCCCTCCCGCCGGCGGTGCCGGAGGAGTGGCTCAAGCATCTCGAGGATATGGACGCCCCACCGGCGGTTCCGGCCAAGGAGATGGTTCGTGGAGTGACAGGCCCGGGCTCGGCCGGGACACTCCCCGCTCCGCCCGCTCCCCGCCCCAACGTCGAGGCCGAACCGATCCCGTCCCCGCCCGGCGACGAAGCGACGGAGCCGGAGGACCCCGCCGCGCCGGCCTCTGCGACAGCCCCCGGAGCCTCGAGAATCCCCGGGAGTGTCGGGGCCAAGGCGAGCTCGGCGGCGGCCAGAATTGCCAAGGGATGGCGGGCTCGGAAGCCCGAGTCGGCGCCCCAGCGGATAGAATGATGGCAGACCCCGGCCAGACGGGCGCCGGATCGCAGGATCGATGGTGGGAACGGACCCGAGGAGGGGTGGCATGACGATGAGCACCAGCAAGCAGGATCGTGCAGCGACCGCAGCGGCCCCCTCGAGCGGCGCCGATCTGAGCGCCATTGCCGGGATCCTCGGCGATCCAATCGCCGACAACGTCGCCCCGGAGGCCCCCCGCCGCGGCTGGCGGATTCCCTGGCGGACGCTGATCTTGCTGGGCATCCTTGGCGGCGGTGCCGCGGGCGCCCCGTGGGTGCTCGCCCACATCGGCCGGGGGAGCAATGCCAATCCCCTCGCCGCCCTCCCGGCGCACACCGTCGAGCATGGCGACCTGACGATCTCGGTCACCGAAGACGGCAGCATGGTGAGCGACGAGAACGTCGACGTCGTCTGTGGCGTCGCCGGCGGCGCCACGATCATCTGGCTGATCGACGACGGGTCGCGGGTCACCGAGGGGACGGAGCTGGTCCGCCTCGACAGCTCCAAGCTCTCCGAGGATGTCTCGGCGCAGAAGATCGCCTTCGAGAAGGCCCGCGCCGCCAACATTCAGGCAGAGAAGGATTTCGCCGCCGCGAAGATCGCCGTCGAGGAATACACCGAGGGGACCTACAAGAAGGAGCTGCGGAAGGCCGAGTCGGACGTGTCGGCCGCCAAGGAGCGGCTCCAGTCGACCCGCAACCAGCTCGAGCATGGCGAGCGGATGTTCCGCAAGGGCTACATTACTCCGCAGCAACTCGACGCCCAGAAGGCGGCCGTGGAGCGGGCCGATCTCGATCTGGGCACCGCCGAGATTTCCCTCGACGTCCTCGAGCGGTTCGCGAAGCCGAAGATGATCACGGAGCTGACCAGCAAGCGGGATGCCATGGAGGCGAAGCGCGACAGCGAACGGGCGTCGCTGGAGCTGGAGAAGGCGAAGCTCGATCGGCTCAGCTCGCAGCTCTCCAAGTGCACGCTCAAAGCCCCCAAGGACGGCCTCGTGATCTATGCCAACGAGCGCAACCGGCAGGCCGAGACGGAAATCAAGAACGGCGCCAAGGTGAACGAGGGGACGACGATCATCCGTCTTCCCAACCTCTCCCGGATGCGCGCCGATGTCGAGGTCCACGAGGCGAAGGTCGACAAGATCCGCACCGGCATGGCGGCTCGCGTCAAGCTGCAGGGGCGCGAGTTCGAGGGGACGGTGACCTCCGTTGCCAACCGGCCGCAGTCGAATTGGATGTCGACGGCGAAGAAGTATGTCGTTCAGGTGCGGATCGACGGCGAGCCGCAGGAGGTGAGGCCGGGGGTGACCGCCGAAGTGGAGATCATCGTCGCCGCCCTCAAGAACGTGATCGCCGTCCCGGTCGCGGCCGTGATGGAGCAGCGCGGCCAATATTTCTGCGCCGTCCGCAAGGGGGAGTCGATCGAGCGGCGCGTCGTCACGCTCGGCCTCGGCAACGACAAACTCGTCAACATCACCGAGGGGCTCGAGGATGGCGACACCTTGATCCTCAATCCCCGCAAGGCGCTCGGCGAGGATGCGGTGGAGGAGACCGGCCCCGGTGATGGCAAGCGTGGTCCCAAGGGGCCGGGCGGGCCTCCGGGGTCAGGTCAGGGGGGGCCCGGAGGCGCGGCCGGCGGAATGCCAGGGGGGGCGGGGCGTGGGCCCGGCGCACCGGGTGGTCCGGCCGGCGGAGGTCCTGGCGGAGCCCCCGGTGCGGCGACAGGTGGGCCCAGTGCAGGTCCAGGTGCGGGCCCAGGCGCAGGCGCGGGCAAGGGGGAACGCCCGGCGGCCCCCGGGGGAGCGCCGAAGCAGCCGTAACGAGTCGGTTGTCAGGGATGAATCCAGAGACCTGTCGGCCTGCCGAATGTGCGGGGGATGATCTCCTCCGGGGAAGAGACCTTTGAAGTTCCTCCAGCAACTCCGCCTCGGCTTCCGCAGCCTCCTGCTGCATAAGCTCCGTTCGGCGCTGGCCGTCCTTGGCATCCTCATCGGGGTCACGGCCGTGATCTGGCTTGTGGCGATGGGGGAGGGAGTGAGCTATCAGGCCCAGCAGCAGATCAAGGATCTCGGGGCCACGAGCATCATCGTCCGCAGCATCAAGCCAGCGGAGGAGTCGAGCCGCAGCGACAGCAACGCCCGGATGGGAATCTCCTACGGCCTCCTCCGCGAGGACTTCGAGCGGATCGTCACGAACGTGCCGACGATCGGCCGGGCCGTGCCGATGCGCGAGATCAGTCGCGAGGTGCGCCACCGGGAGCAGTTCATCGACGGGATGGTGATCGCCTGCACCCCCGATTACTTCGGGATGAATCGGCTCAAAATCGCTCGCGGCCGGGCGATTTCCGAGATCGACATGACGTCGTATGCCAACGTCGTCGTCCTCGCCCATGAGGCGGCCGTGAAGTTGTTTCCGATCGAGGATCCGCTCGGGCGGGCCGTCCAAATCGGTCAGGAATTCTACGTCATCATCGGGGTCGCCGCGGAGCGCTCGGCGGCAGCGGCGATCGGTGGGAGCCTCGATGCCCGGCAATACGACCGTGATGTCTACATCCCCCTCACCACCTTCCGGGTCCGGATCGGCGATCGTGTCTTCACCTCGCGTGCCGGCTCGTTCCAATTGGAGACCGTCGAGCTGACGCAGATCACGGCCGTCGTCGACGACATGAAGGAGGTCGACTCCACGGCCGACATCATCCGCGTCCTTCTCCAGCGCTATCACAAGGTGGTCGATTACGCCATCGTCGTGCCGAAGGAGCTCCTCGAGCAGGCGGAGACGATGCGGGCGATGTTCAACGTTCTCCTCCTCCTCATCGCGGGGATCTCGCTCCTCGTCGGCGGCATCGGAATCATGAACATCATGCTCGCGACCGTCACCGAGCGCACCCGCGAAATCGGCATCCGCCGCGCCCTGGGGGCGACGAAGGGGGAGATCGTCCAGCAGTTCCTCTGGGAGACGGTCGTCCTCTCCGGCACCGGCGGCCTCCTCGGCGTGCTGTTCGGCTTCCTCTGCGGGCCAACCGTCAATGGCGTGCGCTTCGGCGTGCGGGCTTCGCTCCCGGAGGTCTGGGCCGCGCTGCCGCCAAATATCCGCAACCTCGAGCCACGTCTCGCCCCCTGGTCGATCATCGCCGCCTTCGCGATCTCCGTCGGTGTGGGGATCGTGTTCGGGATCTACCCCGCCCGCCGGGCGGCAAACATGGATCCGATCGAGGCGCTGCGTCACGAGTGAGGTCCCGGATGCCCCCGAAGCAAGCCCTGACGCCCAGCGCCGGACCGCCCCCCCGCGATGTCGTCGCCGCGATCCGCAGCGTGTCGAAGGTCTATTCCCTCGGCGGCCACGAGGTGAAGGCGCTCGACAACGTCTCGATCGAGTTTCGGCAGGGGGATTACGTCGCGATCATGGGATCGAGCGGCTCCGGCAAGAGCACGCTTCTCAACGTCCTCGGCTGTCTCGATCGGCCGACCACCGGCCAGTACTACCTCGCCGGCCAGGACGTGGCGGTGATGGATGACGAGACACTGTCGCGGATCCGCGGCCGCTACCTCGGATTCATCTTCCAGTCGTACAACCTCATCCAGCAGTTGAGCGTGGTGGAGAACATCGAAGTTCCCCTCTCCTACCAGAGGCCGCCGATGCCTGGGGGGCGGGAGAGGTGCCTCAAGCTCGCCGAACTCGTCGGGCTCTCGAAGCGCCTCGGCCACCGCCCCACGGAGCTCTCCGGCGGCCAGCAGCAGCGCGTCGCCATCGCCCGGGCGCTGGTCAACAATCCGCACGTCATCCTCGCCGACGAGCCGACTGGCAACCTCGACACGGCAACCAGCCACGAAATCATGGATCTTCTCGACGCCCTCAACAAAGCGGGGCGGACGATCGTGATGGTGACCCACGAAAACGACATCGCCGAGCGCGCCCGCCGGATCGTTCGGCTCCGCGACGGGCGGATCGAGTCGGTTTCGGAGGTTCGCCGCGAGGCGCTCCCGGTGGCGGGGCTGACATCCTCCGTCAGCCCTGGCTAACGCTTCTCCCGACGGCGGGCCGAGCGGATCAGGCAGCCGACCGGTGCGGTTTCGGTGATTTCTGGAAGCTTTCCGTCGAGCACCGCCGCGACCGCTTCCTCGACGTACCGCGTCCCGACGCCTGAACCGTCGGGGGAATCGTCGAACGCCCCCATGTAGGCGATCCGCCGCTGCGCATCGAGGACGAAGCACTCTGGCGTCCGTGCGGCTCCGAACGACTTCGCCACCTCCTGCGACGGATCGCTGAGGTAGGAAAAGTGGAAGTTTTTCTCCCGGGCACGGGTCTTCATCGCCTCGAGGGAGTCTTCGTCGATCTGGTTGGCATTGATCGCGACGACAGCCACTTTGGCCCCGGAGGCTGCGTAGTGCGTGGCGAGGTTGTCGATTCGATCCTCGTGGTCGACCGCGTACGGACAGCCGTTGCAGGTGAAGATGACGACGACAGCGTCGAGGTCGGCAAGCTCTGCCCAGCCATGCCCGCGGCCATCGGTCCCGATGAGCCCTTCCCAAACAGGAACCGCCTCACCGATCGTGCGATCGGGATTGAAAGTGCCTGCCTCGGCGCAGGGGCCGCTTACGAGAGTGAGCCAGACGAGCGACTGGAACACGAGGGCCAGACGGTTGACAGCGGGCTGGATCGGCATCGGAAGTTCCCGGAGCGACGGAGCCGGCGCCCCCCAGGGAGCCGTCGTGGGCTCGAGGGGGGGCGTTGGATGTGCTCGAAGGATACCGGCTCAGATCCAGGTGCCGGAAGCCGCGAACTCCTCCGACGGCTCGCAGTCCCAGTGGGCCCGCTGGATCGGGGTGGGGAGCTTCACCAATCCCCCCTCGGTTTCGGACACTTCGTGGAACTCGCTGGGGTGGTCTTCCGGCTTCTCGCCGTAGACATCGTGCATGCCGGCGATGGCGGCGAGATACTCGTTGAAATGCGGATCCATGACGAGGGTCCTCCATGACAGTCGTGCGAACCGTGCCAGAGCGAACGTGTCGCCTGAGCCAATGATACGCACCTGGGGCGCGATGGGTCGGGCCGCTTCCGGAATCGATCGATCGACGGCCATGCTGGCAGAAGGTGGGAAGGATGCGGAAAATGGCAAGCGTTGCGGGCGATCGGCGGCGGGCCTGACCCGTCCCCCCGCCACGGGTTATAACGCCCGGGTCGTCGGGCAAAGGTCCCGCCTTTCAAGCTCCGCCTCAGGTGGCTTCCATGCAACTCGGCTTCGTCAGCGCCATTCTTCCAGATCTCCCCCTCGAGGAGGTGTTCCGCACCGCGGCCCAGACCGGCTACGAATGCGTCGAGCTGATGTGCTGGCCGCCGTCGGCGGCCGAACGCCGCTACGCCGGCGTGACCCACGTCGCGGTCGATGGCTTCTCGGCGGCTGATGCCGAACGAGTCAGCGCCGTGGCGGCCGATGCCGGGATCGCGATCAGCGGCTTGGGCTACTATCCCAATCCACTGGCGCCAAACGAGGCGGAGGCACTGGCCGCGATCGAGCACATCGCCAAAGTGATCCGGGCTGCCGGCCTGCTCGGCATCGGGCGGATGAACACGTTCGTCGGCCGCGATTGGACGAAGTCGGTCGACGACAACTGGCCGAGGTTCCTCGAGACGTGGCGGCCGCTGGTCAAGCTCGCCGAGGATTGCGGCGTGCGGATCGGCATCGAGAACTGCCCGATGTCATTCACGCGCGACGAATGGCCGGGGGGAAAGAATCTCGCCACGAGCCCGAAGATCTGGCGGCGGATGTTTTCCGACATCCCCAGCCCTGCTTTCGGACTCAACTACGATCCCTCGCATCTCGTCTGGCAGCAGATGGATCCGGTCCACCCGCTCGTTGAATTCGCCGACCGACTCGTCCATGTCCACGCCAAGGATGCGCGCATCAACCGGCAGGCCCTCGACGACGTCGGCATCCTCGCCACGCCGCTGGAATATCACATCCCGAAGCTTCCGGGGCTCGGCGACGTCCCCTGGGGGAGGTTTTTTGCCGTCCTCGGCGAGATCGGCTACCGCGGGCCGGTGTGCGTCGAGGTAGAGGATCGGGCCTACGAGGATTCGCTCTCCGGCCGCCGTGCGGCGCTCCAGCAGTCGCACGACTTTCTCCGCACGCTCCTCGCCTGGCGGGCACCGCTGGACGGAGGCGAAGCATGAGCGATCGGCACTCAGCGCTCACGTCGGAGCAGTGCGTGGCAGTGGCCGCAATGATCGACCACGCCCTCCTCGACCCGACGCTCGGTCGGGCCGACCTCGAGGCTGGCTGTCTCATCGCCAGGGATTACGGTGTGGCGAGCGTCTGCATCGTGCCGTGGGCCGTGCCCCTCTGTGCCGGGATTCTCGCCGGCTCGGCCGTGCGGACAAGCACGACGATCGGGTTTCCGCACGGGGCCAACGCGACGGCGACGAAACTCGCCGAGGCACGAGCCGCCCTCGCCGACGGCGCCACCGAACTCGACATGGTGGTCAACCTCTCGTGGGTTCTCGATGGCGCGTGGCAGGCGGTCGGCGACGAGATCGGGTCGATCGCCACCGCCACGCATGCCGGGGGCGGGAAGCTGAAGGTGATTTTCGAGAATGCCTGTCTCAACGACGCCCAGAAGATCCGCCTCTGCGAAATCTGCGGACAGGCCGGGGCCGACTGGGTGAAAACGTCGACGGGATTTGGCCCCGGTGGGGCGACCGAGGCCGACATCGCGCTCATGCGCCGGCATGCCCCCGCAACGTGTGGCGTGAAGGCGGCCGGCGGGATCCGCGATCTCGACACGCTCCTTCGCTTCCGCGCCCTCGGCGCCGACCGCGTCGGCGCCTCGCGAACCGCGGGAATCATCGACGAAGCGAGACGGCGGGCTGGGCTCGGGGAGGCCATCGCTCGGGGGAACTGATCGCGGCCGGACCTGGGCCCGATCACATCGCGCGGAAGTCGCGTTCGGTACGGCTGATGATGTCGTCGTCGCCCACGACCTTGTCGAGGAACGGCCGGCAGGGGTAGCCGTTCTTGTATTCGTCCTGGAGGGCCTCGGCAAAGGCGCCGGAGTCGATTTCGCCGAGGATCCCCCGCATCTGCTCCCCCATCTGCTCCCGGTCGATCGAGAGGGCCCGCGTCATGCCGCCGAAGGAGGCGGCGAAGCCGTGGGAGAGCGTCGAAGGAAGGAATCCGTCGCGGGCCATCTGGGCAAAGGTCTCGGACATCTCCCCTGAAAGGTAGAGCTCCATGAGGAGGCCGAGTGGCGGCAGCCCCGCCTCGGTGCCAACGTGGAATGCCGACAGGAGCGCCGCCCCCATCCAGGGGCCGAAGGCCTGCTCGACAAACAGATCGAGGACGACCTCCTGCTTGGCGGTCATTTCGAGGGCACCGAACTTCAGGCAGCCTCCGGCTGCGGCGAGGGCCAGGACGATCTCGCGTGCCTTCCCCGTCGCGTCGCGCTCGACGCCGAGATAGGCCATGTAGCCAAGGCCCTCGACGGTGCGCTTGCGGATTGCCTCTCCCCCCATCCGGGGCGCGAAGAGAAGGACGTCGACCCCGGCCGGGGGTGTCACGAGGCCGTAGGCGAGCGCGTAGCCGGAGGCGAAGACGAGCGCCGAACCGGGGCGGAGCCGGGCGCCGATCGCCGGCATGAACTCCGGCTGCACCTCGTCGGGAAGGAGCATGAGGGCCACGTCGGCCCGGGCGGCCGCCTCAACGAGCGGCAGGACCTCGAAGCCGTCGCCGCGGGCCCGCGCCGACGAGGGCTCGTCATCACTGCCGACGATCACGGTGGCAGGGTTCGCACCGGTGCCGACGGCGTCGCGCAGATTCAGGCTCAGCGGCTGGCCGAGGAGGCCGTAACCGAGGATCGCGATCGTCTTTCCGCGGAGCAGGGAGGGATCGGCGTCGCGGTCACGAAACAGGCGCGGATGGGGGGCTGGCGGATTCAAGATAAGCCTCGCGGTAACTCTCGAGCAATGGATCGACGAGCATGATGAACTCCCGCAGCCGGAGCGGGTTCATCCCGCGGACATGGATCCGGCCGGCGAGGAACGCCGCGCCGAGCGAGCGGCGACCGAAGGCGGCGTCCTCGAGCGTCGAACGCGCCATGCGGACAACGAACGGCGGATGGTCGACCGGCTCGGCGACGCAGAGGGCGTCCTTTGACGCCGCGAGGCAGAGCTTCGTGTCGACGTCGGGGAACTCCCACTGGATGCTCGGCATCGCCGTGGCGAGCTTCTCCCGCTGCATAGGGGAGAGCTTCGTGTCGATCAACGCGATCATTCGGGCAAGGATCGCGGTGAAATCGGCGGGAGCAGGGCTTGCCATGGCGGGAACGGATCCAGAAGGCAGGGGAGATCCCGAGCCACTGGCCGCGGGAGGGGGGAGCCTAGCACACGCAACTCCAAACGGGGGACAGCAGTCTTTGGCGGGCTTACCCGGGCGGTAGGACGGACGGGACGATCCGACGATCCGACGATCCGACGACCCGACGATCCGACGATCTGACGATCCGACGATCCGACGATCCGACGATCCGACGATCAGGGGGGCTCGAGGAACCACCCGCCGATCCGGGTGATGTCGACCGCCTCGGGGGGCATCGCCTCGCCGGTGATCTGCCAGATCGCCCAATAGGAGGCGATGCCGCTCTCGGCGAACATCGTGTCACGGTTGGCAAAGGTGCGGAGCGTCTCGAGCTGCGACTCGGCCTTCAAGCGTCCCAGCCCCACCGCCGCCATCCAGCGAACGACGCCCGACTCCGGCGGCAGGCTCGCGACATCGGCGAGCCGTTCGGCGAACACCGGCGCCAGGTCGCAGTCGGGCTCGTTCTCGTGGATCAAGCCGAGGGCCCAGAAGGCGGCCGAGCGGGCCCGAATGTCGATCTGCGCTTTCGGAACATACTCCCGCAGGAGGGGACCTGCAGCGCGAAAGCGGAGGATGCCGAAGAGTTGATGGAGCTGCTGGGCCTGGCGGCCGAACTTTGACAACACGTCCGACGGCGCCTGCGCCTGGAGTTGCTCGCGGAGCTTCGTCGCATAGGCGAGCAGGGGGGGAAGCGTCTCGGCGATCTCGAGCTTCCGCAGCGCCCAAGCGGCGCTGACGGCCACTTCGGGGCGGTCGTGATCGAGCAACGCCATGAGCCGCTCCGCGGCCGGCTCGTGATCGAGGTGGCCAAGGAGGAGCGCGGCCTGCTCGAGCGCCCGCCATTGATCGCCGGCCAGTGCCCCCACTCCCTGATCAATGACCGCTTGCCGGAGGGCCGCGTCGGCGCCGAGATCGGCAAGCGTTGCGGCCACAAAGCGCCGCAGGGAGGGGTTGCGATCCCCGAGGAGGGGCCCGAGTCGGCCGATGCAATCGGCATCCCCGGGGCGGGCGGTGAGCCGAGCGGCGAGGTGACGCTGACCGGCATCGGGGGCGCCGAGGGAGTCGTGGGCGATGGTCAAGGCCGCGACAGGATCAAGGGCATCGAGCCGGGTCAGCGCCAGGGTGGCAACCGAGGGCTCGGGATCGGTGGCGAGGCTGCGGAGGAGCGTGGTCGTGGCGTCGCCCGACTGGCGTTCGAGGAGCGCCACGGCGAGGAGCCGTCCGAGTGCCGCTGGCCCGGTGGCGAGGGACGGGGCGGCGGAGGTCGCCGCCAGACCTGCGGCCATCTCGACCAGGCCCGATTCGCTCACGTTCCCCAGCGCCCGCGCTGCCGCGAGCCGGATTTCCGGGGGGAGATCGTGGTCGGTGACGATCTTGGCAAGCGTCGTTGCCGCCCTTGGCTCGCGGACGGTGCCGAGGGCATCGATGGCGAGCAGCCGCAGGCCGGCGGGGGTGGCCGTGTCCTCGATCCGGGCGAGCCAGCCGTCACGGCTGGGGAGATGATTCCACCGAGCCAGGGCTGGATCGACGAGCCGGGCGAGGAGGAGGCCATCCTGCTCGACGGCCGTGGCCAGTTCCGTAGCAGCCGAGGATGCGTCGAGGGCCACCAGTGCCCCCGCTGCGGCGCGGCGAAGCTGCGGATCGGTCTCCTCGACGAGGGCCTTGGTGAGCCGCGGTACCGTCACCTCGAGCCCCTCCATCCCCCGGCTGCGTGCCAGCCGGATCGTGTCGATCGCCAGCCGGCGTGGCTCGGCGTCGGGACGGTCGAGGGCCTGCTCCCAGAGGGGAAGGAGCTTCTTGGAG
>CAMARC010000044.1 GCA_945860405.1 Candidatus Kuenenia stuttgartensis | reverse complement strand
CGCCACGTCACCGTCGATCGCCCCAACCACAAGGCGCGGCTGGCGCTGTTTCGCGTTCACACGAGGAAAGTCCCGCTCGCGGCCGACGTCAACCTCGACCGGCTCGCCAGCGGCACGGTGGGCCTGACCGGCGCCGACATCCGCAATCTCGTCAACGAAGCCGCTCTGTGGGCGACGCGCCACGACAAGGACGCCGTCGATTCCTCCGACTTCGACTACGCCCGCGACAAGGTCCTGATGGGCCCGAAGCGCGAGGAGGTGCTCGTCGGCCGCGAGAAGACGATGACGGCCTACCACGAGGCGGGGCACGCCCTCGGCTCGTGGCTCCTGCCAGGCGTCGACAACCTCCACAAGGTGACGATCATTCCTCGCGGCCGGGCCCTCGGCGTCACGCAGCTGGTGCCGGAGGAGGATCGGATGAACATCGGCCAGTCCGATCTCGAAAACCGGCTCGTGTTCATCCTCGCCGGGCGGGCCGCCGAGAAGCTCGTGTTCGGCGAATACTCTGCTGGTGCCGAAAATGATCTCGTCCAGGCCACGCGTCTGGCCCGGCGGATGGTCGCCCACTGGGGGATGAGCGAGAAGGTGGGGCCGGTGGCCTGCCACGGCTCGAACGAACACCCGTTCCTCGGCCGCGACGTCTACGAACAACGCGAGTTCAGCGATCACACCGCCCGCGTCATCGACGACGAGGTGACCCGGATCCTCGGCGAGGCCGCCATCCGCGCAACCAAGCTCCTCTCCGACAACCGCGACAAGCTCGACCGGCTCGCCGGGGCCCTCGAAGAACGCGAGATGCTCGACGACACCGACCTCGTCGGGATCGTCGGCCCCGCTGCCCCGCGCCGCCCCGAGGATCAACTTGCCGCTGCTGCCGCTCCCCCGCCGCTGCCCGGCAAGACTCAGGCCGCCCGCGACTGACGCCGCGCCGGCCCTGTTCCCTCACTCCGACCGCAGTGCCCTTCTTCTTCGCTGCAGCATGCTCGCCCACTCCGTTTTCTTTCGGCTCAAGGATCGTTCCCCGGCCGCGATTGAGCGCCTCATCGCCGGGTGCCGCGAGCACCTCTCCGGCCATCCCGGCGAGGTCGTCTTCGCCGTTGGCACCTGTGCCCCTTACGACCGGCACGTCAACGACCGCGACTGGCAGGTCGCTCTCCACATCGTGTTTGACTCGCGCGCCGCCCACGACACCTACCAGCAGGCCGAGCGTCACGAGATTTTCATCGCTGCCCACGCCGACAGTTGGGAGCAAGTCCGCATCTTCGATGCCGACCTCTCCGTCTGCAACACCTGACGCTCGCGTCACACAACCCGGCAGCGCGACAGCGAGATCGCGCCGCCGAAGCAGATCGCGACGTCGTGGCCGGGGCGTCGGGGGCGCTCGTGGTAGTTGGCGGCCCACACCCAGCCGGCCGGCGTCTCGTTGAACGACAGCGTGAACGGCGAAGGATCGACGGCGCATTCGATGATCGGCGGATCGCCACCGGCATGCCCCTCGGGGGCCGTGGCCGGATCGGGGAGATTGACGTTCCAAAACTCCCCCGGCTCGAGCGCCAGGGAATCGATTCGCACAAGCACCCGCGCCACCCACCGGCTGGCCCGCTCCCAGTCGATCGCCTGACTCCGCCCCCGGTACTGCGACAGCGCGACGCTCCGGCGGCCATGGAGGGCTGCCTCACGGGCGGCGGCGACGGTCCCCGAAAGATGGACGTCGACGCCGAGGTTGCCGCCGGCGTTGATCCCGGAGAGGACCCACGTCGGATCGGGGCAGAGCGTGGAGAGCGCCAGCCGCGTGCAGTCGGCCGGGGTGCCGTCGATGCAGAAGCGCTTCGGCCCCACGTCGCGGACCGCGAGCGGCCGGTGCGTCGTCACCCGGTGGCCACCGCCGGAATGACAGACATCGGGCGCGACGACAACACACTCCATGCCCCAGCCCGCCACGGCGCGCTCGAGCGCCGCAAGCCCTGGCGCGTCGTAGCCATCGTCGTTGGTGAGGAGGAGCTTTTGATGCTGGCTGGGATGACTGGGCTGACTGGGCTGACTGGTCATCGATCCTCCGTCGTGGTCGTCGATCGCTCTGGACCTCCACCGGCCATGTCGATGGCCAGCGCCTGAATCACCCTCCACAAGCAGTCAGCCGCGCCGGCCGCGAGCCGACAGACATCCTCGGCATCGGTCTCTTCCGGCGCGTCGGGGTTGGCGACATTCGTGATCACCGAGACCGCGACGACGTCGACCCCGAGCCGGCGCGCGGCAAGGACCTCAGGCGTCGTCGACATTCCCACGGCATCGGCCCCGAGGCGGAGGAGCATCCGGTATTCCGCGCGCGTTTCGTAGGTCGGCCCGAGGAGCCGGGCGTAAACCCCGGCCCGCGCCCGTCCCCCGGCCCGCCGCGCCGCGGACAGCGCCAGGGATACCAGCCGCGCTCGATAGATCTCCACCCCGGCCCGCCCGCCCCGCTCCACAGCGTACTCGGCCGGCTCCGTCGCTGCGTTTGGCCGCCGCACGAGGTCGAGATGATCGTCGATCACGAGGAGCTCGCCTCCCGCCATCCCCGGCCGCAAGCCGCCGGAGGCATTCGTGACCAGGAGCGTGCGGACACCGAGGGCGACGAGGACTTCGATCCCTCGGGTGATCGTGGCCTCGTCGAAGCCCTCGTAGGCATGAACGCGGCCCTGCAAGGCGATGACCGGGCAGCCGACGACACGCCCACAGGCGATCCGGCCGGCATGGCCGGTGGCGGTCGAGGCAGCGAGCCAGCCAGTGACGCCCACCGGGAGACAGACAACGTCGTCAAAGCGCTCCACGAGCGTCCCCAACCCGGTGCCGAGGACGATCCCGAGGCTCCCCCGCCGGCCGCCGGCCGCCAGGACGCGGGCAGCAGCCGCCATCGCCTCCGCCCTGAGCCCGCCGGTCCCTGCCATGGCCACTCCCTTCCGCCGCCCGTCATGGCCCCTTTGCCGACCGGGCCGAAAACCCTTATTCTCGCCGGATTCGCCGGAGGCGCACACCCCCGACGCTCCTTCCCCCGACACTCCCTCCACAGGTCGACCCGATCGGCCTGCACCCGTCCACCCCGAGGCCCCTTCGATGCCGAGCCCCGCCGTGAAGCCCACCCGTGCCGAGAGGTTTGCCGGTCTGTCGGTGGCCATCGTGACCCCCTTCCGCGACGGGAAGATCGACTCGCCCCGCCTCCGCCAGCAGATCGATGCCCAGGCCGCGGCCGGCGTCACCTGCATCTGCCCTTGCGGCACGACGGGAGAGTCGCCGACGCTCTCGCACGACGAACACGAACGGGTGATCGCCGAGAGCATCCAGGCCTCGGCCGGACGGATCCTCGTCATGCCTGGCACGGGGAGCAATTCCACCGCGGAGGCCGTCCGGCTCACGAAGCACGCTGCGAAGGAGGGCGCCAATGCGGCCCTCGTCGTCGGCCCTTACTACAACCGGCCCACCCAGCAGGGGATCTACGAACACTTCAAGGCGCTCGCCGAGGCGGTCGACATCCCGATCTGCGTCTACAACATCCCCGGCCGCACCGGCCGCAACATCGACCCCGAGACGATCATCCGCCTCGCCGAACTCCCCGGCATCGCCATGGTGAAGGAGGCGACCGGCCTCATGGACCAGGCGTCGCAGATCCTTGGCGCCACCGACCTCACCGTGCTCTCCGGTGACGACAGCATGACGCTTCCCCTTCTGGCCATCGGCGGTCGCGGTGTGATCAGCGTCGTCGGCAACCTCGTCCCCGCCGACATGAAGGCCCTCTTCGACGCCTTCGAGGCGGGAGATCTGGCCAGTGCCCGCGCGTGGCACCACCGCCTCTTCGGCCTCTGCCGCGACCTCCTCGGCCTGTCGAGCAACCCGATTCCGATCAAGGCGGCGCTGGCGATGCTCGGCCGCGACTCGGGCGAAGTGCGTCTGCCGCTGGTGGCGCTCGAGCCAGCGCAGGCCGATAAGCTCCGCAGCGTCCTCCGCACGTACGGCCTTCCGCTCAGCTGAGCGGCTCTGAAACGGCGGATCGGCCATGGCTCTCCTCATCGAAGCGTTGATCACCGGCAGTGCCGGTGATCGGGTCGATCTCGTCGCCCGCGGACGGATCGACTCCGAGACCGCCACCGAACTCGAGGCGGCCGTCGACGAACAGCTCCGTCTCGGCCGGCACACCATCCGCCTCGACCTCGGTGAGGTCGGCTTCCTGTCGTCGGCCGGGATCCGCTCTCTCTTCAATGTCCACCGCGCTGCCAAGGGGGCCGGTGGCAGTTGCCTCGTGTCACGGTCGAGTGAACCGATCCATCGGGTGCTCACCCTCTCGCGCCTCGCTCCCCTCCTCATGGAGCCGGGCGCCATCGACCGCCCCGCCCCGATGCCCGCCCCCGCAGCGGCACGCGACGCCGCGCCGCCGGCCGCCGCGCCGCTCCGCACGGAGCAGATTGGGGAGGTGGTTCTCGTCGGCTTCGACGGCTCGGCGGCCGCGACGCTCCAAGGGGTCGTTGTCGGCGCCCCGGCCTGGACGTCAGGGATGGGCACGCTCGACGAGACTCCGCGGAACGTCCCGCGCGAAGCCTTCGGGATCGGCATCGGGGCGTTGGCCGACGACGGTCCGGCGGTGACCAGCGGCGGCGAACTCGTTGCCGCCTGCGGCAGTGTCTTCGTCCGCCCGCCGCGCCCCTTCGGCGTCTCCGATTCGCTCGTCGGCAGTGGCGATCTCATCCCCTCGATCCGCGTGGCGACGGGACTGTTCTGGGAGGGGACGCCCCGCGGCCACACCGGCTTCGAAGGCGCAGACGCTGCGGCCGTCGCGCTCGACACGCTCCTCGGCATCCTCTTGGAGCAGGCGGGGACCGAGGCCATCGCCGTGCTCATGGTCGCGGAGGTGCTGGGGCTTGTCGGCGCCGAACTGATCCGCCCCATCGCCGAGGCGACGGCCGACGATCACCCCGCCGCCGGCCGGGCCGAGATCGCTGGCCGGTGGCTGTCGTTCTCGCGCGAGCCGTGCCACGCCGGACGGACGGCACTCGTCGTCGGCATCGCCACGCGGGGAGCCCGCGGGGCGCTGGCGGATTGTGTCCGCCCGTTCGGCTCCGTAAACGCCCACCTCCATGCCGCCGTCTTCCCCCATCGCCCCCTCCGCCGTGGCGTCACCGACCCAGAAACGATCGTTGCCGGCCTTGGGGGCACGTCCCCCCTGGCCGTCATGCATCTCCTCGCCGATCCGGCGCCGGTCCTCGGCAGCGGTCGCCCGGAGATGGTGCGTGGGGCGTGTTGGTTTGCACCGATCGAGGTCCGGGGGCCGCAGCGATGATCACCCTCCTCGCTACCTGGACGTTCGGTGTCACGCTGGCGCTGGTGGCCCTCGGCGTGTTTGTGAGCTACCGGCTGTTTGCCTTCCCCGACATCACCACCGACGGCTCCTTCACCCTCGGCGCCGTGACGACGACCGTCCTCCTCGTCGCGGGGCACGACCCGGCCATCGCCACCCTCGGTGGCGCCGCCGCCGGAGCCGCGGCCGGAGCCTGCACGGGCCTCCTCCACGCGATTCTCGGCATCGAGCCGCTCCTCTCCGGGATCCTCGTGACGACGGCGCTTTCGAGCGTGAACCTCGTTGTCCTCGGCCGCAGCAATGTCCCTCTCGCTGGCACCGCGACGCTCCTCGATCGGGCCGAGGCGATTCTCCTCCCGGCGACCACGGCGGCCGGATTCGGCGATGCCGCGGCCGAGGCGGCCCGGTTGATCGTGATGCTCGCCGCAGTGGGAGTCGCCGTCCTCTTTCTGTGGGCCTTTTTCCGCACGAACCTCGGCACGGCGATGCGGGCCGGCGGCGACACCGCGACGATGGCCCGGGCGCTGGGGCGGAACACCGGCCTGCTGACGGTCGCAGGACTGGCGATCGCCAACGCCCTGACGGCGCTGTCGGGAGCGCTCGTCGCCCAGGTGCAGGGATTCGCCGACGTGCAGATGGGCATCGGGATGGTCGTGTGGGGGATGGCAAGCGTATTCCTCGGGGCGGCGCTTGTGGGGCCAGTGCGGCTCGGTGGAGCGCTGGTTGCCACCGTCGCCGGCAGCATCACCTTCCGCCTCCTCGTCGCCTCGGCGCTCCGTGCCGGTCTTCATCCCGATTGGCTCAAGGCCGCCACGGCGCTGGTCGTCCTCGCGGCGCTCGTTGCCCCCCGGCTCCTCACCCGTCGCCCGCAGGCCTCGGCCGCCCGCTGAATCCCCCATGCTCGACGTCCGCCACGCCACCGTCGCCTTCTCCGCCCCCGGCGGCCCGCTCGTGCGCGCCGTCGATGACGTCAGCTTCACGATTCCCGCGGGGACTTTCGTCGTCGTCATCGGCACCAATGGCTCGGGGAAGAGCACGCTCCTCGGCGCGATCGCCGGCACCGTCCGCCTCGATGCCGGCAGCATCCATGTCGCCGGCCACGATCTCACGCGCTGGCGCGAGAACCGGCGGGCACAGTTTGTCGGGCGGGTGTTCCAGGATCCGCGCGCCGGAACGGCCGCGAGCCTGTCGGTGCTGGAGAACATCGCCGTCGCCGCCTGCCGTGGAAGGCGGGTGGGGCTCGGCTGGGCCACGCCGCGTCGACTCCGCGCCGAGGCGGCCGAACGGCTCGCGGCGATCCAGCCCGGACTCGAAAAGCGGCTCGACCAACCGATCGGCTCGATGTCGGGAGGGCAGCGGCAGATCGTGTCGCTCGTCATGGCCACCTGGCACCGCCCCGAGCTCCTCCTCCTCGACGAGCACACCGCCGCCCTCGATCCGGCCTCCGCCGACCGCGTCGTGCAGGCCACCGCGAAGCTCGTCCGCGACCAAAAGCTCACGGCCCTGATGGTGACCCACTCCCTCGAGCAGGCCGCCAGGCTTGGCGACAGGCTGTTGCTCGTCCACCGCGGCAAGATCGCTGTCGATGTGGAAGGGGGGGCGAAACGCCGGCTGTCGCCCGAAGACCTCACCGGCCGCTTCGACCGTCTCCGCCGCGCCGACCAGCTCGACGACCCCGCCGCCCGCACCCTTCGCGATCTCTACGCCTGATCGGCCCGGGGCTTCGGCCCGCTTGAAATCCCACTGCCCATGCTCGCCGCCATCCTCCGCCGCTGCCTCCCCACGCTCCTCCTCCTCGGCGGCGCATCGGCCCTGCTGCTGCTCACCGATCGCACCCGCTCTGCGCGGACGCTCCCGGCGGTGGCGGTGCTCCAGCAAACGAGCTCGACGGTCCTCGATGACGCGGTCGCCGGGATGCTCGCCGGCCTCGCCGAGCGTGGCTTCGAGGAGGGGAAGACCGTCACGGTGCGCCGGTTCAACGCCCAGGGGGACATGGCGCAGGGGAATGCCATCGCCCGCGAAATCGTCGGTGGCCCGTTCGATCTCGTGCTCACGT
The DNA here is from genome assembly GCA_945860405.1 of Candidatus Kuenenia stuttgartensis. GTDB lineage: Bacteria > Planctomycetota > Planctomycetia > Pirellulales > UBA1268 > QWOP01. Next base: position 10,454 of record CAMARC010000044.1, on the reverse strand, counting down.
CGAGCACCCCCTCGCTCCAGCAGATCGCCAGCGCCAATGCCCGCGGCCGGCTCCGGCATGTGTTCGCTGCCGTGGCCGATCCCTTCTCCGCCGGCGTCGGGCTCGACCGGGCCGACCCGCTCATCCATCCGGCCTGGCTCGTCGGCTACGGCAGCCTCGCCCCGGTCGACTACACGTTCGGCGTCGCGAAGCGCCTCCATCCGGGGCTCAGAAAAGTCGGCGTCGCCCACAACAACGCCGAGAGCAATTCGCGCCGCTTCATGGATCTGGCGCGGGCGAGCTGCCGGAAGCGCGGCATCGAGCTCCTCGAGGTGCCTGTGGAAAACTCCTCCGGCGTGATCGAGGCGGTGCAGTCGACGATCGCGCGCGGGGCCGAGGCGATCTTCTGCCCCGGCGACACCACCGTCATCTCGGCGATCGACTCGGTGATCGGCACGGCAGCAAAGGCGGGAATCCCGGTGTTCACCGTCAATCCCGGCAAGCCCGACCGCGGCACGCTCTTCGACGTCGGCTTCAACTTCCTCGAGGTCGGCCTCGTGGCGGGCCGGCTGGCGGGCGACGTCCTCAAGGGCACCGATCCTGCCACCGTACCGATCCGGGAAACGGCCGGCGAGATTCCCCCCTATCTCATGCTCAACCGGGTGGCGAAGGGGGTCGACCGGACGGTGTGGCGGATCCCCGACGATCTCGTCGGTCAGGCGAGGTTCGTGATCGACGCCGACGGCCCGCACGAGCAGCCCGCGGCGATCCTCGCCGGCCCGTTCACCGAGCCGGAGGAGTGATCGGCCGTAGCCGCGCTCCCGACGCATTGAAGCCGACCACGGAGAGGTCGTGCGTGGACCTGAGCCCGTCGGCAGCAAGCGCCGCGGCCACCCCCTCGGCCTCCGCCTCGGAAGCCACGCAGGCCAACACCGCCGGCCCCCACGAGCTCTGCGCCGCGCCGCGGACCCCGAGCGCCGCGAGCCGATCGATGATCGCTTCGATCGAACCGTGGAACGGGAGCGCGCTTGAGGCACTGGCGAAGGGCACTCCTGCCAACCGACCGTAGGCCCCGAAGGCCTCGGCGAAGGCCTCGAAACGCCCCTCGAGCGCCGCCGGCACGAGCTCCAGCAGGGCGATCCGGGCAAGCTCGGCAGTGACACCGCGATCGACCGGGGGAAGGGCAAGGAAGGCCTGGCGTTCGGCGTCGCCATGGAGCCCCTCCATGCCGCGCTCGACGATGAGCACGCCGCGCCACGCCGGCGGCAGCTCGGCCCTTGCCGTCAGCGGCGACGCTTCGAGCGGCGCTGCGAGCTTGTCGGCTCCGAGCCTCCCCGCCTCGACCAGGAGCCCACCGTTTGCGAAGCCGTAAGCGCCGACGCTCGACCTTCGGCCGCGCCCGGCGGCCCGGGCGAGCATCAGAGCCTCAGGCGGGGCAAAGCTCCGTTCCCCTTCGGCCGGCCGCACCGCGAGCCCCTCGATCGCCGCTGCCACGGCCAGAGCCAGTTGGGTGCCGCTCCCCAGGCCGACATGCGACCGCGGCGCGGCGACGACCTCGACTTCGAAGGCCTGATCGCTTCGCAGCTTCCAGGCCGCGGCACAGTGGCGGGCAAACTCCACCGCGCGTTCCCCGTGCGGCCCACGGCCCGCAAACGCGGCGGCCAAACGCACCCGGACGACGATCCCCGGCTCGTCGAGCATCAGCCCCGTGCCACCGAAGCTCCGCGCGAGCGGATCACCGAAGGAGAACATCCCGAGATGAAAGCGGGCCGGGGTGCGGACTTCGACGCCGCTCGGGGGCGCGGTCGGCGTCGATGCCGCGAGGCCCGCGGCGACACGCTCGGCGAGGATCGAAAACGCCTCGTGTTCCTCCGGGCCACCGGTCTTCTCGACGAGCGTGCGAAGCTCGGCGAATCGGGCCGCAATCTCGGCCGCAGGGATCATGTGGAGACGGGTGACGAGGATCGCCGCCTCGACGACGGCGTGTCGGGCGCGGACATGCCCCAGGAACGGACGCCCCTGATGGATCCGCTCGACCCGGGCCACGAGTCGCTGCCGTTCCCCACTGCGGTCGGCCGACACGATCCGAAACTCGAGCGCCAGCGGGGCATCGGCCAGCCGCCACCCCGCGATTCCCGCGGCGGGAAGCATCTCGGGACGGGGCCCACCGCCGGCGACGGTGCGAGCCAGGAGGAGGACGTCGTCGGTGAGCTGAAAAACCCCGGCCGGCGTGGCGGCGAGGTTTCGGGCCGTCTGGCTCGTCGCAAACGGCTTGAGGACGAGCGTCTCGATCCGCCCCGCCTTGAGCTCGACAGGATCGACCTCCGGACCCATCGCCGCCAAATGCGGCTGGCCGTCAGGGGAGCGGGTCGTGATCAGGCCTTCGAGGATCATGGCTGCAGAGTGTAGCCCGACGGCCCGGCAGGTCGCAGCCCCGTCGCTCGCCGCCCGACGATTGACAACCGCCCCCCTGGGCTGGCAACAATTCGTCGATCCAAACCGGTTTATTTCTCCCCGCGAAACAACTCTCCTCTGGGAATCCCCCCATGCCCCGCTTCGCCCCGGCTTCGATTCTCGGTCGCCGTGCCTGCCTGATCCTGTCGATGGTCTGCCTGTCGGGCGCCGCCCTCCACGGCCGGGCCGGCGAGCCCGCTGCCGACGCCGCGCCGATCGATCCTGAGGCTGTCAAGAATCTCGAGGCAGCCTACCCGGCGGCAGCAGCCGGCAAGACCCGACACGTAATCCTCCTCCCCCACAAGGAGCGCGGCGCGGAGGACGACTTCAAAGTCGAGATCGTCGCCGGCCGGACGATCGACACCGACGGGGTGAACACCTACCGCTTCGGGGGCGAGTTCCGCGAGCGCGACATTCCCGGCTGGGGCTTTTCCTACTTCGAGGTTGATGCCCTCGGGGCTCCGCTCTCGACCCGGATCGCCCCCACTGCAGGCACGCCGACCGTCAAGGCCTTCGCCCCCGGGCCGCGGATGCTCGTCCGCTACAACAGCCGCCTGCCGCTGGTTGTCTACGCCCCCGAGGGGACAGAGATCCGCTGGCGGCTGTGGCGGGCCGAAGGCCAACCGCAACCGGCCGAGGCGCGCTGAGCCGGCAAGCCCCGCGGGGCTGCGGTCACTTCCAGGTCGAGTAGTCGGTGGGCACGAGGAACTCCGAGAGGACGCCGTCCTTCGCTTCGGTCAGCGAGCCCCCAGCCTTCTCCTCGGAGGCCTTCCGGGCCGTCACCCAGTCGGGATCCTGGCGGAAGCTGTCGAACGATGCCTTTGCCGCGTCGACCGAGTCGTGGCCGAGGAGATAGACGAGCATCCGATCGGCCTGCGGCTGCCCCTCGGCCCGGTTCCAGTAGATGAGGTTCGTCATGCCGTGCTTGGCGAAGAGCTTGACGGTGTGATCGCGGAAGCGGGCATTGAGGCCGGGGAGATTGCCGGCCGTCGAGGTGTAGGTGCGGAGCTCGAAGACGCGCGAATCCTTACCCGGCTTGGTGTCGAGCGCGGGGGAGTAGTCGGTCGTCGTCAGAAAGGTCTCGGTCGCCTTCTCGACGAGCTTGCCATCCTTCTCCGAGGCGGCGTGGGCCGCCTTCCACTCCGGGTCGTTCACGAAGGCAGCCCAAGAGGCATCACGGGCCTTCCGGTCGGGATAGGCGAGAAAGTAAACGAGCTTCCGCTCGGGGTTGTCGCCGACCGGGACGAAATACCCGACGTTCGTCATGCCATGCTTCGCGAAGAGCTTCGTCGTGTGGTCGCGAAACCGGGCATGGAGGGCATCGAGCTTCCCGGGCGCCGCCCAATAGACGCGCATCTCGTAGAGCCGGGTGTCGCTCTCGGCGGCGGCGGCCACGGCCATGCCGAGGAGCGAGAGGAAGAAGCCGGCAAGCACGATGCGGATCATTGAAAGGGCCCTCGGGGGTCGGAAGTATGGAGGCTTGAAAATCTACCGTCCCGCCACCCGCCAGCCCAACGGCACCTGCTCGGCGAGCTTCCGGGACGAAAGTCGGACTCAGTCAAACGGCCGGCGCGGGGCCGCCTGCTCGCTCGCCGCAGGAGCCTCCGACGGAATCGGCTCAGCCGACGTTGGGGGCGGCGGGGCATGTTCGAGCGGCGACAATGGACGGGCGGACGCAGGCGGGATCGCAGGCACGGAACCAACTCGCTCGACCCGAAAGCTCATCCGATAGCGTGGCCAGCCGTGCGTCGTGATGCCGTGACGGTGGGAGCCGACATGCTCCGCCGGCGAGTCGACGATCGTCACCTTCACGACACCGGTCTCACCGTCGGCCAGGGCCCCGGCGTGGACGGCCGCGACGGAGAGATTGGAGTCGAGCGTGTAGAGATCGGTTCCCCAGGCGATCCCGCGACTGGAGCCGGTGACTTTGAAAAAATGCGCCGCACCGATCTCGGTGGACAGACGGGAGAGCGAGTCGGGGGCTGGGCGCACCGCAATCGCCGGAGGGGAGGCCGCGACGTCGCCGGCGGCAGCCTCGCGATGGAGGCGGCGGATCCCCTCCCGGACGGCGAGCGCCTCGTCGAGCCGGGCAGCGCGGCAGTATTCGTCCTGGAGCGTCTGGAGGCGGGAAACCGTCTCGGCGAGGAGCTTTCCCTTGGCGGCACGGACGCGCGCCTCGAGCCTCCCCGTCTCCGCGGAGTGGGCCTCGAGAGTCGCGGCGAGCCGCCGATCGACCGGATCGGCGCCCTCGGCCACGACGCCGGGCTCCTCGGCCACAGCCGAGAGGGCACCGATTCCTGCGAGGCCGGTGGCGGCCGAAAGCATCAATCCACCGATCGACACCACCCACCACCGCTGCCTGAGGCACCCCATTGCATTTCCCCCTGCGGAGACTCATCCGAAGCCGAACGCGTTTTCAGAATAGCCTCGGGGAGGCCACCGGGCGTAGGGGCGATTGGCCTGGGGCCCTCCCGGCGCCAGTGCGGATAGACTGTCGGGAGACCCTCCTCCTCCCCCGTGTTCCCCCCGTGACCGCCCCCGCCGAACGCTGCTCCGTGCCCGAGCGCCCCCGCCTCCACTTCATCACCGGCCGGCTCGCCGAGCCGTCGCTGCGCGAGGTGCTCGAAAGGCTGGCGCCTCGGGTCGGGTTCATCCCGACCGTTCAGGTGATGAACATCACCGTCGCCGCCCTCATGACCACCCCCTGGATCGCCAAGCGTCTCCAGGTGCCGGAGGGGACCGACCGGGTGATCCTCCCCGGGGCCGTGAGCGGCCCGCTCGACGTGGTCCGGGCCGTCAGCCCCGCCCCGGTCGAACGGGGCCCGGAGGATCTCCGCCGGCTCGACGAGTACTTTGGCCAGAATCGCGCCGATCTGGCCGACTACGGCAGCCACGCGATCGAGATCATCGCCGAGATCAACCATGCCCCGCGGATGACCAGAGCCGCGATCCTCGCCGAAGCCGGGCGGATGCGCGGCGACGGCGCCGATCGGATCGACTTGGGCTGCGATCCCGAGGGGGGCTGGAGCGGCGTGGCCGACGTCGTGAAGCAGCTCGTTGACGATGGCCACACCGTCTCGATCGACAGCTTTGACGCTCGTGAAGTTTCCGCCGCCGTGCAGGCCGGGGCGACGCTTGTCCTCTCCGTGAACTCCTCGAACGCCGAGCGCGCCGCTGACTGGGGCTGCGAGGTGGTGGCGATTCCCGACGTGCCGTCGACGCTCGAAGGCTTCGATGCCACGATCCGTCGGCTCGACCGCGACCGCGTTCCCCACCGCCTCGATCCGGTCCTCGAGCCGATCGGCTTCGGCTTCGCCGCGAGCCTCGGCCGCTACCTCGACATCCGCAAGCGCTACCCCCAGGCAGCGATGATGATGGGGATCGGTAACCTCACCGAGCTTACCGACGTCGACTCCGCCGGCATGAACGTTTGCCTCCTCGGCTTCTGCGCGGAGGTGGGAATCGGGTCGATCCTCACCACGGAGGTGATCCACTGGGCCAGGAGCAGCGTCAAGGAATGCGACCTGGGCCGACGGCTCGTCCATCATGCCGTCTCGAAGCGATCCCTCCCCAAGCATGTCGAACCGCGGCTCGTGACCCTCCGCGCGGGGAGGCCGGAGGCGCATGGCGACGCCGCTCTCGAGCGCCTCGCCGCCGCGATCCGCGATCCCAATTTCCGGCTCTTCGCCGAGGGCGGCGAGATCCACCTCGTCGGTCGCGATCTCCATCTCGCCTCGGCCGATCCGTTCGAGGTGTTTGCGGCGCTGGCGGCGGCCGGCCGCGACGACGTCGATCCCTCCCACGCCTTCTACCTCGGCTACGAGATGGCCAAGGCCGTCACGGCCCTCTCCCTCGACAAGGACTACCGTCAGGATCAGGCCCTCGACTGGGGGCACCTAACACGCCCCGAGATCGCCCACGGCCCATCCCGGGCGGCAGCGCGCGTCGTCGGCGCGACCGACCCGTCCGTGGCGGGCGAGCTTCCCCGCCGCGAGCCTCCGACCCCTGAGGAGCCGGCATGAGCCTTTCCCTGCCAATGCCTCTCACCGGCTACCGGTTGACCGCCTCCGGGGCGATCGTCGCCGAACTCCCGGCCGAGGCGACCGCCGCCGAGATCTTCGCGGCGCTCGCCGCCGCGCCCCATCGACTGTTCCTCGACAGCGCCATCCTCGACGGCGAAGCCACCGATGGAGCGATCCGGTCGACGCCGCGGCTGGGACGTTTTTCGTTCGTGGCCTGCGACCCGGTCCACTCGCTTGTCGTCACGGCCCAGGAGCCGTGGAACGCCGCGGCCGCTGCGGCCGCGGTGGGCGAAGCCTTCGACGGCCTCCGTGGCCTGCTGGCCGACCTTGCCACGCCGACGATCCCCGGACTGCCCCCCTTCCAGGGAGGCATCGCGGGGCTTGTCAGTTACGAAGCGGGGCTCGCCCTCATCGGCGTCGCGCCGCCGCCGCAGTCCGACATCCCGGTGCCGCTCCTTTCGCTCCATCTTTACGACGTCGTCTTCGCCTTCGATCACGATGCCCGCCGGGGCTGGGTGATCTCGCAGGGGATCCCGGCGAAGGGGCCGGTGGCCCGCGGCGCCCGAGCCGCCGATCGTATCGATGCGGTTGTGGCACGCCTCCAAGACTCCTGCAAGGCTCCCCACACGTCTCCTTCCCCGGGCCAGTTCCCCGCCAGGAATGGCCATCCCCTCGCAGGGCATGCCGGCGTCGAGTCGACCCACGCGTCGGTGGGCTACCGGGAGATGGTGGAGCGGGGCATCGAGTTTGTCCGGGCCGGCGACATTTTTCAGGTCAACCTCGCCCAGCGTCTCGCCGTGGCCGGCGAGATCGACCCGACGCTCCTCCACCTCCGGGCCCGGGCGGTGAATCCGGCGCCGTTCGCGGCGAGCTTTGACGCCGGACGGGTGCGGATCACGAGCATGTCGCCGGAGCGGTTGCTGTCGGTGTCGCGCACGGTCGCCCGGATGCATCCGATCAAAGGGACGCGCCGGGTGATCGCGAGCCCCGAGGCCGATCTCTTTGCCGGCGACGATCTCGAGGAGAGCGCCAAGGACCGGGCCGAGAACGTGATGATCGTTGATCTGGTGCGCAACGACCTCTCGCGCGTCTGCACCCCCGAAAGCGTCCGCGTCGAGGCGCTCTGCCGACGCGAGCGCTACGCCACCGTCCAGCATCTCGTCTCGATCGTCACCGGGAAGCTCCGCCCCCGCTTCGGCCCCCTCGACGCACTCCTCACTGCCCTCCCCGGCGGCAGCGTCACCGGCGCTCCGAAACACCGGGCCTGCGAGATCATTTCCGCCCTCGAACCGGTGGCCCGCGGGGCCTACTGCGGGTCGATTGGATATCTCGGCCTCGACTCGAGCGCCGACTGGAATCTCCTCATTCGCACGTTCGTGGCCGGCAACGGCGCCACGACCTTCTCCGCCGGCGGCGGCATCACGGCAGCGAGCGTCCCCGACGCCGAGCATGCCGAAAGCCTCCACAAGGCCGAGGGGATGCTGCGGGTCCTTGCCAGCCTCGGCCGCGACGCGGAGCCCGGGGCCGCCGGAGGCAACCGATGATCGTCCTCCTCGACAACCGCGACAGCTTCGTCTTCAACCTCGCCCGCTACTTCCATCGCCTCGGCTGCCCGGCGCTCGTCCTCCCGAGCCATGCTGTCTCGGTCACCGATCTCGAGCGTCTCGCGCCGCGGGGAATCGTCATCTCCCCCGGCCCCTGCACGCCGTTCGAGGCGGGCTGTTCGCTCGCGGCCGTGCAGGCCTTCCGCGGACGGGTGCCGATCCTCGGCGTGTGCCTCGGCCATCAGGCGATCGGCCAGGCGCTCGGCGGGCGGATCATCCGGGCGCGGGAGCCGGTCCACGGACGGACAAGCCCGATGCACCACGACGGCGTCGATCTCTTTGCCGGGATCCCCAGTCCTTTTCATGCCGCCCGCTACCACTCGCTCGTCATCGAGCGCGAGTCGCTGCCAGAGTCACTGGCGATCACGGCGGTCGATGACGAGGGGACGATCATGGCCGTCGAAGATCGGGCCGGTGGGCTCTACGGCGTGCAGTTCCACCCCGAATCGATCCTCACCGAGCACGGCTTCGCGATCCTGGCCAACTTCCTCGACCTCGCCGGCATTCCCCGCACGCGCGTGCTGCCGGAGAGCGAAGGAACGGGCGCCGAGGGAGATCCGCCCGCTGCTGGCGACGGCCGGGTGGTGACCTTCTGACCAGACCTTGGAACGCGCCTCCACGCCATGTCCCTTGACTGGGCTGACGGGTCGGCCGCGCTGACGGGTCGACCTTCGCCGGGCGGCGAAGGCTCCGACCGGGTCGGTCGTGCCGTCATTCAGCCTGCCGGGGCCCCGGTGGGGCGGCAGCCGCCATGGCGGCGAGTTCAGGGGTGGAGATGCCGGCGTCCTGGACAAGTCGAGTCAGATCGACGGAGGTGTAGATATCGAGGCGCCGGGTGAGAACGGTGCGGTGGTACTTGATCGTCCGCTCCGAAAGCCCATATTCCTCCGCCATCTCCTTGTTCTGCATCCCTTTCACGATCCCCAGGAGCATCTGCAGCTCGCGGTCGGTGAGCTTGGCGATCCTGGCCTGGGCATCGCTGCGTCGCTGCCGCTCGGCCCGCTCGAGGAGATCACGCTTGATCGACCGCTCGATCGCCGCGACGAGATCACCGATCGCGACGCGCTTCGTGAGAAAGTCTTCGGCCCCGGCCCGCATCGCGCGGACGCTCGTTGGGATGTCCCCCTTGCCGGTCACGAACACCACCGGAAGGGGATTCGGCGACTTCGCCAAAACTTCCTGGAGATCGAATCCGTCGCGCTTCGGCATCTGCAGATCGGTGAGGACGCATCCGGGCGCTTCGGGATCGGGACGCATGACGAAATCCGCCACCGAGGGGTAGGTGGCAACCGCGTAGCCATGGCCGCGGAGCCGACGCTCCATGCTGCGGAGAAACGATTCGTCGTCGTCGATCAAATGGATCAAGGGAGTCACGCGGATGTCCTTTCCTTCCAGGTCGGCACGGTGAGGGAAACCGTCAGGCCGTGGCCCGGAGCGTTGTCCAGACGGAGCGTCCCCTCGTGCTGTTCGATAATCGTGCGCACAATCGGCAGGCCCATGCCGAGCCCTTCGTCCTTCGTCGTCGCGAAAGCGTCGATCGCTCTCTCCACGATATCTTCCCCGATTCCGCCCCCGTTGTCGATCACGGCCAGCTCCACCGAATCCGCTGCCCGGCGGGCCCGGATCGTGATTTCCCCCGGATGAGGCCCCCCCCTTGTGCCCTCCGCGGCACCGGCTGAACCAGCCCGGGAGGCCCGAATCGCGTCGGCCGAGTTTCCGAGGAGATTGAGGAGCGCCTGCTGGAGGAGGACCTCGTCGCCGGCCACCCGCGGAAGCCCCGGATCGTAGGAGACGTTCACAACGATGCCGTCGGAGGTGAGCCGGGGCCCGGCGAGCGTGAGCACGCCGCGGATCAGGCCAGGCACCTCGACCGGTCCGACGGTGAATCGCTGCTTGCGGATCATCGCCCGGATGCGGTCGAGCACCGCTCCCGCGCGCTGGTCGTCGGCGGCGATGTCACGGACGATGGCGCGGAGCTCTTCGGCATTCGCCGACGTATTGTCGCGAAGGAGGATCTCGGCCGCCTCGAGATTGTTGAGGATCGCCCCGAGGGGCTGGCCGAGCTCGTGGGCCAGCGAAGCCGCGAGTTGCCCGAGCGTCGAGATCCGCCCCGCGTGGGCGATCTGATCGCGCTGCTCGCCGACGATCTGCTCGGCCCAGCGACGCCGGCGTGACTGCGTGACCAGCGCGATGATCAGCAGGCTCTGGAGCAGGAGCACGGCTCCCGCCGCGATCAGCTGCGGCCGGTAGCGATCCCAGAGCAGCGGCTCACGAAACAGCACTCGGCTTCCCGCGGGGATCCGAGAGGCAGGCACGCGAAAACGATTCAGCGCGCGATCATCGAGAATGACCACCGGGGAGACGGTCACCGGAGGGGGAATGGGCCGCTCGCGGC
>CAMARC010000043.1 GCA_945860405.1 Candidatus Kuenenia stuttgartensis | reverse complement strand
CACGCCTTCCATCTGGGGTTGGCGGGCCAGGCGACGGACCGGCCAAGTGTTCGCGAACCGTTTCCTTTTTTTCTTTCCATCCGGAGGATTCTGTGAAGAAGCGTTTGACGTTCGGCTTCCTGCCCTGGGTTGCCGCTGTTGCCATCTGTTCGGGCAGCGGATTTTCCCACGGTCAGGAGTCCGTGATCGAGGCCGGTTCGGTTCTCGCCAACGGTGGCGTGGCTCACACCGAGCCCGCGATCGTCGAGGGTGAGGCCCCGTCCGCCGCCGACAGTGCCATCGTCAGCGATGGTGGAGTTGTCAGCGAAGGTGCGATCGGCAGCGAGGGTGCTGCCGCCGGTGGTGCCACCCGCAAGGTGCTCCGCCGCGAGTGGGTCACCGAGAGCCGTGACGTCAACGTCACGGAGTATGTCCAGGAGCAGCGTGAGCGGTCGTACACCGTCACGAAGCGCGTCCCCCGCACCGAGCAGCGGACCCGCGAGTACACGGTGAACGTGCCCGAGACGCGCACCAAGACGGTGAACTACACCGTCAACACGACCGTTCCGGAAACCCGCACCCGTGACTACACGGTCAAGGTTCCCTACACGGAGACGATCGAGCAGAACTACACCGTGATGGTCCCGGTCAAGGAAGAGAAGAGCCGGAGCTGGACGGTCAAGGTCCCCTACACCGAGTGCGTCGAGCAGGCGTACACGGTGATGGTGCCGGTCAAGGAAGAGAAGACGGCGAGCTACACGGTGAAGGTTCCCTACACCGAGCAGCGTTCGGCCAGCTACTCGGTCCGGGTTCCGTACACCGAGCAGGTCGAAGAGACCTACACGGTGCGCGTTCCCTACACCGAGCAGATGACCGGCTACCGCACGGTCAGCAAGCGGGTTCCCGTCAAGGAAATGAAGACGGTTTCCGTGAAGGGCGGCCACTGGGAGACCAGCGCCAAGGAGATCTCCGCGAACGGCAAGTATGACGCCGAGGGCAACCCCTGCTGCCCGAAGACGGTCTGCTGCCGCACGTGGGTCCCGACCTGCGAGTCGAAGGAAATCGAGACCACCCGGTGGGAGTGCACCACGGAGCAGGTGCCCTACACCTACTGCGTGTCGAAGAGCCGCTGCGAAACCCGCTCGCGCACCAAGTGCGTGACGAAGTTCCGTTGCGAGGAGCGGACCCGGAACTACTGCGTGACCCTGTCGCGCTGCGAGACCCGGACCCGCAACTACTGCGTCACCAAGATGGTCCCCGAGACCCGGACCCGGACGGTGAAGGTGCAGAAGTGCCGTGACGAGATCCGCACCGGCACCTACTGCGTGACGAAGATGGTTCCCGAGGCCCGCACGAAGAGCGTGTGCGTGAAGAAGTTCCGTTGCGAAACGCGGACCGCTTCCTACACGGTCAACAAGTGTGTCCCCGAGACCCGTTCGAAGGAAGTGTGCTACACGGTGATGGTCCCGCAGCAGCGGACGGCCAACTACTGTGTCACCCTCTATGACAACGTCTGCGAGACGAAGACCTGCTCCTACACGGTGTGCGTGCCGAAGTGCGTCACCAAGCAGATCCAGGTCAAGGTTTGCCGGACGGTCTGCGAGGAAGTCCCCTGCGATGCTTGCTCGGGCTGCTCGAGCGACGCTGACGCCTGTGGTTGTGGCAACGGCAACGCCGGCAAGGCCAAGGGCCACAAGGGCTGCGGTCTCCTCCGCTGCCGCAAGGGCTGCTGATCGGGACCGGCCAGCAGGTCGCTGACCTGACGGTCGACACGAAGCACGAGGGGGGTCGGACGGGAAACCGTCCGGCCCCCCCGTCTTTTTGTCGTTTCCCCCTCTCCGCACCGGCCCGAAGCGGCGTTGCTTCTCCGCCCCCCCGATGGGAGAATCGGAGCCCTTACGGATTTCTCCGCTAGGAACCCTGGACCGCGATCCCCGGCAAGCGATTTAGCCGGGGGATCGCGCCCCGGGCTTCACTCTTCAGGAGCCCCGCCCCGATGCCCTCCGTCCATGCCAATCGTCGATCGAGCGCCCCAAGCGAGTCGCGCGGCCGGCCGGTTGTTCTCGCCAGTCTCCTCCTCGCCCTCCTCCTCGGCCTCGTCTCGGCCGGCGCCTGGTGGGGGGGATGGTTCGGCGCCAAGGAGGATCCGCGGCTCACCGAGGTGAAGACCGTGATGGCGGAAGCGGCGGCGAAGTATCCGCCCGATCAAGCTCCCAAAAACATGCTCGACACCGCCGCCCGGGTCGGGGCGATGGTGACGGTGATGGCGAAGATCCAGAGCCTCCCGGAAGACCTCCGGCCAAAGGCTTTGGAGGAAGGGCGGAAGCTGATGATGAAGGGGATGGAGGCGCGGGTCGACTCCTACTTCGCCGCCCCGCCGGAGCAGCGTCAGAAGCTCATCGACGACCAACTCAAGCAGATGCAGTCGATGCAGAAGGCCTTCGAGGGAAGCCGCTCGATGTTCCAAGGGCTCGGCGGCGGCCAGGGGGGCGGTCAGGCCGGAGGGGCGCAGGGCCGGGCCGGCAACCAGCAGACAGCCGGTGGGCCAGGGCCGCGCTCCGAGGAGGATCGCAGCGCTTGGCGGAAGCGGATGATTGACGGCAGCTCCCCGAGCCAGCGGGCCCGCTGGACCGAATACTTCGGCGAGGTCGAGAAGCGCCGTCAGGCTCTCGGTCTCCCCGGCGGCGGCGGGCCGGGCGGACCGCGCTGAGGGCAACGACGGAGAGCGCGGGGTGATCGCCCCACGCATCTCTCGGCTCACATCGCCCAGCGGTGAGGAGTCGCTTGACCAGTAGCCAACGAGGCATAAAAACAAGGCTAGTTTGACTAGTTTTTTTGCGAGCGTTGTTTCTGAGGAGCTCGATCGATGCGGAAAGCAACGTGGAGCATCGCTGATGCCAAGAGCCGACTGAGTGAGGTCCTCAACCGGGCCGAGCGTGAGGCCCAAGTGATCACCCGCCGGCAGCGGCGATACGTCGTGGTCGAGGGGCACGAGTATGAACGGTTGACCGGTGCCCTTCCCGGCCTCAAGGAGCTGATTCTCGAGGGTCCGAGCTTGGACGGCGTCGATCTCGAGCGAGATCGGTCGAGCGGCCGGGATGTCCCGCTGTGAGGACTCTCGTCGACACGTGCGTTCTTTCCGAACTGCGGCGGACCGATGGCAACCCGCGCGTGCGGGCGATGTTCTCCACGATCGCCGAGAGCGATGTCTTCCTCAGCGTGCTCACCATCGGAGAACTGCGCAAGGGGATCGACCGACTGAAACCGGGGCCGAAGAAGCACGCGCTCTCCGCATGGATCGACAGGCTGGGGATGGCCGCAGACGGGCGCATTCTCTCCGTCGATCTCGAGACGGCGGTCATCTGGGGCGAGGTCTCGGCCAGGGCAGAGAAGAAGGGGCGACCGATTCCGGCCATCGACGGCCTCCTCGCCGCGACCGCAGTGCGGCACGGACTGCATCTTATGACTCGGAACGTCGCCGACTTCGAACCGACGGGGGTCCTGTTGGTGAATCCCTGGGAGGACGGCGACGGCTGATCGTCAGCCCGGCACGTTGCCCGCGACTGACTGCCAATCCCGGTTCTCGCTCCGCTCCCTTGATCTTCCGCCCGCCGTGGCCATCGACTCCCGTCGCGACGGTGGTCGGCGACGAACCCGAACGACGACAAAGGATCCACCCATGCAACACTGGCTGCTCAAGAGCGAACCGGACTGCTTCTCGATCGATGCCCTCCGCAAGGCGAAGAAGCAGACGACCTGCTGGGACGGCGTCCGCAACTACCAAGCCCGCAACTTCCTCCGCGCGATGAAGGTCGGCGACCGCGCCTTCTTCTACCACTCCAGCTGTGATCCCCCGGCGGTCGTCGGCGTCGTCGAGATCGTCCGCGAGGCCTATCCCGACTCCAGTGCCTGGAATCCCGACGACGACCACTTCGATCCCAAAGCATCGCCTGAAAATCCGGTCTGGTCGATGGTCGACGTGAAGCTCGTCGAGGTCTTTCCGCGGCCGGTCCCGCTCGACGAGCTCCGCAGCGTGAAGGCCCTGGCAGGCCTTGAGCTCCTCCGCCGCGGCAGTCGGCTCTCGGTCCATCCCGTCACGGCGGCCGAGTTCCGCACGATCCAGCAGCTCGGCGGCGGGTGATGCCGGTGGACGGCCCATCCCCACACCGGCCCGCGTGGCCATAATGTCGGCATGACCTGCCGCCCGCCATTCACCGCGTCCCCCAGCCCCGCCGCCATCACCGCGCTGCCGGAGCCCCTGGCCTGGATCGACGCGGGCCTCGGGGCCCTCCTTCGCGACGGCCTCGTGCGGCCCCGGCGCGTCCGCGCGGGGCGGCAGGGAAGGGTGGTCGAGCTCGACGGCCGGGCACTGCTCAACTTCGGCTCCAACGACTACCTCGGGCTGGCCGGCGATGTCCGGCTGACGAAGGCCGCCTCCCGGGCTGCCTGCGCGGAGGGATTCGGTTCCGGGGCGAGCCCGCTGGTGAGCGGCCACTCCTCCACCCACGCGGCCCTCGAAGCGGCGCTCGCGCAGCTCCTCGACACCGGCGACGCGCTCCTCTTTCCCTCGGGATTCGCCGCCAATGCTGCCACGATCGCGGCGCTCGTCGGCCCCGGCGATGTCGTGTTCAGCGACGAGCGCAACCACGCGAGTATCATCGACGGCTGTCGGCTGTCGCGCGCGGCAGTGGCCGTCTTTCCCCACCGCGATGTCGCCGCCCTCGACCAGCTCCTGGCGGCCACGCCGGCGCGGCGCCGGCTGATCGTTACCGACAGCCTGTTCTCGATGGACGGCACGATCGCGCCGCTTGCCGATCTCGCCGCCGTCGCATCCCGCCACGGCGCGATCTTCATGGTCGACGAGGCCCATGCCACCGGCGTGTTCGGGGCGCGCGGGAGCGGCTTGGTCGAGGCCAGTGACACCGCAGACGGGGTTCACGTCCGTGTCGGCACGCTCTCGAAGGCGCTGGGGTCGGCCGGTGGGTTCGTCGCCGGCCACCCCCGCCTCGTCGACTGGCTGCGCCATTCCGCCCGGGCCTGGGTCTTCTCCACGGCCCATCCCCCCGCCGTGGCCGGCGCGGCGCTCCGCGCGGTGGAGCTCCTCGCCGCCGAGCCCCAGCGCCGCACCACGCTCCTCGGGAAGGCAACGGCGTTTCGCGATCGGCTCCGGGCCGCAGGCCTTGATCTCGGCGCTGCCGCGGCTCAGATCGTGCCGGTGATCGTGGGGAGCGCCGCAGGGGCCGTCGCCCTGGCGGCGCGGCTCGCCGACGAGGGCCTGTTCGTGCCGGCCATCCGCCCGCCGAGCGTCCCGGCCGGGGGGAGCCTCGTCCGCGCGAGCCTCGCCTGCCATCACACCGACGACGATCTCGACCTCCTCGCCCGTGCCCTGTCAGGGAGCCGGGAATGAGTGGCCCGCCAGGCGTCGACGACGGGTGGTGTGTGATCGGCGCGGGGCCTTCCGGTCTCACAGCCCTCAAGAATCTCCTGGCGCTGGGGATCCGCGCCGTCTGCCTCGAACGGGAGGACGACATCGGTGGCAACTGGTACTTCGGCTCGGGCGCTTCGGCGGTCTTCGCGTCGACGCGGCTGATCAGTTCGAAATCGCTCACCGCTTTCACCGACTTCCCCATGCCGAGGCAATGGCCGTCCTACCCCGACCACACTCGCTGCCTCGGCTACCTCCGCGCCTATGCCGATCACTTCGCGCTGCGGCCACACATCCGCACGCGTTCTCCGGTTGAAGGGGTGGTGCCCCGCCCCGGCGGTGGCTGGACGGTCTCCACCGGCGGCGGGGCGCTCGAGTGCCGCGGACTGGTGATCGCCAATGGCCACAACCACACACCGCGCTGGCCCGACGTCTCCGGAAGGTTCGAGGGTCCGTTCCTCCATGCCTGCCACTACAAGTCGCCGGTCGATCCGGTGGCGATCGCGGGGAAGCGCGTCCTCGTCATCGGCGGGGGAAACTCCGGCAGTGACATCGCCGTGGAGTGCTCGCGGCACGCCGCCCGCACCGTCCACTCGACGCGCCGCGGCTACCATGTCGTGCCGCGGTTCATCATGGGCCGTCCCTCCGACCTCCGCGGCGAGCGGCTCCTGGCGATGGGAGCGCCGACATGGCTGCGGCGCTTCGTGAGCCTCCGCGCCATCGACCGGGCGATCGGTCTCTCCTGGAAACACGGGCTCCCCCGGCCCGATCACCGCCTCTGGGACAGCCACCCGGTGATCAACTCCGAGATTCTCGGCCGGATCGACTCAGGCGGCATCGTGCCGCGCGGTGACGTGCGCCTTTTCAATGGCGACGTGGCGATGTTTGTTGACGGCTCACAGGAATCGTTCGATGTCGTCATCTGCGCCACCGGCTACGTCCTCTCCCTGCCGTTCATCGATGCCACCCACCTCCATCCCGTCGATGGGCTCCCGCGCCTCTTCCTCCACACGCTCCATCCCACGCGTGACGATATCGCCGTCTGCGGCCTGATCCAGCCCGACAGCGGTCAGTGGGGACTCACCGATCTGCAAGGCCAGCTCATTGCCCGGATGGCCCTGGCCACGGAGCGCTCGCCCCGCGCCGCGGCGTTCCTCCATCGCAAGCGTGGCCAGTCGGGCGACGGCATTCCCCGCCCCGCCGGCATCGACTACGTCGACAGCCCACGGCACCGCTTCGAGGTCGAGCACCACGCCTACCGTCGCTGCCTCGAGAAGCTGATCGCCGCCACCGAGCGGAGGCTCCGCCGTGACGGCGCCTTGCGGTCGGGGTTTTGATTGGCCGAGCGCCGCGGGATTCCCCGATGATCGGCGGGCCGCTGCAACGGCCAGGCTTCAGCCGGCCGGGAACGACAGGGGTGCTTCGGGCGCCGCTGCCGGGGGAAGTGGCGGCAGCACCGGCACGGCCGTTGCCGGCGGCGCGGGGCGCGGTGGGAGCGCGGGGGCCGCGGGAGGGGGATTGCCGAAGAGTTCTTCGAGCCCCTCGAGCCCCCGTTCAAAACCGTCCTTGATGATCCCCTCGGCGGTGTTGTCGACGATCCGGGCGATGAGGCCGTCGATGGCGCCGGCGTCGAATTGCGGCCGATCGGAAGTTCCCTTGAGCGGGATCACCAGCGGCGTCCGCAGCAGCTTCGCGAGCCGCGGCGCGCCCGCGACAAGGTCGCCACGGAAGCCGACCTCGACCACCATCGCGAGGCTCCCGTCGGCCCCCACGCTCCCGGCGGAGCGGAGCATGAGCTGCCCCATGTCCATCACGAGGCCGTCGTGCCAGGCACGCCCTGCGGCGAGCCGAACGCGAACCGGCTCGGGGCGGACACGAAGGATGACGGCCTTGTCGCCGAACGCGAAGCGCGGATCGATGACGGCCTGGAGCTTCGCGACGAGATTCGCCAGCGGTGCCATGAGCGGCCCCGGTGTCACCTCGAGATTCTCAAACACCATCTCCCCGGCGGCATCCCCGCCCCAGGGATCGGACAGCGGCAGCCGGGCCCCAGCCACGTCGACACTCACCACGCCTTGCGTCCGCATCGAGCGGCCAACGATCGGGAACATCCAGTTCATCCACCGGTCGGCGAGCGGCCCGGCGAGTACCATCCGCTCGATGAGCCTCCCCTTCGGCACGACGAGCTCTCCGGGCCCAGGAAGGAGCTGCACCCACGGCGCGCCACGCAGCCGACCGCCACCGAAGCCGACATCGAACGGCCCGAGGGCCAGCTGCCCCTCGAAGAGGCGCAGTGGCGTCTCTCCGGCCTCGAGCGCCATCCCCTCGAGGGCCCCCGTGGCCCAGGTCGTCGAGGTGTCGATCGACAGGCTCCGCAGCCACGCGGCCGACTCGTTCCGCGCCGCAGGCTGAAGCGACACCGGCAGTGCCGCCCGCACCGGCCTCTCGGGATCGGCCTCGCGCCCCCCACCACGGACGTTCTCCAGCCAGTTCTCCGGGAGCGGCACTTCCGTCGTCGCCGGGTCGTCGCTCGCCGCGGCCACCGGCGTCTCGGCGCCCGCGCGTCCCCCGGGGGCCACGCCATCGAGGACGAGACGAACCAGCGGCTCGACCGGCGCCCGCAGGGCGAACGGCCGGGCTGCGCCACCGGCAAGATCGAGGCGGCCTCCCGTCCAGGGAAGAAGAAGCCGCGAGAGCATTCCCCAGTCGTAATTGAGCGTGCCGCCGACGTCGAGGAGCGGGCGCGACGAGCAATCGTGCACCGTTCCCACGGCCGCCGCCGCCACCGTCGACGACTCGAGCACGAGACGGTTGATGGCCACCGCATCCCCGACCGGGGCGCGGGTGAGCTCGACGAGGAAGCGGGCCCGTGGTTCCGCCCACACCTCGCGCACCGCCGCTCCCATGGGATCGATCGGCGCCGTCGACCGTGGGTCTGCGGTGGTCGAGAGGGTGAGTTGGTTGCCGGTAGCGTCGACGAGGAGATTGAGACCTGCGGGTGTCTCTTGGAGATCGATCGTCCCCCACGCCCGCCCCGCCGCCGGCCAGCGCTCGACGGTCACCGGGTCAACAAACCACGCCGCTGTCCTCCCGATATCGCACTGCCATTGGACACGGCCTCGGCAGCGGCCCGGATCATCCCAGGGTCGCCGGGCCCCGCTGGCCGCCTGTCGGTTGGCCGGCGGAGGGAGGATCGAGAGTCCACCGGTGCGGAGCGAGAGGCTCGCCGTCAGCACCTCGGCGGAGGAGATCTCGACCCGGCCGCTCTTCGCATCGATCGTGCCGGCAGCCGTGGCGACCAATCTCGGCTCGACGACCCGACCATGGTCGAGATCGAGTTCCACGACCTCCGCTCCGGCGCGCGTCACCTGCCACAACTCGCCATGGGCCGCAAGCGACGCCGAAGCCTCGACCGTGCCACCGAGACGGGTCGCCGGGAGGGCGGCATCGCCGAGGAGCGCCACGAGGCGCGCCTGCCAGCGGGCCAGATCCCCCTGCAGCGACCAATCGACCGAGATCCCCGTCGAGGTTGGCGCCGGCCGCAGCCACGTCCCGCCCCACCGCGACAGGCCGACCAGCGACGGCAGGAGGGAGGGATCGACCAGCGCCCCGCCGGTGACGATGACTTCGAGGCGGTCGCCGGCCGCGGCGCATTCCGAGCGCGCCGTATCGATGACCATCGTGCCATCGGCCATTGATCCGGCTGCCGAGGCGTCGATCGTGATCTCCTCGTCGATCCAGTCGGGCCGACCGGCCACGAGCCACCGGAAGCCGGTCACGCTGCCGGTGAGCGAGGCGGTCGCCGCGCCGTTGGCTGGCGCGCGCTGGAGCGTGGCCCGGCCGCGCGTCGTACCGGCGAGATCGACACCGCGGAGATCGAGGATCTCGCCGGCATCCGTGACGAGTCGGCCGAGGTCGGCGGTCCATTGGATATCGGATGATTCCGTCGTGCCCGACGCCGACACCTCGAAGGCCGACGTCGCCAACCGCGCCTCCTCTACCCGGAGCCTTTCGCCGCGTCCGGCACCGCGCCGCGACCGCAGCCAACCGACGAACGGCTCCGGCCAGCGGAGTTGCCTCGTGCCCTGGGCCACCTCCAGATCCCGCGCTCCGACGCGGACTTCGAGGACACGTTCCGTCCCCTCGGCCCGTCCTGCCGCGGCGATCTGCAACTGTCCGCCGGCGACTCGGACATCGGGGCGGACGTGCAAACCACCGTTGACGCTCCGCGACGCCGCGGCCAGATCGATGTCGACGGCCAACGCAAAGTCTTCGCCGATGAGCATCTCAGCCCACTCCCAGGCCGTCCCCTGGGGCAGACCGATCCGCCCCGAGGCCTCCGCACGGAACAGGGGCGACTCGATCCGACAATCACGGAGCGTGACGGTCGACCCGTCCATCGAGACATCGACCGGCGCCTCCCAACGTTCGAGGGCCACCAGCCGCTCGAGCGTATCGGCGCGGCAGACGGCGAGCCTGGCGCCGTCGACGCGCCCCGCCACGTGCCATCCCTGGCCGGCGGCCGGGCCGGAGGGGAGCTGAATGTCGAGACGGACGTCGGCCGTTCCCTCGAGCACGCGCGGAAGATCGAATCTCGTGGCCACGACCCGTGACAGGTCGAGCGGCACCCCGTTGCCCGCCACGGCGAGGGAGCGGGGCCCCGGCACCCCAGGATCGTTCGGCGAGGAGATCGACCAGCCGCCGGCCCGAGCCAGACTCGCAGTGGCGGCAGTGACAATCGTCGTTCGGTCGAGGCGCGACGGCGCAGGAGGATCCTTCAGCCCGGGCGGCGGCACGGCGAAGGCCGCCGCGAGATCGCGCTTCGGCGTCCCGGTGTGCACCACGCGGCCGGCGAGCGTCCATCCCGCCAGCGTCGCCCCCGGCCGGAGACTGCCGGCCGCAATCAGCTCCGTGATCCGCCAAGCGTCGTCCCGTTCGCCGTCGACCACTTCGACCGAGGCGTCGACGACTTCAAGCTCGAGTGACGGGGTCGACTCGGCCCGTGAGGCGACCGCGATCCAGGGGGCGAGGATGTCCTCGACCCCACTTCCGCCGCGCCGCACCTCGACCAGAGCCTCCCCTCCCACCAGCCGCACCGTCCCCAGATCGCTGCGGTCGACGAGGAGTTGGAGCAGGCCGCGGTCGAGGACCATCCGCCGCGCGGCTGCGACCGGTCGGCCACCGCGGTCGACGAGCATCACGTCGCGGTACTCGATCGCCCCGAGCCAATTCCAGGTGGCGGCCCGGCTCGATATTCCCCCGTCGATCCCTGAGAGCGCCGCCCTCAGTGGCCAATCGCGCAGCGGCGTCCTCACCACCGCGACCGGCGCAAACCAAACCGCGGCGCCGACCGCCGCCAGGACCACCGCCCAACGGAGGGCCCGGCGGCCCCGCGGGCGCCCGTCAGCCTCCTGCGCTCGGGTGTTTCGCGTCGCCATGGGGCGGAGTATAGGAGTGCCCCCCTGATTTCCCGTAGGTCAGCTTTCCCCTTCGATTGCCAAGAAATCCCCCAAGTCCTCCAGGTCCCGTGGCGTGTCGAGGTCGCGGAAGCTCTGCAGCCCCGGGTCGACCGGGCGGAACCTCTCTTCAGGAATGACGATCGCCCTGCCGGCCTTGGCGAGGCTTTCCAGAAGCGACCGCGGGCCGCGCCGGCCGGCCGCGAGATGGGCCTCGATCTCCCCCAAAACCTCTGGCCGCATCGCCGACACCAGCACCTGAAGATGGCCCCCCACCTCCGGCACCACCCACAGCGGCATCCCCGCCCCGCTTAGCAGCCTCTCGCGCAAGACCCTGAGGACCTCCGGACTGACCAGTGGCACGTCGCATGACACGACAAGCACCGCCGCCGCGTCGCCGACAGCCCGCAGCCCGTCGGCGATCCCCGCCAGCGGCCCCGTGTCCGGCGCGCTGTCGCGCACCACCTCCACGGCGCTCGGCAGGGAAGGAAGCTCCTGTCCCGGCGCCGCCACGACAACGATCCTCCGCGCCACGCGCCCCACCCGGCCACAAACCCGTTCCAGGAGCGTCGTGCCGGCGAGCACGAGACCGGCCTTGCCGCCGGGGGGCACGATCCCGGCGCTTGCCAATCGCGACGACCGTCCGCCGGCGAGCACGATCGCAGCTGTCGAATCGATCATCGCCCCGCTCCATCCACGCAAGTATCCCCATCGATCGCGCCACGGAGGCGAGTCTATACTTCCCCCCGCGCGCCTTTCCCCGCGCTCCTTGTCTCGGCCCTCTTGTCTCGGCCCCCTTTGCACCGCCGCCCACCATTCGCCGGAGACCGACCCATGCCCCTTCCGCTCCCCCGCGCTCTGGCCGTCCTCCTCACCGTCGTCGTGGCCCTGGCGACGGCTGCGAACGTTCTCCGCGCTGAGGAGATCCCGGCGACGTCGAGCCTGCCGCCGATCTTCAATGGCCGGGATCTCACCGGCTGGACGCCCCCCGCCGAATCCCACTGGAAGGTCGTCGATGGAATCCTCGTCGGTGAGAACGATGCCGAGAAGAAGGGGTCGATGCTCTACACCGAGAAGGCCTACGGCGACGTGATCCTCGAGGGGGAGGTGCGATGGGAGGGGGAGATCGACAGCGGATTCATGCTCCGCAAGCCGGAGCTGCAACTCCAGATCGGCGTCTCGCGCAGCCTCAAGCGCGACATGACCTGCTCGTTCTACGTCGGCAATTATCCGGAAGAAGCGCAGGCGAAGCGCGCCGGCGAGTTCCTCAAGCCGGGGGACTGGAATCGGATCCGGATCCGCGCCCAAGGGGACACGTTCACCGTCTGGCTCAACGGCGAGCCGGTGTCGCAGTACACGTCGCCGAAATACGTCGCCCCGGCCCCGATCGGACTCCAGATCCACGCCGGGCTGACGATGAAGGTGGAGTTTCGCGACCTCCGCGCGCTAGAGCTTGAGTGAGTCGGACTGACCGGTACTCGAACTCAAACGTCGCTTCGGGGTCACCCGTGCCCCGTCGCCGGACGCTCACTTCGGCCATCGTGGCCTCCGTTCGCTCGGAGCCTGCTTCGCTGCGCCATCCATGGCTGCGCTCGCATCCTACGCCGGCTCTCGGGGCACGGGCGACCCCTCGCTGAAGAGCGTCAGAGGGGGGCCTTAGAACCCTAAGCGCAGGCGAGGAGGGGATCGGCGAACGCTTGAGGAGTGACGAGGTTCCTCCGAGGAACGACGAAACTTTTGCCGGCCCCGACGACGTATCACCCTCAGGCCCGAGACCATCAGGGCGACCCCTCGCTGCAGAGCGTCAGGGTGAGCTGCTAGTTCCCGTGCGCGGCTACGCTCCCACGAAGCGGGCGATCCGGTCGAGGCCGCGCTCGAGCTTCTCTTCGCTCGACGCAAAGCTCATCCGCACGTTCCCCTCGGCGCCGAAGGCACTCCCGGCGACGAGCGCGACATGCTCCTTCTCGAGGAGCGCCTCGCACCAGGCCGCGCTTGTCGTGATCCCGTTGGTACCACGGGCGAGGATCGGGATGATGTCGAAGAAGGCATAGAAGGCGCCGCCGATGTCGGGGATGCGGACACCCGGGATCGCCCGGAGCCGCGCCGCGACAAGATCGCGCCGCACCTGGAAGGCGGCGTTCATCGTGGCGACGCATTCCTGCGGGCCGGTCAGGGCCGCAAGCGCCGCGTGCTGGCTGACGCTACAGGGGTTGCTCGTCTCCTGGCTCTGGAGATTGCCGATCGCCTTGGCGAGTGGCTCCGGGCAGATCGACCACCCGATCCGCCAGCCGGTCATCGAGTAGGTCTTGCTGACACCGGCGACGACGACGGTGCGGTCGGCAAGGCCGGGGCGGAGGGTGGGGAACGAGACGGCCTGCCGGCCGTCGAAGACGAGCTGGTCGTAGATCTCGTCGGCCACGACCGAGAGATCGGCAGCGATCGCCACGTCGGCGAGGCTGCCGAGCTCCTCAGGCGAGTAGACCACGCCGGTGGGATTGCTCGGCGAGCAGAGGAGGAGCATCCGCGTGGCCGGCGTGAGCGCGGCGCGGAGGGCCTCGGGGCGGAGCTTGAAATCGTCCTCGAGGCGCGTCGGCAGCATCACCGGCTTGGCCCCGGTGAGCTTGATGAGCTCCGCATAGCTCACCCAGTACGGGGTGGGGACGATTACCTCGTCCCCCTCGTCGAGGAGCGCCGTGAAGACATTGTGGAGCGAGTGCTTGGCGCCGTTGGAGACGACCACCTGCGCCGGAGTCACGGCAAGGCCACTGCGGCGGGTGTAGTCGGCGGCCACCGCCTTGCGGAGATCGGGAATGCCGGCCGCCGGCGTGTACTTCGTCTTCCCGGCACGGATCGCTGCCTCGGCGGCCCGGCAGATGTGCTCCGGCGTGGGGAAGTCGGGCTCGCCGACCGACAGATCGATGACATCGACCCCTGACGCGGCTAGCGCCTGGGCCCGCGCCGCCATGGCAAGCGTGGCGGAGGGCTCGAGCGCGTGCATCCGCGTGGCGAGAGCGAGAGGAGAGCGGCGAACAGAGGACGATGGCGAAGGATGGGACATGCGGTTGGGGAGGGTGCGGGGGAGGAGCTTAGACAGGAGGGGGAGGAGCTTAGACAGGAGTGGGAAGAGCCTAGACGCGATGAGAAACACGGTGCGTTTTGCGTGCCGTCGGCGCGTCGTGCATGATACCACCGCGGTGACTGTTTCCCAGGAGCCGCGACGCTCCACCGACCCCAGGAATGCACCCAGCCATGGCAGCCCCTCACGGCCGTTCGTCAACGCGATCCGAATCCGATCCCGCCGGCCGCACGCGCGGCCGCACAGGGCTGTGGCTCATCGGTGCCAAAGGGGGCGTGGCAACGACCGTGATCACCGGCCTGGCGGCCCTGTCCCGCGGCGCGACCGAGCCGCACGGCCTGGTGACGGCGCTTTCCCACTGCGCGCCGCTCGATCTGGTCGGCTTCGACGAGATCGTCATCGGCGGCCACGACATTCGCCCCGGCCACCTTGCCGACGAGGCGCGGCGGATGTGGGTCGAGAGCCGGGCGATCACCCCGGAGGTGCTCGATGCCGCCGCTGACTCGTTCGCCGCCATCGAGCAGCGGCTCCGCCCGGGAACCGTCGTCGCCGCGGGGGACAAGATCCGCGAGCTCGCCGATCCCTCGGTCGCGAATGTCGTCGAGACCCCACGGGAGGCGATCGACCGGATCCGCGCCGACATCGAAGCCTTCGCCGCCAACGAGACCCTCCGACACGTCGTCGTCGTCAACGTCGCCTCCACCGAGCCGCCCGCCGCCCGACCGATCCCCGAGCGGTGGAGCGAGGTCGCCGCGCTCCTCGGCGATGCCGCTGCCTGCCCCCTGCCGGCGAGCAGCCTCTATGCCGTGGCGGCCTTCGAGGCCGGTGCGTCCTTCGTCAACTTCACCCCGTCCACCGGCTCGACGCCGCCGGCCCTCTGCGAACTGGCCCTCGAGCACGGCCTGCCTCACGCCGGCTGCGACGGCAAGACCGGCGAGACGCTCCTGAAGAGCGTGCTGGCGCCGATGTTCGCCGCCCGCAACCTCGAGGTGATGAGTTGGGTGGGGCACAACATCTTCGGCAACATGGACGGCAAGGTGCTCGACGACCCGCGCAACAAGGCCGCCAAGGTGCGCAGCAAGGATCACCTCCTCGCCTCGATCCTCGGCTATCCCCCGCAGACCCACGTCTCGATCGAGTACATCCGTTCCTTGGGCGACTGGAAGACCGCCTGGGATCATGTCCACTTCCGCGGCTTCCTCGGCACGCCGATGACGTTCCAGTTCACCTGGCAGGGTTGCGATTCGATCCTCGCCGCGCCGCTGGTCATCGATCTGGTGCGTCTCACCGAGCGCGCCTGGCGCGGTGGTGAGCAGGGAGTGCTCCGCGGTCTGGCGCCATTCTTCAAGAGCCCTCTGGGCGTCGAGGAGCAGGACTTCTCCAAGCAGTGCGCGATGCTCGATGCGTGGATCGACTCACTCGTGCAGAGTTCGTCGAAACCGCGTCGCTGACACGCTTCGTGGCATCCGCGATGACAGCGCTGCGGTCGTTGCGCGACGATCGATGACGACAGCCCGCGAAAAAAATCTTGGCTTCTCCACGATTTTCTCTTGACAGTTTTCAACGCAATCCTTCACAACACTCTTAGTGATGCGATCAAGGCGTCATGGTCGACCCGCCGATACGGGGTCCGACGAGACCATTCAATCGGATTCGTTTCCGGTACGTCGTCCGGTCCCTTCAACAGAGTGCCCGAGGGATCGGTCGAGGGTTTGAGTTCGGGTGCTCGACGCTAGGAGCCATCACCATGGCGAAGAAGAAGAAGAAGGCTGCCAAGAAGGTCGCCAAGAAGAAGGGCAAGAAGTAATTCCTTCCCGGCGACGATCCGCGCCGCGGCTTAGGCCGTGCGAGCGGGCACCGAGCCGGGAACCCTTCCTGACCAGACGAGAAAGGCCGGCCCGGGCCCTTGGGCGCCCGGGCCGGCCTGATTTTTGCGCTCGTCTCCCTCTTTTCCGGCACGGCCGCTTCCGTCCGGCCCGTTCTCAGGCCATAGTGGCCGGATGAATGACCTAGACCCACGCGGTGAGTATCTTCTCGTCGCCTGCCAGGCCGGCGCCGAGGATGTCGTCGCCGCCAGAATGACGCAGGCCCTGCCCGGATCGACCCGCGGCGCCTGGCGGCGGGGGGTCGTCACCTTCCGCCTCCCTCCAGGCCTCGACCCGAGCCCCGCCGATCTCGATCGCGTTCGCGATGCAATCGTTGTCGCCCGCACGCTCTTTCGGTGCTACGGCCAGATCCGTTGGGAGGACGACGCCGGAAGGCTCACGGCCCTCCGCGAGCGTCTTCCCGCCGCGCGGTTTGACGCTGTCCATCTTTACCCGCGCGATCTCCGGGCCCTCGCCGCAGCCGACGTCGTCGCCGACATGCCCCGTCTGTCCACGGCTGCGGGGCTCGCCGCGGCCTTCCCGGAGGCGACGCTCGGCATCGCCCGTCCGGGAGATCTCGTCCTCGACTGTCTCTCCGACGGCGACGATCGCTGGTGGATCGGCTGGCACCGGGCTCAGGCGCCGTCGACTTGCTGGCCCGGCGGCCTCCACCCGCGCCCCCTTCCCGGCGACAAGGTGTCGCGCGCGTGGCTCAAGCTCGACGAGGCGATCGAGAGCTTCGGCGTCGAGTTCAGCGCCGGTCAGCACGCCTGCGAACTCGGCGCTTCCCCCGGAGGCGCCTGCCAGCGGCTCCTCGAGAGTGGCCTTGAAGTGGTCGGCATCGATCCGGCGCTCGTCGATCCGGTGGTCGCGGCGATCCCCGGCTTCACGCAATGGCGGAAGCGGGCCAGGGACGTGCCGCTGCGCGACCTGCGCGGCTTCGAGTGGGTCGTCGCCGACATGAACATCGATCCGACGAGCACGCTCGAAGCGATCGGTCGCGTCGTCACCGCCCCAGGCTCGCGTGCCAGCGGGATCATCGCCACCCTCAAGATTCCCGACTGGTCGCGGGCCGCGGGCCTCGATGCATGGCTCGGGCAATTCCGCTGCTGGGGATTCACGCCGCGGGCCCGGCAGCTCTCCACCGGCGGCCGCGAGGTGTGTGTCGTGGCGCTGCGCACGGGCCCAGGCCGCAATCGGCGCGGCGGTCAGGCCGCGGCTCGGGGCAGCGAAGGGGTCAGGCGGGCGCGCCCCGCCAAACGTCGGCCGGATCGGTGAGGCTCCCCGACACCAGGTGCATCATGCCCGCCGCGGTGTCGAGGACGAGCGCGCCCTCGGCATCGATCCCGTGGCAGACACCGACGAGACGGCGGCCGTCGTCGCGGTGCACCGTGACGACGGTGCCGACGAGGCTGCACAGCGGCCGGTAGCGTTCCACGAGCACCCCCGGATCGCGTGACGTCTCGCCGAGGAGGGAGAACAGCCGGGGGACGAAGATGCCGAGGAGTTGCGCGCGTGGCAGCGACCGGCCGGTGATGTCGGGGAGTGTGCCAACCCGGCCGCGCAGGCTCTCGGGCGCGTCAGCGGCGGATCCGGTGGTGTTCACGCCGACACCGAAGATCACCCGTCCGCCAGGGGCGGTCTCGACGAGGATGCCGGCCAGCTTCCGTCCGTCGGCAACGACATCGTTCGGCCAGCGGACCCGCGCCCCAACCGACGGCTCAAGGAGGGCGAGGCTCTCGGCCAGCGCCACGCCGCAGGCGAGCGACCACAGCGGCGTGACCCGCGTGGTTTCGACGCCCCCCACCCGCGCCGCATCGACGACGAGGCTCATCGCCAGGCTCCCCGGCGCCTGCCACCATCCCGCTCCGCGCCGCCCCCGGCCAGCGGTCTGCCGGTCGGCAAGAACAGCCAGCGGCAATCCCACGCCCGGCTCGGCAGCCAAGTCCCGGGCCCGCTCCATCGTCGAGGCCACCTCGGCGAGGACTTCGATGACGGCCAAGCCGGTGGCACGCTCCACCGCAGCGCGATCAAACGGCTCGGCATCGACACCGCCGGCCGCGGGTCGGGGCCTTGGGGCATCAGGGCGGGGGAGCGACACG
>CAMARC010000042.1 GCA_945860405.1 Candidatus Kuenenia stuttgartensis | reverse complement strand
CGCCATCAAGGACTACGACGGTGTCGAGTTCCGCGGCGGTGCCCTCGACGGTGCTCGGCTCGAGCCAAGTGACGTCAAGAGCGTCGCCAAGTGGCCCTCCCGTGCCGAGCAACTCTCGATTCTGTCTGGCCAGATCAGCTCGATGGGCTCGACGCTCTCGGGACAGATCCTCGGGGCCGGAGGGACGCTGGCTGGCCAGATCAGCTCGCGGGTCGACGACCTCGAGAAGGCAGAAGCGCCGGAGGTTCCGGCGGCCTGAGGCAGACTTTTCGGACCGACACCATGGCATGGGCTTCCCAAGGCCCGCGTTCATGGTATGACTATGGGTTCCCCATTTTCCAGAGACGCCAGTTCCGGACGTGGTCCAAACGGGGCAGGCGTGCACGACCGACCACCCATGACACACAGCCGGCGGCATTCCCGCCGGCCTCATTCCTGAAGGGAAAGGATCTCGAGCGATGGCAACGGCTGAAGCGACACGTGAATTCACCAAAGAAACGAAGGACCTCGGCGACAAGATCGTGTCCTTGACGCTCAAGGCCGCCAAGGAGCTCTCCGACTACCTCGACGAAGTCCACGGCATCAAGCCCGCCGCCGGTGGCGCGGTCATGATGGCCGCTCCGGGCGGAGCCGGTGGTGCTGGGGGTGCTGCCGAAGCGGCGGCCGAGAAGACCGAGTTCGACGTCGTTCTCGAGAGCTACCCGACCGAAGCGAAGATCGGCATTATCAAGGTCGTCCGCGCTGCGACGGGCCTGGGCCTCAAGGAGGCCAAGGATCTTGTCGAGAGCGCTCCGGCGAAGGTCAAGGAGGGCATCTCCAAGGCCGACGCTGAGAAGCTCAAGAAGGAGCTTGAAGAGGCCAAGGCGAAGGTCGCCGTCAAGTGATTTTTGCTTGATTTACCGAGGCAGCGGCCGGAGGCTTGGTCTTCCGGCCGCTGTCCGGTATAGTTTTTGCATGGCAATTTCCCGACGGTCATCCATTCGACGGCGGTCCCGCGGGAACGGCAAGCGCCTCCTCCTTCGTCAGCCCACGCCTATCGCATCCCGGCGGTGGGACGACGCCCATTCATTCCCTGGCCCCTCAGACGAACGGCTTGCTGCCGCGCAGTGGTCGCCTTCCCCATCGGTGGGTAGGCATCCGAGCCGGTACAGCAACTGGTCTTTCTGTGTCGGGTCGGGGGTTCGGGTTTGGTTTTGCTCTGCAGCGACATCCGGTTCTTCACCCAGGGCCGTCGGTACCACGCAAGGTTTCTCCCGTTCTGGATCCTTGCGTTTCCGCTCCGCTGGGTAGTTTCTGTTTCCTGGTTTCTCGTTTTGGTTTTTTGCTTCGGTCTTCTTGGGAGATTCGCCCATGGCCACACGCGCCGTCCGCCGCCTCCAGCCCACTCAGATCCGCCGTTACGGAAGCAGCCGCGCAAGCCACGCGATTCCTGACCTCACTGAAATCCAGACCCGCTTCTACGATCGCTTTCTCCAGTACGACACCCCTTCGTCGAAGCGTAAGGATGAGGGCATCGAGGGGGTTCTTCGGGAGATCTTCCCGATCGAGAGCTACGACCGTACCGTCAAGCTCGAGTACGTCCGCTACGAATTGGGAAAGCCCCGCTACGATCCTGACGAATGCCGACAGCTCCGGCTCACCTACGGCCGCCCCCTGCGTGTCTGGCTGCGCTTGACGCGTGATCAGCCGGTCGAGGAAGAGGTCTATCTCGGCGACATCCCCATCATGCTCGGTGGCGGAGAGTTCATCATCAATGGTGCTGAGCGCGTCGTCGTCAGCCAGTTGCACCGTTCTCCCGGTATCGATTTCGTCGCCGATACCGAATCGACCGATCGCAAGACGCACAACTGCCGAATCATTCCGGAACGTGGCAGCTGGATCGAGCTCAATGTCTCCAAGAAAGACACGCTCCAGGTGCGGATCGACCAGAGCGGGAAGTTCTCCGCACTGACACTCCTCCGCGCGATGGACGAGAAGTACACCCACGACGCCGAGATTCTCAAGCTCTTCTACGAACCGGAGAAGGTGAAGGCCGACGGCGGGCGCTACGTTCCCAAGATCGAGGGGCGGATCGCGGTCGACGACATCGTCTACCCGTCCAAGCATAAAGATGGGTCGCCGAACGAGCGGGCCGGTGAGATCATCATCGAGGCCGGCTGCAAGATCTCTCATGATCAGGCTGAACTGATCTGCACGTCAGGCCTGCCCGCGGTGGAGGTGATGGAGGAGCAAAAGGTGCCCCTCATCATGAATAGCCTCCGCGAGGACGCCGACGAGTCGAAGCGCCGTACCGGTGTTTCCCCCAGCCATCAAGACGCCCTCGTCCGCATCTACCAGCGGCTCCGGCCGGGCAATCCCCCGGCCCTCGACAAGGCACGGGCGTTGTTCGACGAGAAGTTCAAGGACACCAACCGCTATCGCTTGGGGCGCGTGGGCCGCTTCCGCATCAACCGTAAACTCGGATTGTCGGTCCCCGAGACCGAGATGACGCTCCGCCCCGACGATCTGATCGCCGCGATCAAGTACATGCTCCTCCTCTCCGAGGGGGAGAACGAAGTCGAGGTGGACGACATCGACCACCTCGGTAATCGTCGCCTGCGGACGATCGACGAGCTTGCCAGCGACGAACTCCGCAAGGGGTTCCTCAAGCTCCGTCGCACCGTTCAGGAGCGGATGAGCCTCAAGGACGTCACGGAAATGACGCCCCGCTCACTCATCAACCCCAAGAGCATCTCCGCCGCCATTGAGTACTTCTTCGGCCGCGGCGAGCTTTCGCAGGTCGTCGATCAGACCAACCCGCTCTCGATGCTCACCCACGAGCGCCGTCTCTCGGCACTCGGTCCCGGCGGTTTGAACCGCAAGCGTGCGGGATTCGAGGTGCGCGACGTGCACATCTCCCACTATGGCCGAATCTGCCCGATCGAGACGCCGGAAGGTACGAATATCGGCCTGATCTCGAGCCTGGCTATCTATTCCGGCGTCGATTCCTACGGCTTCCTCGTCACTCCCTACCGCAAGGTTTCGAAGTGCCGCCTCACCGACGACGTCGTCTGGCTGCGGGCCGATGAGGAGCACGAAGCGACGTTGGCGCCGGCCGACGCCCCTGTGGTGGACGGCAAGATCGAAGGGGACAACATCATCGCGCGCAATCGTGGTGACTTCGTCCTCGTCCGCGCCGACGAGGTCGGCTACATCGACGTTGCCCCCAGCCAGATGGTGGGCGTGTCGGCCGGGTTGATTCCGTTCCTCGAGCACGACGACGCCAACCGCGCGCTCATGGGCTCCAACATGCAGCGGCAGGCAGTGCCCCTCCTGGTAACCGAGCCGCCGATCGTGGCGACCGGCATGGAGCGCGACGTGGCGGCCAACTCCGGCCTCATTGTGCGTGCGACCCGCAAGGGGACGGTGACCTATTGCGACGCGGAGCGGATCGAGGTCTCGCCGGGCGGCGTTGTCGCCCCCGACATCTACCGCCTGCGGAAGTACGTTGGCCTCAACGAGCGTACCTGCCAAAACCAAAAGCCGATCATCACGCTCGGCCAGAAGGTCGAGAAGGGAGAGGTGCTTGCCGACGGCGCCGCGATCTACAAGGGAGAACTGGCTCTCGGTCGTAACGTCCTCGTCGGCTTCATGGCTTGGGACGGATTCAACTTCGAGGACGCGATCATCATCAGCGAAGAGCTGGTGGAGGACGACGTCTATACCTCGATCCATATCGAGGAATATGACATCGAGATCCGTGACACGAAGCTCGGCCGCGAGGAGTTCACTCGTGATATTCCCAACGTCGGCGAGCGAGCCCTCCACAACCTCGACGAAGGGGGGATCGTCAAGATCGGCACCTTTGTCCGTCCTGGCGACATCCTCGTCGGCAAAGTTTCGCCGAAGAGCAAGACCGAACTGACCCCTGAGGAGAAGCTTCTCCACGCGATCTTCGGGAGGGCCGGCGAGGACGTGAAGAACGACTCGCTCGAGGTCCCCTCCGGCGTCGAGGGAATCGTCATCGCGACCGAGAAGTTCTCGCGTCGCATGAGCCTCTCGGAGGACGAGCGCCGCGAGTTCGAGAAGCAGCTGAAGGAAGTCGAAAACGAGGGTAACGCCCGGGTTGCCGAAGCCTTCTCTGCGATGGTTGAAGAGATTGGCAAAGCGATCGGCAAGCCTCTGACGGCTGCCGACGGCGGTCCGCTCGTCCGCGATCAGGAGCACAAGGTGGTGGCCGAACGGGCCGCCGCCTTCCGCATCGAGGAACTCGATCTCCGCTCGCCGAAGGCGAAGCCCGAAGTGGAGAAGATCCACAAGGCGATGTGGCCCGCCGTCGAGGAGGCGATCGACTCTCGTGAGCGTCGGCTCAACAGCATGAAGCGGGGTGATGAACTGCGCCCCGGTGTTCTCCAGATGGTGAAGGTGTACGTCGCCGCGAAGCGGGCCATCAGCGTCGGCGACAAGATGGCCGGTCGTCACGGCAACAAGGGGGTGATCGCCAAGATCCTTCCCAAGGAAGACATGCCATTCCTCGCCGACGGTACGCCCGTTCAGATCCTCCTCAACCCCCTCGGTGTGCCGAGCCGCATGAACGTCGGGCAGATCCTCGAGACCCACCTTGGGTGGGCTGGGAAGGTGCTCGGATTCCAGGCGATTACGCCGGTGTTCGACGGGGCAAGCGAGGAGGAGATTAACGACGTTCTCGAAGAGGCAAATCTCCCGCGGCATGGCAAGGCCCAACTCTTCGACGGCCGCACCGGTGAGCAACTCGAGCAGGAGACGACGGTCGGCTACATCTACATGCTCAAGCTCCACCACCTTGTCGACGACAAGGTGCACGCCCGCTCCACCGGCCCCTACTCCCTCATCACCCAGCAACCGCTGGGCGGCAAGGCGAGGTTTGGCGGCCAGCGGTTCGGGGAGATGGAAGTCTGGGCCCTGGAGGCCTACGGTGCCGCCTACATTCTCCAGGAACTCCTCACCGTCAAGAGCGACGACGTCGAGGGGCGCACGAAGATCTACGAGAGCATGGTGAAGGGGGAGAACACCCTCGAAGCCGGCACCCCGGCGAGCTTCGACGTGCTTACCAACGAGATCCGTGGTTTGGCCCTCAACATGTCGCTCGAGAAGCGTCGGCTCTGACCCTCGCTTTCAATCTGCCGATCCCTGCGGGTGATGCGACTGCGTCACCCGCAGGCTTCCGTTCTTTTCCCACCGCATCCGATCCCGGCGACCGCAACGCCAGCCCCAACAGCCCATCAGGGTTCTTCCAAGGAGACGTCTCGTGAGCATCGGTGAATCCACCTACGATCGCGTCAACGACTATTCCGCCGTGAAGATCAGCCTGGCGCGGCCGCATGACATCAAGAGTTGGTCGTTCGGCGAGGTCAAGAAGCCTGAGACGATCAACTACCGCACCTACCGTCCCGAGAAGGACGGACTGATGTGCGAGAAGATCTTCGGACCCGAGAAAGACTGGGAGTGCTCCTGCGGCAAGTATCGCGGGATGAAGTACAAGGGGATGATCTGCGACCGTTGCGGCGTGAAGGTCACCCACAGTCGCGTCCGTCGCAAGCGCATGGGCCACATCGAGCTGGCCGCGCCGGTCGTCCACATTTGGTTCTTCAAGGCGATGCCGAGCCGGCTCGGGGCCCTGCTCGACATGAAAACATCGAGCCTGGAGAAGGTGATCTACTTCCAGGATTACGTCGTTCTCGATCCCAAGGACACCCCGCTGAAGCGCCAGCAACTCCTCACCGAGGAGGAATACCGCGAGGCGCGTGCCACCTACGGCGAGACCGGTTTCGACGCCGAGATGGGGGCCGAGGCGGTCCGCAAACTCCTCCTCTTGCTTGACCTGGTCAGCCTCTCCAAGGAGCTCCGCGAGGAACTCCACACGACCGGCTCGAAGCAGAAGAAGAAGGATCTCGTCAACCGACTCAAGATCGTCGAGGCGATCCGTGACAGCGAGAACAAGCCCGAGTGGATGGTCCTTGATGTCATCCCGGTTATCCCTCCCGATCTCCGTCCGCTGGTGATGCTCGATTCCGGCAACTTCGCCACGAGCGATCTCAACGACCTTTACCGCCGGATCATCAACCGCAACAACCGTCTCAAGAAACTCGTCGATCTCAACGCTCCCGAGGTCATCATCCGCAATGAGAAGCGGATGTTGCAGCAGTCCGTCGATGCCCTGTTCGACAACAACCGCTGCAAGCGGCCGGTGCTCGCCTCGAGTAACCGCCCGCTCAAGAGCCTCACCGACATGATCAAGGGGAAGCAGGGCCGATTCCGCGAGAACCTCCTTGGCAAACGTGTCGATTACTCGGCACGGAGTGTGATCGTCGTCGGCCCGACGCTCCGCCTCCACCAGTGCGGACTGCCGAAGAAAATTGCGCTTGAGCTCTATCAGCCGTTCATCATCCGACGGCTCAAGGAACTCGGCCACGCCGACACGATCAAGAGCGCCAAGAAGATGCTCGAGCGGAAGGACGCCGAGGTGTGGGACATCCTCGAGGAGGTGATCCGCAATCACCCGGTGCTCCTCAACCGGGCCCCGACGCTCCACCGCATGGGCATTCAGGCGTTTGAGCCGATCCTCGTCGAGGGGAACGCCATCAAGCTCCATCCGCTGGTGTGCAAGGGCTTCAACGCCGACTTCGACGGCGATCAGATGGCCGTCCACCTGCCGCTCTCGATCGAGGCCCAGGTCGAAGCCCACACGCTGATGCTGTCGACGAACAACATCTTCAGCCCTGCGAACGGCGCCCCGATCATCAGTCCTTCGCAGGACGTGGTGATGGGTTGCTATTACCTCACCATGCAACTCCCCGGCCGCAAGGGGGAGGGAATGGTGTTCAAGAATGTCGAAGAGGTGGAACTGGCCCACTCGCTTGGCAAGGTGGAAACGCACGCCAAGATCCGGGTCAAGCTCCCGCCGAAGCGTTGCCTCAAGATGGAGGACATGGCGCAATCGAAGCCCGGCGCAATCATCGAGACGACCGCTGGCCGCGTCCTCTTCAACTCCGTTCTTCCCGACGGGATGCTCTTTTACAACATCCCGATGCGGTCGAGCGAGTTGGCCCGCGTGATCTCCGACTGTTACCAGGCCCTCGGACGACGTCGCACGATCGACCTGCTCGACGACATGAACCGTACCGGCTTCAAGTGGAGCACGAAGAGCGGCCTGTCGTTCGCCACCGACGATCTCATCACCCCGACAGACAAGTCGAAGATCATCGGTGACGCCGAAAAGGAGGTCTTCAAGATCCTCAAGCGTTACCAGAAGGGCGTGATCACCGACGGCGAGCGTTACAACTCAGTGCTCGACGCCTGGACGCACGCCCGCGAAGAGATCACCAAGGGAATGATGGCCGCCCTCGAAAAGGACACGGCCAGCGAGTCCCGGCCCGACGGCTACGTCAACCCGATCTACCTCATGGCCCACTCTGGTGCCCGAGGCGGTGTGGAGCAGATCCGTCAGCTCGCCGGAATGCGTGGCCTGATGGCCAAGCCGTCGGGGAAGATCATCGAAACGCCAATCAAGGCGAACTTCCGCGAAGGTCTGACGGTTCTCGAGTACTTCAGCTCGACGCACGGTGCCCGCAAGGGACTGGCCGACACCGCTCTCAAGACGGCCGACTCGGGCTACCTCACCCGCAAGCTAGCCGACGTCGCTCAAAATGTTGTCGTCACGATGCACGACTGCGGCACGCCGCAGGGGGTGCAGAAGGGGGTCATCTACCGCGGAGAGAAGGTCGAGGTTCGGCTCGCCGACAGCCTCCGTGGGCGCGTCAGCCGGGCAGAGATCTCCAACCCCATCAGCGGTGAAGTGATCGCCCACGAGGATGATCTGATCACGCCCAAAATCGCTCAGCAGATCGAGGAACTCGGGCTTGAGAAGGTGCAGGTCCGCAGCCCACTGACCTGCGAGGCGCCGCTCGGCGTCTGCCGCCTCTGCTACGGCATGGATCTCTCGACCGGTTCGCTCGTCGAGGAGGGGATGGCCGTCGGCATCATCGCCGCCCAGAGCATCGGCGAGCCGGGCACGCAGTTGACGATGCGCACGTTCCACATCGGTGGCGTCGGTCAGCGTGCCCTCGAAGAGAACCAGAGCAAGACGAAGCGTGCCGGAACGGTGCGGTTTGCCCGGCTTCGAAGCGTGCCAGACGAGAACGGCCAGCAGGTCGTGCTCGCCCGCAACGGTGAGATCACCATCAGCGACGCCAAGGGGAACGATCTCGAGAAGATCGACGTTCCGGCCGGTGCCATCCTCAAGGTCAAGGAAGGGGATGAGGTCAAGCCGGGCACCGTGCTCGTGCAGTGGGATCCGCACTCGATCCCGATTCTCTCGGAAGTTTCCGGAAAGGTTCGCTACGAGGACGTTATCGAGAACGAGACGGTTCGCATCGAGAAGGATCCCAGCGGCCACGTTCGCCGGATGATCATGGAGCACAAGGGTGTCTATCAGCCACAGATCGCGCTGCTTGATGATGACGGCAAGACGCTCGGCTTCTACTACCTCCCCGAGAAGGCCTACATCGAGGTCAACGAGGGAGAGATCGTCAAGGCTGGTCACATCCTTGCCAAGACGCCCCGCGAGGCGTCTGGGACCCAGGACATCACCGGTGGTTTGCCCCGCGTGACCGAGATCTTCGAGGCCCGCAAGCCGAAGGATCCCGCGATCATGGCCGAGATCAGCGGTCGCGTTGAGGTGAAGGGGGAGAAGCGGCGCGGCAAGCGGACCATCGTCGTCCGTAACGAATCGGGACGCGAGGAGGAGCATCTCGTCAGCCAAGGCAAGCACATGCGAGTGCACACCGGTGACGAGGTCAAGGAGGGAGAGGCGCTCGTTGACGGGCCGCTGGTCCCCCATGACATCCTTCGCATCTCGGGCGAGGATGCCGTGCAGCAGTATCTCGTTCGCGAGATCCAAAATGTCTATCGCAGTCAGCGCGTCGATATCGACGACAAGCACATCGAGATCATCGTGTCGCAGATGCTGCGGAAGGTGAAGATCGAGTCAGTCGGTGACACGACCCTGCTCCCGGGGAGCGTCATGGACAGGTTCGAGTTCCAGCAGGCCAACAAGCAGATCGCTGAAAGCCTGCGGATCACCGACAAGGGAGACAGTGAGTTCGCGGTCGGGTCGGTCGTGCCGAAGGAAATCCTCGCGCAGGCCAATGCTCAGATCGAGACCCTCGGCGGCACGGCAGCCAAGGGCACCAAGCCGAAGCCGGCCACGGCGAGCACGCAACTGCTCGGGATCACCAAGGCGAGCGTTCAGAGTTCGAGTTTCATCTCGGCGGCCAGCTTCCAGGAAACGACCAAGGTCCTCACCGAAGCCGCCCTGGCCGGCAAGGTCGACAACCTTGTCGGGCTCAAGGAAAACGTCATCCTCGGCCACCTCATTCCGGCCGGAACCGGCTTCAACACGTTCCAGAGTTCGGAGGTTCGGGTTCGTCCCGAGGCCCTCGATTCGATGCGGCGCGACCCCATCGGGAAAACGCTCGCCCAGCAGTTTCCCCTCCTCGAGGATTCGGCTCCGGGGATGGATTCGCGGCTTGGCGGTGACTCCGACGTCGCCACCCTCCCAGAGATCGATCAGGCACGCGAACAACTCTAATCCACGGGCTTGGGCCCGGTCGGACGGATACCGTTCCGATCGGGCCACAGCACCAGTCGATGGTGGCCCGAAACGGGCCGGCCGGTGGTGACGGTCAGACCGTCGGTGCCGTGGAGAAGTGACGGTGTGCGGCGGGATGCACCGCCGCGCCGAAGGACCATGGAACGGCCTTCTCTCAGGAGCCACTCCATGCGTCCGTCCAAAGCCCCCCGCCAAAACTGGCTTGTCGGCGATCCATCGACGGGATCGAGGGCGATTTTTGTCGGCCTGATGCTCGTCGTGGCTGGAAATGGTGACCTCCCGGCCGTGCGCGGACAGGTTGTCCCCTACAACCCCTACGCCGACAGCCAAGACCCCACGCCGCCGGTGCTCCCCGACGGAACGCTCCATTGGGGTACTTTCTTCAAGTCGGCGGCGATTCAAAAGGCCTACGAGCGGCTCTGGAATCTCGGTGCCTGCCGCAACACGAACAAGGCGATCACGATCCCCGTTGAGAACAACAAGCTGTCGATCGACAGCCTCCCGGAGGACGAGTTCCGTGGGGTAGTGCAGGCGGTCACCGGCACCAACGCCGGCGGCGCCGTGGCTTTTCTCCAGACGCCCAAGGACGGATCCGGTGGGGTGGAGAGGGTCGCCCTC
Organism: Candidatus Kuenenia stuttgartensis; assembly: GCA_945860405.1. Classification (GTDB taxonomy): domain Bacteria; phylum Planctomycetota; class Planctomycetia; order Pirellulales; family UBA1268; genus QWOP01. The sequence continues at coordinate 7,822 of CAMARC010000042.1, read as the reverse complement.
CTCCATCCAGCAGGGGTGTCACGCGTTGATGTCTCGGGGACGGCCGGAGTTTCCCTGCTCGCCCCCGGCATGGTCGTCCGCTTTCAGGCAAACGTCGACACGAAGGGGAGAAGCACGGCCCCGATCCGTGTCCTTCATGTGGCCACTCCCTCGGCAGAGGCCAAACCGACCGCTGTCACGCCCGGGCTCGACGAGATGGTGATCGGGAAAGTGGTCCACATGAAGCGGGGAATCCTCTCCGTCCGAGTCGATGCGGGGAAGATCCGCCGCCTGACGCTGCCCCTGGCCGAGGACGCAGTCGTCGAGGTGGCAACGTCCCAGATCGGCCTGATCAGGCCCGGCGACGCCATCGAAATCAAGGGAAGGCTTTGGACGGGTGAAGGGGCGCTCGGTGACGGCACCGTGTTTGCAGACCAACTCACCGTCACAAAGAAGGCCGCCTCCGCCGCAGGCGGTTCCTCTGGGGCACATGCCGACGCCGCCGACCTCGGCGCACGCTGAACGGTAGGCGGCAGGTCGGGGGGCGCTTCCCGAGGATGGGCTGGTGTGACACACTTCGCGGGACGGGGCGTGCGGTCGTGACTCGAAGCCAGCGTCCCCCGTCAACTCCCCGGAGTTCCTCCATGGCGGCACGTCATCCCGCCCCACGTGGCATCCCCTTGCCGATCATCCTTGGCCTGGGAGCAGCGGCTGCCCTCGCTGGTGTCGTGCTCCTCGCCACCCGGGATGACAACGACCAGGGCGGTCGATTGACCGTGAGGGGATTCGAGACGACGCGGGCCGCCACCGTGTCTCCGCCGACCGCGTTACCCGAGGGGATGGTGTGGATTCCGGGCGGGGAGTTCTCCATGGGATGTGACGACCCACGCGGCAAACCGTTCGGCGGCAAAGAACCGATGCCGGATGCCAGGCCGGTGCATCGCGTCCAGATCGACGGATTCTGGATCGATTCCACGGAGGTGACCAACGACCAGTTCGCGGCGTTCGTGGCCGCCACCGGATACGTGACGGTAGCCGAGACGCCCCCCCGTGCCGAGGACTTTCCCGGCGCACCTCGTGAAAACCTCGTGGCCGGCTCGATCGTCTTCTCCCCTCCCGACGGGCCCGTTTCCCTCGACAACCACTACCAATGGTGGGCCTACATCCCCGGCGCCAATTGGCGCCATCCCACCGGCCCCGACAGCTCTATCGAAGGCCTGGGCACCTTCCCGGTGGTGCAGATCGCCCACGACGACGCGGTGGCCTACGCGACGTGGTCGGGCAAACGCCTGCCGACCGAGGCCGAATGGGAGTTCGCCGCCCGCGGGGGATTGACCGGCGCGATGTATCCCTGGGGAGACGAGTTTCAACCGGAAGGCAGGGAGATGGCCAACACTTGGCAGGGGCCCTTTCCGACCCCCAATACTGCCGAGGATGGCTTCGTGTTCGCGGCTCCCGTCGCGACGTTCCCTGCCAACGGCTACGGTCTCTACGACATGTCGGGCAACGTCTGGGAGTGGTGTGCCGACTGGTACCGCCCCGACACCTACGCCCGCGATGCCCGGCGACCGAGCCAGCCCGTGAGAAACCCACAGGGACCGGACACGAGCCACGATCCGCAGGAACCCGGGCAGGCCAAACGGGTGCTCCGCGGAGGTTCGTTCCTCTGCACCGAACAGTACTGTTCCCGGTACATCGTCGGCACCCGGGGAAAGGGAGAGATGTCGAGCGGCGCCAACCACATCGGCTTCCGTTGTGTGCGGTCGCCAAACTGATCAGGTCGATCGCTGCCCCAGCAGGTTGCGGAAATCGTTCCAGCCGAGAGCATTGACGACGTCAATGCTGGTCAACCCGGCGCGGCGCGCCTGCAGCACACCACACCGCATCACGCCGAGCCCTCGGACCGAATGGGCATCAGTGGAGATCACCATCCGCACCCCGGCCCGCCGCGCCGCAGCCGCGTGGTGGTCGTCGAGATCGAGCCGGCTCGGATGGGCGTTGATCTCCAGGAAGGTTCCCGAAAGCGCGGCAGCCGCGATCACCGCCTCGATGTCGACGTCATAGGCGGGCCGACGGTTGATGAGTCGACCGGTGGGGTGCCCGATGACCCTCACGGCCGGGTGACGAATCGCCTCGAGGATCCGCTCCGTGATTCTCTCCCGGGGCTGGGATTGCCCGTAGTGGAGACTGGCCACGACCCAGTCCGCCCGAGCGAGGACGTGATCAGGAAGATCGAGCCCGCCACGCTCGAGCATGTCGACCTCGATCCCCTTGAGGACCACGATCGGTGCCGGCCCTTCGGCGGCAAGTGTCTCATTGAGCTGGTCGATGCGATCCCATTGCCGCAGGAGCCGCGTCTCGTCCAAGCCACGAGCCATCGAAACCCGCTGGCTATGATCCGTGATCGCGATGTACTCGAGGCCACGCTCGCGGGCGCCCCGAACCATGTCGGTGAGCGTGTCCTCGCCGTCGGTGTCGGTGGTGTGCATGTGGAGATCACCACGAATATCGCATTCCTCGATGAGGCGAGGGAGCCTCGCCTCCGCGGCGAGCGCCAGTTCGTCACGGCCCTCGCGGAGTTCTGGGGGGATCCAGGTGAGTCCGAGAGCATGGTAAACCTCGGCCTCGGTCTCGGCTGTCGGGGGTTGTGCTGCAGCCGAGGGATCGACCGGCTGGTAGCCGTACTCGTTGAGCGACCAGCCGTGTTCGCGGGCCCTCGAGCGGACGCGGATGTTGTGTTCCTTGGAGCCGGTGAAGTAGAGCCAGGCCGCCCCGAAGGCGGCGGAGACGACAACCCGGAGATCGATCTGCATGCCACGCGGCCCGCGGATGCTCGACTTCGTCCCCCCGGAGGCGATCACGTCGGTCGTGTGATCCCAGCGGCGGAAGTGTTCCATGACCGCAGCCGCATCGGTCGCCACGGCGACGAGGTCGATGTCGCCGACCGTCTCGCACCCCCGTCGCCAACTCCCGGCGGCCTCGATCCGCTCCACCGCCGGGCATCCCCGCATCCAGGCGAGGACGTCCGCCACGACCTGATCGGCATCGTCCCAGAGTTGTCGCTGTGCGGCGGTGCCACGAACGAAGGCGATGTTCTTGAGGATCGAGGCCTCGGTCTTTTCGCCGAAGCCCTTGACGCCCCGCACGCGTTCCCCGCGGCAGGCCTCCTCGAGTGCGTCGAGCGAATCGATGCCCAGCACATCGACGAGTTGCCGAACCTTCTTCGGACCGAGGCCCGGAATCCGCAGCAAATCGAAAACGTCCGCCGGTACCCTCCCCAATAACTCCTCCAGGAGCGGGAGCCGACCGGTGTCGAGGATCGTCTCGATCTTGGCGGCAAGATCCCGACCGATGCCCTCGAGATCGGTGAGGGATCTCGTGGCGCCGGCCCTGATCGCCTCGAGCGACTCGATCTGGTCGGCGATGGTTCGGGCGGCAGCGCGGTACGCGCGGACCCTGAACGCGTTCTCCCCTTCGTATTCGAGGAGATCGGCGAGACGATCGAAGAGAGCGGCGACGTCGGCGTTTGTCACGGACGATCCCGGGGGCGGCTCACTGCTGCGAACGCGAGGGGAGGGCAGCCGTGGGATAGGCCGCCGGACGGGGAGCGACCGGCTGCCACGACGTGGTGTGGGCCGTCGGAGCCAGCAAGCGGGGGAAGGCCCCGGTGGTCGTCCCTGGCCCGGGGCCCGGAACAGTAGGCATACCGGGAGCCACGGCACGGGGAGCCGGGGAGGCCGGTGCGGCAGGAATCGGCACCAACCGTTGGGCACCGGCCTGAGGCGCTTCTCCGGTGACCGGTGTGGCGGCAGGGGCTTGGCCGGCGGCCGGCGCGTTCCCTGTCGCCGCCGGTGCCGTGGCACTGCTCCCGCCCGCAGCCGGAGCCACGGTCGCGGCCGCCGCCGGGGCAGCCCCTGACTGACCGGCAGCAGAAGATTTCGGCAATTCGGGGATCGGCCGCATCGACGGGGCGGGCGTCAGCGACGGAGGAGCGGTGGGCTGGAGCGTCGGCACCTGCTGAAGCGTCGGTGCAAAGGAGCCACTCTGGGGAACGATCTGCGGCTGGTAGGTGGGCTGGGCGACATTCCCTCCCTGCTGGAGCGCCGGAGCCGAGATGCTGGTTTGCCCGGGAACGATCTGCTGCGAGATATCGGCGCCGGCGGCACCCCACGCCTGCGGAGCGGTCTGTACCGGCGCGGCGAACGGACTGGTTGCCGCGCCAGCCGGCCCAGGAGCAACGTTGGTCCCCGGAACCCACGCCGAAGGGGAGGCAGCGGCCGGTGCCATCACGGGAGCCCCGACGGACGGTTGAGCGTAAGCGGGCTGAGCGTAAGCGGGCTGAGCGTAAGCGGGCTGAGCGTAAGCGGGTTGAGCGTAAGCGGGCTGAGCATAGCCCTGCTGGGGTTGCATCTGCACGTACTTCGTCGAGTAGACCGCCCGGTATTGGGTGACCGGCACGTTGACGGGCTGCTGGACGTAGTTCGTCACCTGCTCCATGCAATCCCGCGGGCAACCGGTGCAGGGATCGATTTCGCACGAAGGCTTGTAACTCGTCACCGGTACCGAGCGGTATTCAGTCCGATACGTCGTCTCGGGAACGTAGCTCACCTGCTGGACAGGAACGGAGACGGGGGGCGGCGGCGCGACCGGCACCGGTGCCATCATCGGCGCCATGGCCGGCGCCGCCACCGGGGCTACGACCGGCGCCATGGCGTAGGCCTGCGGGGCCTTGTTGAAGCACGAGTGGAAGCCGGCGAACAGATCATTGAGACAGCACTGCGCCATCCCGACGCGCGGTCCTGCCACCATGAGCACTCCCGCCAGATTCAGCGTTACGATCATTCGCCGCACGTTCATGACTCGCTCCTCGGAATCGCCCCGACCCACTTCCGGCCAACCGCCCGCCGCGGAGCGCGGCCTTCGCGGCCGCCATCTCCTCCTCAATCCTGTCTAGCGTAGGTTGCCGACAGGGGGGATTGGGGAAAGTATTTCGTCATCGGAATCATGAATTCCCGCGGCGGTCCCGGCAGGATCGTCACGACGCGCACAGTCGGAACTTCCCGGCCGCGGCGAGAGGGTTCCGCGTCACGCTGATCGCCACCTTCGCCCGCCGTGGCGGCGAAACCGCGTCAACGGGGCGCTGCCGCACGGGATCGCTCGAAGCGGTCGTAGAGAAGGTCGAACGCCTTGCGCAGATCTTCCCCGGCGTCGACGATCGCCGCTTCCAGATCGGCCGGAATGATCGTCGTTCCGAACCACTCCCCATGGCCGGGGAGCTGGCTGACCAGCGCTTCGAGCAACGCCCTGCTTCCACGACAGGAAACGAGCGTGGGCAAGTCCGTCGGACCGTGGGAGGTCACCATCAATCCGATGCCGAGCGTCCGGGCCATGCACCGCACCATGGACCGGCCCACAGTTCCGAGAAGCTCCCAGCTATCGATGCAGGCCAGACCGCCCCGGGGCGTGTGCCGCATCGACTCAAGGACGCCGAGCACGTCGCCCCGACTCCGCAGCCTGATCCTCACCACGGGCCTCGCTTCTGCAGCGACGACTTCCGACAGATGGAACAGCAGAGTCGACTTCCCTGTTCCGTGTGGACCTTCGATCGCGCCCGACCCACCGATGGTTCCGAGCCGCTCAACAATCATCGGGAGGTCGAGGACTCTCCCACGACTGTCGCGCGGTATGAGACGGGCCGACGCAACGTAACGCGTCGCGAACGGATTCCGACCAGGGTGGAAGTGCTCGAAAAGCATGACGCAGCGTTGAGTCATTGACTCACGGCAGGATCGACGGGGGGACACGACCGACGTTGAAGACGTGCTCCGAGACGTGGTCGCGTCCCGACTCGAAATACACCCGCAGACGAATGCACCAGCGGATCTTCACGATCACCCCCTCGTAGGAGAGCGGGCTCGTCGGCAGCTGGATCGCGAACGTACCTTCCGGCACGACACGGTCGATGGTCTCGGCCGTGGCAAATCGCTCGAAGGAATGCACCCCGAGGTCCTCTTCCCCCTTCCCTTCCGTGTACCAAAGGGCCGACCGCTCCAGCGCCCGGGGCCGCTCCCCATTGAGACCTTCGATGCAATACTCGACCGTGACCCACTCCCCCGGGTCGTAGCCCCGGCTCGGGTGACCGAAACGGAGTTCGATCCGGGGAAACGGCTGGGCCGTACTGGGGGGAACATAGTCGTCGCCGTGCTGAGCGTTCGCGGTATTCATTCAAGCGCCTGCACGGTCTCGGAGATAGCCGTCGTGACCAGCGCCTTCACCGGCAGCACGACCACAGGAAACACGCGGGTGAACTCGGGCCAGCGGTCGGGCAGGGCCCGAACCACGATTCGCCACTGCACGGCGTTGTTCTCACTCGAGAAGGAGTGCATGGCATCGGCCGGAATCGTCACGGCCACGCGGGCCTCGAAACTCCCCCCCGGCACCGGTTGCACCCGCTGCCATCGCGACACGGGAACCCTCCGCACGACGAGTCGCTGGGTTCTGGTGTCGGTGCCCTGCCGGAAGGTGGCCGTCTCCTCCAATTCGAGCCCGAGATCGATCGACCTGAAAAGATGCGCACCTCCCTGCCCGAGCCGGACGTCATACGACATGCCCGGAACGAGCGGGTGGTCGGAGATCTCGACATGCGTTGGCCCCACGGATGTGGAGAGGACGGCGGCCCTGACGAACAAAACCACCCCGCCGACGCCAACCGCGACGAACGGCACGAGCAAGCCGATCAGCAACCAATCGGTCGTCCCACCAATGAGATCGGCCCCCACCCCGACGGCAAGCACCACGACCACGGCGTTCCAGAGCAGCGCGAACAACCCGAACCCGACCAACGTCCAATTCTCGGGACTCTCGAGGGGAAGCCGGTACCTGAGCACGATGCCGGGCGAGTTCTCGAGGTTGTCGCACGAGGGCACCCCCGGATGCCCGGCCACCGCCGGGGAGGCGCCCGCAAGGCCCTCGAGGATCACCGTTCTCGACGCTGCCGCCCGATGTTCTTGCGACTTTCCCCATGCTCGCACCACCCGAACGAGCCCGGAGCCACCGAAGGCCAACAGCGCCACTGGAATGAGGAGCGTCAGCAGCCACATCCACCATTCGTAGCCACGCTGGAGCACGACCGAGTCTGGATCAGCCGGAGCGTAGGACACCGTTCCGGTCACCAAGAGAAGTCCGAACACGACCCCAGCGCCGACCAACAGCGCGTAAAAGAGCCCCTCGGCGAACGATCCCCAGGCATGGGAATCGGTTCGTCGATGGCCCCGTTTCTTCGTGAAGAACCGCGGAAATCTCATGGCCGGTCAACCCATACGTGCGCCGGCCGGCGGTTGGCTCCGTCCTGCCGGATGCCCCGGCCTATTCGTCCGGAGTTCAGTGGGGATCTTCGCTGGCAGCCCCGGACAGTCCGCTCGTCCCCTGCAACGTCGCCTGGGGGGAGGATGACTGCGCCGAGCGGTAGAAGCCGATCTTCTCGAGGGCCCGATAAACCTCCTCGAGCGTCTTCTCCCCAAAATTGGAAATGCCGAGGAGATCGGCTCGCTTGCACTTGAGGAGATCGTGGACGGTGAAGATGCCCTTCTCTTCGAGGCAGTTCGTCGTTCGCACCGAGAGACCGATCTCGGCCGTGCTCATGTCGAGCTTCTCCGCCATCTCGTCCGATTGCGTCAGATTTTTGTACGGAACGCGTGGCATGGGTTCCCTCCCGTGCGGCGGACCGGGTTCCCGGTCCATGGGCGTCGTGTCCCGGGAATGTCCCGGGAATCGGAACCGTCTGTGACGGGGTACCATCGGGCATCCCTGCGCCGCCCTTGTGGGGCGACTCTTCATTGATCGT
>CAMARC010000041.1 GCA_945860405.1 Candidatus Kuenenia stuttgartensis | reverse complement strand
GCAGCGATTCCCACGCTTGCCGAGCGGCTGGCTCCAGCCGGCTACCGCAGTCATTACGTCGGCAAGTGGCACCTCGGGGGCCAAGGGGCCCTGCCGACCGACCGGGGCTTTGCGACGGCGGCCAGCGGGCGAGCCAACCCCGGGGCTGAATCGCCGGAGGGGGCAAAGGGGGAGCAGCGGCAGGCCGCCGACGCGGTGCGGATCATTGCCGAGCAGATCCGCGACCACCACGACGAGCCATTCCTGCTCGTCGTCGGCTTCGATTCGCCGCATGTGCCGCTGGCGGCCCCGGCGGCAGAGATAGCCGCGCACGCGGGGGCGTTCAATCCAACCTATGCAACCTTGGTGTCGAAGCTCGACGAGGCGGTGGGGAAGATTCTCACGGCAATCGACGAGGCCGGCATCGCCGACACCACGCTCGTCGCCTTCACCTCCGACAACGGCGGCCTCCATGTGCCGGAGATCGGCGATCCCCCGCCGACGTTCAACGCCCCCTTCCGAGCCGGCAAGGGATTCCTCTACGACGGCGGCCTGCGGGTGCCGCTCATGGTGCGCTTTCCTCGCGGCAACGAGGCAGGGCGCGTCGTGGCGGCCCCTGTCTCCACGGGTGATCTCGTTCCGACGATCTGCCGCCTGGCCGGGGTCGCCGCACCGGAGCCTGCCGACTTCCAAGATCTCGCTGACGCGGCCCTCCCATCCGCCGGAAATGATCGCTCGTTCTTCTGGCACCAGCCCCACTACACCAACCAGGGGGGCCGGCCGGCCGGTGCAATCCGACTGGGCGATTGGAAGCTCGTCGAACACTTCGAGGACGGCCGCCTCGAGCTCTTTCACACCGGCGACGACGGCGGCGAGGCGACCGACCACTCGGCGACCGAGCCGGCGCGGGTGGCCGACCTCCGCGGCCGACTCGAAGCCTGGCGCCGCAGCATCGCTGCAAAGGAGATGACGGCCAACCCTCGCTTCGACCCGGCCGCCTGGCAGTCCTGCCATGCCGAAATCGATCTCTCGAGGCTCCCTGCCGCGGCGACAGCCGCCGAGATGGTCGCCCCGCTTGCCGCGTGGCGGAAGGCGATGGACGACGACGACGCCGGCCCCCAGGCAACACGAAACGGATGGTTCCGCCTGTTGGCGAGGGACGCGACCGTGTCCGGAGAGAAGCTCTGCTACGAGCCGCAGCCCGAGAAGGACACGCTCGGCTACTGGGTGAATGCCGCCGACAGGGCCTGGTGGGATTTCCGGCTCAACGAGCCGGGCCGCTACCGGGTCACCGTTCTGCAGGGCTGCGGAGCGGGGCAGGGGGGATCGACCGTGGAACTGAACACTGGCGTCGCGGGGCTCGAGTTCACCGTCGAGGAGACGGGGCACTTCCAACGCTTTGTGCCGCGGGCCATCGGCACCCTCGACCTCCCCGCCGGGAACGTGCGACTCGTGGTCACCCCTCTGGAAAAGAAGGCTGCCGCGGTGATGGACCTGCGGAGCGTGACACTCGAGCGGATCGACTGACAAAGGCGGCCGACCTGACGGGCCGAACGATCTGTCAGATCTGGTAGTCGTGCTCGAGGGCCGGGGCCTCGCCGCGCATGCGGAGCTTCGGCCGCTCGAGGACGACCGTCGTCCGGGGGTCGACGCTCCGCGTCAGCCAGACGTTGCTGCCGATGACGGAATCGTGGCCGATCCGCGTCGCCCCACCGAGGACGGTGGCATTGGCGTAGATCACGACGTTGTCCTCGATCGTCGGATGACGCTTCGTCCCCCGGACGAGATGCCCGTCGCTGTCGGTCTGGAACGACAGCGCACCGAGCGTCACGCCTTGATAGAGCTTGACGTGACGGCCGATCTCGCACGTCTCGCCGATGACGACGCCGGTGCCATGATCGATGAAGAAATGATCCCCGATCGTCGCGCCGGGGTGGATGTCGATGCCGGTCCGCGCATGGGCCCATTCGGCCATCATCCGGGGAATGAGCGGCACTTCGAGGCGGTGGAGAAGGTGCGCCAGCCGGTGGATCGTGACGGCCTCGAGCCCGGGATAGCAGAAGATCACCTCGTCGAGCGTCCGCACGGCCGGGTCGCCGTCGTACGCCGCCTGGACATCCGTGGCGAGAACGCGGCGCAGGTCGGGGATCTTCCCGAGAAACTCCACGGCCTTTGCCTGCCCGAGGGCATCGAAATCGGCAGCGTCGACACATTCCTGGACGACATCCGGGACGGCCGGCAACTCGGCGCCGTGGACGGCCGCCTGAGCCCGGGCCGCCACGCTGTGGCGCAGGGCCCGGCCGATCTGCGTCGTCAGCTTGTCATGGAGACCGTCGATGAGGTCGCCGACATGGTAGGTGACGTTGCCGAGGTGGAGATTCTCGCGCCGCCGGTAGCCCGGGTAGAGGATCTCCTTGAGATCCTCACAGGCAGCGACGATCGTCTCGTACTTCGGCAGCGGGCAGTGCCCGAGGTACTGGATCGTGGGGACGTCCTGATACGTCTCCACGATCCGCCGGGTGAGCTCCGGGAGCTGTTCCTTGATGCGAAGGTCGGTAGCCATGAGACTCGATCGTAGGGCCCTGCCGACCCGCTCGGCAACGGGACGGTCAGGCTGGTAACGGAGCCGGGGCAGGCACGGGACCCGAACCGGATCGCCCGGACACTCGCGCCACCGTTCCCTTCGACGCGGAAGGTTGCGGAAATTGAGGGTTGTTTGGCAGTTTGCCCCCGCCAAGCCCCCGCCCCCGGTGGCTGGGAAAGGAGGGGGAACGGCGGGATTTCAGGCGGATTCGCCGCACGCGGCCAGGGCGGCGGCGAGCGACAGCCCGCCGTCATAGAGGGCCCGGCCGACGATGCAGCCCTCGGCGCCGATGCCAGCCACCCGGCGGAGGTCGTCGGCAACGGCAATTCCCCCCGACGCCACGACCGGAAGGCGGACGCTCTGGATCATCTCCGACAGGGCGTTCAGATTCGGCCCCGAGAGCATCCCGTCGGTGGCGATGTCGGTGTAGACCACGCCGGCCAGCGGGAGATGCTCACTCCGCCGGGCGACGTCGAGGGCGAGCACCGGGCTCGTGTCGACCCAGCCACGGACCGCGACGCGACCGTCCCGGGCATCGAGGCCGAGAACGATCTTGCCGGGGAGGGCCTCGGCCATGATCCCGAGGAGCTCCGGCTGCTCGATGGCGACGCTTCCTACGACCAGCCGGGAGACGCCGGCATCGGCATAGGCGCGGGCCGTGTCGAGCGAGCGGATTCCCCCGCCGAGCTGACAGGGCACCCCTGCCGCCCTCACCATCCGGGCGACGAGGTCGGCCTGCACCGGGCTCCCCGACTTCGCGCCGTCGAGGTCGACGACATGGATCCGCCGGGCCCCCTGATCGACGAATCGTTGCACCTGTTCGACCGGGTCGTCTGCAAACACCGTCTCGCGGTCGTAGTCCCCTTGGAGCAGACGGACGCAGCGCCCCCCGCGGAGGTCGATCGCGGGCCACAGGTCCATGGGGGCATCTCCGGAAGGGCGGCGGGGAATGTCAGAGGAAATCGGCGGAGCTTCGATCGCGGGTCACGGGCGGTCAACGAACGCCCGGAGGAGACGGATGCCGGCCTCCTGGCTCTTCTCGGGATGGAATTGCGTGGCGAACAAGCGGCCGCGAGCGACGGCGGCACAGAACTCGCCCCCGTAGTCGGTGACCCCGGCGATGATGCTGGTGTCGCGGGGCCGAGCGGCGTAGGAGTGGACGAAGTAGTACCAATCGTCGGGGCTCTGCGCGAATCCCCCGGCCGCGGCGCCCCAGGTGACGGTGTTCCACCCCATGTGGGGCACCTTCATCCCCGCGGGGAGTTCAAACCGGGCCACGTCCCCTTCGAGGAGACCGAGGCCGCGATTCTCGCCCCCCTCCCAGCCGGTCTCGAAGAGAAGTTGGAGGCCCATACAGATTCCGAAGAACGGCTTGTCGGCGCGGACATGCGCCACGATCGGCTCGACAAGGCCGCGGGCCCGCAGTTCCCGCATCGCATCATCAAAGGCTCCCACGCCGGGGAGCACCACCCGCTTCGACTCCGCCACGCGCTGCGGATCGTCACTGATGAGGGCCTCGACGCCGATCCGCTCGAGCGCCTTTTGCACGCTGCGGAGATTCCCGCTGCCGTAATCGATGATCGTGACCATGCTGGCAGTGTACGGTGGCGGCCGGGCGGCCGGGAGGGCCTGCTGGCCGCGCCACGGGCGGCCTTCTCAGCCGGCGGAGGGGTCGGCCGGCGGAGCCGCCGGCTCGGGCGCGATCTGCTCGGGGTAGACGACCAACTCGATCCGTCGGTTCCGGGCCCGGCCGGCGGCCGTGGCGTTGGAAACGACCGGGTGGTTGGGCCCATGGGCGACGACGAACAGCTGCGCCGCCTTGAGCGTCGTCCGGCCACAGAGGAAGTCGAAGACGGCGCTGGCGCGGGCCACGCTCAGCTGATGCGGCGAGCCCCAGGTCGCGTTCTGGAGCGGCTCGGTGTCGGTGTGCCCCTCGATGCCGATGAATTGCCCTTTGAAAACGCCCGACACCTCCGTCGCCGTCTGCGAGAGGAGGGCGGCGCCTGAGGGGAGCAGCGAGGCCGTCCCCGGCTCGAAGAGCTTGTCGGCCGGGATCTCGATCCGCACCACCGAACCATCGAGCCGGGACGTGACGCCAGGGATCGCCAGATGATTCATCCCCTCGCGCATCGAGGCCGGATCGATCGCGGGGACAAGTGGCTGGGCCCCCGGATCCCCGGCTGATTCAAACGTTCCCGGAGGCCCCGCCGGGCGGGCCACGGCCCGGGCCTGGGCCAACTGCGACGAGGTCGAGGCGAGTTGCTCGCGGAGCGCCGACAGCTCCTCCTGCACCAGCTGCGTCTCCTGACGGCTCCGGGTCAACTGCGTCTCGAGCGCCTTCGGATCGGCGTTGGCATACGACGGCAGCGGCGACACCGTAGCCGGCGCGAGGGGCAGCGACGGGGCCTGCGGCGCGAAGCTCACCGGCATCATGCCGGAAGTGGCACGGAAGGGGTTCTGCGTGCAGCCGATCGCCACCGGGGCGATGAGGAGACAGGCAACGATGCGGAGGTGCTGGGCCGCCATGGTGCCTGTTCCGATCCCCGGTCCCCCGCGGGGCCGGTGGTGGGTGGGGGACGCCGGTGGAGGCGGGGATGGTAGGGAGCGATCGGAGGGGGGACAAGCCCGATGCCCACGGCCCCGCAGAGGACAAACGTCAGCCCTGGAGCACCAGGAGCCAGCAAAAAAGCAAGACCCCCAAGAGAACCATCGCGGCCAGGGCGACCCGTCGGGCCACCGGCCCTAGCGACGCCCAGACCCACAGCGACAGCGCCGTCCCCACGACCACGGCAACGACCATCCCGACGAGTTGGCCGGTCTCGGCAAACGTCGCGGCCGCTGCCTGCCACAGCGGCCGCCAGCCGATCACGACCGTCGCGGTGCCCATGCACAGGCCCGGGCCGAAGGGGAGCTCACTGTCGCGGTGGCGGACGATCTGGACAACGGCATGAAAAAGTCCGAAGAGCACACCGAGGAAGCAGGCAAGCACGCTCGCCTGCCAGCCGAGCCACGCGCCCACCATCGCCATCAGCGTCACATCGCCGAGCCCCATCGCCTCGCGGCCGAGCGCCAGGCTCGCGCCAGCCCGCGTTCCCCACACGATCCCTCCGGTCACCACCGCACCGACAAGCGCCGTCAGGAGCCCCTCGAAGCGGAGCCCGCCGATCGCCCAGGCGCCGGCTACCGCCAGCCATCCGGCGGCCAACAGGGCCAGTCGTGGCCACCATGGCGCCGGGGGCAGGGGTGCAGCCACCGCGGCCCCCCCGTCTCCCTCAGGCACAGCGTCGGCTACCGCGCTGAAATCGGGCCCCGTGCCGACGACCCACCAGACCGTGAACAAGGCGAGGGCCACGACGAGCATGATCGGCGTCGCCTCTCCCCCCGCACCTCGGCCAGCCAGACCATGACCGAGCGGACCGGCCCACCCGAGGACGTCGGCCTCGAGCAGCGGCGTCGCGAAGGGACGGGCCACCTCGGCCGCCACCGGGAGGAGCGTCTCGGGCAGCAGCCAGGCGAGGAAGAGCCCGGCGAGGAAGCCCGGAATGGTGACCCAGTCGGGAATCACCCGGTAGCGGAAGTCGATCCAGCTGGCGGCTGAGAGCAGCCAAAAGAGGATCGCGTGGGACAACCAGCGGCCGGCGACCGCTGCGAAGGGAACCACGAGCGGGAGCCCGGCGGCATCGGAGGGAAGTTGCCCGAAGCAACGCACCTCCCACCACCACAAGCCGACGACGACGGCGAGCGTAGCCCAACGGATCGAGGACGACGGCCCGACCGCCTCGGCCGGCGTTGCGGGGGAGGACGGCCCCGGCGCCTCCTCCTCGAGCCCCCGCGCGCACGCCGCTAACCAGCGCCCCGTGATCGACGTCTGCGCGACGCCGAGGGCGCCACCGATCAAGGCGGCGGCAAGACCGCCTCCGAGCAGGCCGGGGTCGGGGAGGGGCATCAATCAGGCTCCTCCGGGGGGCAGCGACTCGCGCTTGGGAGTCTCGAGCCCACGGAGGATCGCCGCGACGATGCTTTCTGGTGAGTCGCTCGACGTGTCGATCACCACCCCGGCACACTCGCGGTAGAGCGGTTCACGGGTGGACAGGGTAGCGTCGATCTCGGCGAGCGGATCGGCGCCGGTCAGCCCGGGCCGCCGCGAGGCCGTCGTCGGATCGGCGGCGAGCCGGCGACGGAGGATCGGGCCCGGCGCGGTGAGCCAGACGACACAGCCCCCCTGCTCTCGGAGGCGCTCCCGGTTGCCGGGGCGGAGGATCACCCCGCCTCCGGTGGCGAGCACCCCATCCGGCTTCGCGAGGAGCTCGCCGAGCACGACCGACTCCCGATCGCGAAACGTCGGCTCCCCGTGTTCGCGGACAAAAGAGGCGATCGACGTGCCGACGACCCTTTCGAGCTCGACATCGGCATCCCACCACGGACAGCCGAGCCTCTGCGCCAGGGCAGCGGCCACGGTCGACTTGCCCGTGCCGCGGTAGCCGATGAGAGTGACTCTGGGCATGGGACTGTCGCCTCCGCTCAGCCGGGGAGTTTTGCCGAGGCCGTCGCGCGCTTGAGGGCCTCGCGCATCACCGTCTCCGACGGATCGACGCCATGCCACACTCGGAACTGGATCGCCGCCTGGCGGACGAACATGTCGACGCCCGTCACGATCCGGCAGCCGGCCGCGCGCGCCTCCTTCACGAGGAGCGTGTTTTCCGGATTGTAGACCGTGTCGAAGACGACCATGTAGGGGCGGAGGTGTTCCTTCTCGAAAGGCGTTTCGTTGACCAGAGGATGCATCCCCACCGGCGTGGCGTTGACGATGCATTCGTAGGGGACCTTGTAGCGGGCCGGCCAATCGATCGCCTTGCAGCCAACCTCCGCCGCGATCCGCTTGGCCCTCTCCACCGTCCGCGAGCAGACCGTGACCTCGATCCCCCGCTTCCGGAGGCCGAAGGCGACCGCCCGCGCCGCCCCTCCCGCCCCGAGGACCAGCGCGCTTTTCACGGCCGTGACATCGACGAGCCCCTCGCCCCCCTGCTTCTGGAGCGCCGATTCGAGGCTTTCGACGGCGGCGGTGGCATCCGTGTTGTGGGCCGTGACGCCGTCGGCGGTGAAGGTGAGCGTGTTGGTCGCCCCGATCGCCGTCACGAGATCGTCCTTCGTGGTGACATGGCGGAGGATCGCTTCCTTGTGAGGGATCGTCACGCTCAGGCCCGACAGGGGCCAGCGTCCTGCCTCCCAGACAAACTCGTCGAGTTGCTCCGCGGGAACGCGGAACGGAAGATAAACCGCGTCGATGCCGGCGGCGGCCAGCGCCGCGTTGTGAACGACGGGGGAGAGTGAATGCCCGACCGGGTCGGCCACGACGCCGTAGATCTTCGTCGCCGCGCCGATCTGGTCGTAGCGGTAGACGTCGCGCATCTGCCGCCAGCCGATCTGCCCGGGAGCGAGGAGGCGGTCTTCGTGAAAGGTCGCATAGGTGAACGGTGAGCCGAACCGGCCGGTGAGCACCCTGGTCGGCATCCCGATGTCGCCCATACAGATCCCGATCGTCGGCACCGTCGCCGCCTGCACCATCTCGAGCATCCGCAGGTTGTCGCTGGGGTGATTGGACATCGTGGCGATCTTGACGATGTCGGCGTCGAGATCCGCCAGACGCTTGTGGAGCGAGGCGAGATCGGCGGGGGTCTTGTGGAAATCGTGGTGGCTGATGATCCGCTTCGTGGGGCCGTAGCGGCGGATCTGGGAGGCGATGTCGTCCTCGAGATCGACATACTCTGTTCCCTCGACGATCGCGGTGCGGAGGACGAGTTGCCGTTCCTCCTCGGTGCCGGCCCAGTGACCGCCGTCGGCAGCCCTCCGGCAGGTGGCGATCGCGGGGCAGGGTCGCGAGCGGAACAGCCGCTTGACTTGAACTTTGCCCTGGATGAAGTCGAGCCGCAGCTCCACCAGGCCGATCCCGTTGTCGGCGAGGAACTTGTGCTCCGCGATCATGTGCCGGTGACGGCCGCGGGCGATCCCGACGCAGATCATGGTGTGTGTGCCCCGTCGCGGGGGTCCAAGGGGGTGCGGGGCCGGTGGAGAGGGCTCATGTCCGCCGGAACTGCCGGTCGAGTTCGTGTCGCGAAAGGGTCAGAGAGGTCGGACGCCCATGCGGGCAGTGGTGGGCATCGGTGACGAGGTGCCGGTCGCGAACGAGGGCATCGATCTCGGGCTGCGACAGGGGATCACCTGCCTTGATGGCCGCCTTGCAGGCCAGCCCGTGGAGCACCTCGTCGACGAGCATCGACGACGCGTTGCCGGGGCCAGCGGATGCGGCAGGGGGAAGCGCGGCGATGCGGTCGACGACCTCGCGGAGCATCTCGGCTGCCGACGTCCCGCCGGCGAGCACAGGCTTGGCCGTGACGATGACGGTCGATCCACCAAACGGCTCGACGCGGAGGCCGGCCGAGGCGAGCGCTTCCGCATGTTCCGTCACGACCTCCAGGTCGGCAGGGGCGAGGTCGAGCCGTTCGGGAATGAGGAGCGGCTGAACCTCGAGACTCCCGGCGGCGATCGCCCCCTTGAAGCGCTCGTAGAGGACCCGCTCGTGGAGGGCGTGCTGGTCGATGACCTCGATCCCCTCACGGCTCTCGACGACGAGATAGCGGTCGTGCATCTGCACAGCCCGCTCCCCGCGCTCGGCCGCCACGGCTTTCCTGTCGCCGCTCTCCTCCTCCCAGCCGGGGAGGGTCGCCGGCATGGCCGGAGAGGGAGGCGCGAGCGGTGTCTGCGGCTTCCAGGGGGGGAGTGGGGCTTTGAACCAGGGCTCCGGTGACGGGGCATTCAAGCGCCCGTCCAACGTTCCCGAGCCCTGCCGTAGCTCGCCGAGCGGAGGCCAGGCCGCCGCGGCGGCAGAGGCATTCCGGCCCGGTTCTCCCGGCGGCGTGAGCGGTGCGCGGAGGTCGAGGGTGAGGAACTTCGTCCGCAAGGCCGAGAGGACGAGCCGATACAGCCGCGAGGGATCGCGAAACCGCACCTCCATCTTTGCCGGGTGGACGTTGACGTCGACGAGATCGGGGGGGATCTCGAAGCGGAGGAAGGCGATCGGTTGCCGGCCGGTGAGGAGCACGCCCCGGTAGCCCTCCTGCACCGCGTGAAGGATCGAACGGTCGCGGAACGGTCGGCCCGACACGAAAAGATGCTGGAGCCGCGTGCCGGCCATGTCGTCCTCGGGACGACCGACCAACCCGTGCACCGAGATCTCCTCGTCGGAGGCCTCGACCTCGATGAGGCGCTCGGCCAGTTGCGTGCCGAACAAGTCGCCGATCCGCGTCCGCCACCGGTCGGCCGCGGGGAGATCGTGCACGCGCCGGCCGTTGTGATCGAGCGTCATCGCCACGGCCGGGTGGGCCAGGGCGGTGCGCACGAAGGCCTCGGAGGCGTGCGACCATTCCGTCGACGGCGCACGGAGGAAGGCCCGCCGGGCAGGCACTTTCGAGAACAGTTGGTGGACCTCGACGGTCGTGCCGACAGGACATCCCTCCGGCGCGACGTCTCCCATCACCCCGCTGTCGACCTCGAGGCGGGCGCCGTGCTCTCCAGTCGGCGTCCGGGAGCGGATCACTACCCGCGCCACCTCGGAGATCGAAGCGAGGGCCTCGCCGCGGAAACCGAGCGTTCCGATCCGTTCGAGGTCGTCGGCGACGCGGAGCTTGCTCGTGGCGTGCGGAGCGACCGCCAGGGGAAGGTCCTCGGCGTCGATGCCGGCGCCGTCGTCCACGACCCGCACGAGGCCCACGCCCCCCTGCTCGAGCGTGACGGCGATCCGTGACGGACCGGCGTCGAGGGCGTTCTCGAGGAGCTCCTTGACGACACTCGCCGGACGTTCGACCACCTCGCCGGCAGCGATCCGGTTGACGACCGACATCGGCAGCGTGTGGATGCGTCCCATGGCAGGCGATCGGACCTCCGTGGCGGCGCCGCCACGGAGAGAGTCACGACAGCTGGAACTCCTTGATCTTGCGATACAGCGTCCGTTCGCCGATGCCGAGCATCTCGGCGGCCTGCTCGCGGTTGCCGCCGGTCACTTTCAGGGTCTCGGCGATGAACAACCGCTCGATCTCCTCCAGGGGCCGCCCGACCAGCCCGGCGAGGCCGGGAAGCCCGGCCGCCCCGGCTTCTTCCACCGGCGCCCCGGCCGGCTCGATCTCGACTGGCAGGTCGTCGACGTCGAGGGTCTCGTCGCAGTCGACGACGACCATGCTCTCGATGACGTTCCGCAGTTGCCGGACGTTCCCGGGCCAGGCGAACGCGGCGAGCTTCATCCGCGCCGGCAGCGACATCCCCTTGATCGACTTCCCGTGCCGCTTCGAGAACAGCCGGATGAAGTGCTCGATGAGGAGGGGGAGATCGGCCGACCGTTCACGGAGCGACGGGATGGCGATCGTCACGACCTTGAGGCGGTGGTAGAGATCGCTGCGGAAGGCCCCGGCCGCGATCGCCTCTTCGAGGTTGCGATTGGTGGCGGAGAGGATCCGGACGTTGACCCGCACGGGGGTGTTCGAGCCCACCCGGGTGATCTCGCCCGACTCGAGCACCCGCAGGAGCTTGATCTGCGTTGCCATCGGCATGTCGCCGACCTCGTCGAGGAACAGCGTCCCGCCGTTGGCGTACTCGAACTTCCCCACCCGATCGCTCGACGCATCGGTGAACGCACCGCGGACATGCCCGAACAACTCGCTCTCGAGGATGTTCTCGCTCAGCGCGGCGCAGTTGAGGGCGACGAAGGTCTTGTTCTTTCGCGGGCTGTTCTGGTGGACGGCCTGGGCGACGAGCTCCTTGCCGGTGCCGGTCTCCCCTTGGATGAGGAGGGTGGCGTCGGTGGGGGCAATCCGCTTGAGCCGCTCGATGAGCGACAGCATCTGCGGACTCGATCCGACGACCCCCTCGAATCCGAACTTCTCGTCGAGGCGCTGGTGGAGCTCGAGGTTCTGCCGTTTCAGCCTCACCCCTTCGCTGGCCCGGTCGACCGCCGTGCGGAGGTGGGAGAGATCGAGCGGCTTCTGGAGGTAGGTGAACGCCCCCTGCTGCATCGCCGCGACCGCCGAGGGGACGGTGCCGTGGCCCGTGACGACGATCACCTCGGTCTCAGGGGAGGCCAGTTTGGCCCGAGAGAGGATCTCGAGGCCGCCGATGTCGTTCATCATCAGGTCGGTGACGACGACGTCGAACGATTCCTGCTCGATCTTCTTTGCCCCCTCGGTACCGCTGCCGACGATCGAGCACTGGTAGCCGAGGCGACTGAGCCCTTCCCCCATCGTCCGCGCATGCACGATGTCGTTGTCGACGACGAGCACGCGCACGAGTTTTTGTGTCCCCGCGTCGGGGAGGACCGGTGTGGGCGACGGCGGGGATTCTCGGGATCCGGTCATGGTAAGAGAGTACGAAGGGTGGGGCTGCCCCGTCCAGTTCCTTGCCGCCACTCAAAACTTGAACAAACCGACCGCGGACATGCCTGGCCGGAAAAGAGTGGCGGCTGCATCGTCACTGGCCTCGTTGAGGCATCCTGGCCCCGGCGGTGGGAAGCCTGGGGGGCGCCGGCAGCCAGATCGTCACTTTTGTGCCCCGCCCCGGTGCGCTCTCGATGTCGATCGTGCCGCCATGCGCCTCGACGATCTTCCGGGAGGTGGGCAAGCCGAGGCCGCTCCCTCCCTGTTTCGTCGTGTAGAAAGCGCGGAATACCTTGGCGAGCGTCTCCTCGGACATCCCCTGGCCGTTGTCGATCAGCTCGATCGCCACCCCTAGCCCGGAAGGACGGGTGCGAACGACGAGTTGCCCGCCGGCATCCATCGCCTGCACGGCATTGATGAGAAGGTTGAGCAGCGCCGAGCGGAAGGTCTCGCGGTCGAGGCGAACCATCGGCAACTCGGGATCGAGATAGCGGACGAGCTCGACATTCGCCTCGCTGGCCCGCGGCGCGAAGAAGTCGAGGAGCTGATCGATTTCGACGTTCAGGCTGCCCGGCTCGAGCGTCAGCGATTCCTGCCGGGCGAAGTCGAGGAAATCTCCAAGGAGCTTCTGGAGGCGATCGCATTCCTCCCGGACAAGCTCGATCTTCGCCTTGGCACGCCGGTCACGATGCTTCGTCGGCGACTGCGGATCGGTGTTCTCGAAGTCCTCCGCCAGCAGCTCCATATTAAGCCGGATCGTGGAGAGCGGATTGCGAATCTCATGGGCGAGGGCCCCCACCAACGCCGCAAACTCGGCATACGTTTCCGCGCGGGGATGCACCGTTTCGGCTGCCGAAGACATGCTTCCCCTCCCGCGCCGATCCCCGGGCGCCGCCACGATTGGCAGCGGCGCCCGGGAGATCACGCTTGGTCGCGCGACGGCTCAGGAGCCGGCGTTGCCGGTGCTTCCGCCATTGCCGCCTTCGGCCAGCTCACGCATCGCCACCTTGCGGCTCAGCTTGACGCGATCCTGGTCGTCGACAGCGATCACCTTGACCCGCATGACGTCGCCCACGCGGCAAACGTCGCCGACACTGGAGACATAGTCGTCCGACAGCTCACTGATGTGGCACAGACCATCCTTGCCAGGGACGAGCTCGACGAACGCGCCGAAGTCCTTGATGCTCGTCACGCGTCCCTCGTAGATCCGGCCGACCTGGATCGAGGCGGTGAGCGCCTCGATCTTGGCCATGGCTGCCATCGCCCCCTCGGCGTCGTGGCTGGCCACCGTCACCGTGCCGTCGTCCTCCACCTCGATGCTTGCGCCTGTCGACTCCTGGATGGCACGGATCGTCTTTCCGCCCGGTCCGATGAGGAGGCCGATCTTCTCGGGGTTGATCTGCGTCCGCAGGAGCCGCGGGGCCCACGGTGAGATCTCCTGACGCGGGCGACGGATCGCCGAGAGCATCGAGCGGAGGATCTCGAGCCTGGCCTCGCGCGACTGCTTCAGCGTCGCCTCGATGATCGCCGGCGAGATGCCGTCGATCTTGAGGTCGAGCTGAATGCCCGTGATCCCGGTCGGTGTCCCGGCGATCTTGAAGTCCATGTCGCCGTAGTGGTCCTCGTCACCGATGATGTCGGTGAGGAGCTTCCACTCGTGCTCCGACTGCTTCACGAGCCCGACCGAGATCCCTGCGACGGGGCTCGTGATCGGCACGCCGGCGGCCATCAGGCCGAGCGTCGCACCACACACCGAGGCCATCGAGCTCGAGCCGTTCGACTCGAGGATGTCGGAGATCACGCGGATCGTGTAGGGGAAGACATCGGGAGCGGGGAGCACCGGCTTGACGCTCCGCTCGGCAAGGGCCCCGTGGCCGATCTCGCGCCGGCCGGGGCCGCGGATCGGGCGGACCTCACCGACGGAGAACGACGGGAAGTAGTAATCGAGCATGAACTTCTTGGAATACTCGTCGAGGAGGCCATCGACACGCTGCTCATCCTTGCCGGTGCCGAGGGTGATCGTCACGAGTGCCTGGGTCTCGCCACGCTGAAAGAGCGCCGAGCCATGGACACGCGGGAGCAGATCGACCTCGCAGGCAATGGCACGGAGGGTGGTGTAATCACGGCCGTCAGGACGCTTGCCTTCGTAGATCAGATCCCGGACGGCACGCTCTTCGAGCCCGTGCCAGACGTGGGAGAAATCGGCTTCGCTGACACCGCCGGCGTCGCCCGGCTTGGCGGCCCCGGCCGCCTCGAGCGGAACGATCGCCGCCTTTGCCTTCTCCTTGAGGGCCTTCACGGCCTGGCCACGCTCGGCCTTGACGGTGGTCGCCTTGGCGGCCTTGAGATCGTGGAGGTAGTCGCGGGTGAGCCGCTCGCGGAGGTTGGTGTAGTCGGCAAGGACGTACTCCTTCTTCGGCTTGCCGGCCAGACGGACAAGCTCATGCTGCATCGCGCACAGTTCGCGGATGACGCGGTGGCACTCGTTGATCGCCTCGAGCATGCGGGCCTCGGGCATCTCGCGGGCGAAGCCCTCGATCATGAGGACGGCGGTCTCGCTGCCCGACACGATCAGGTCGAGATCGCTCTCCTCGAGCTGATCCTGCGTCGGGAACGGGATGAAAACCCCGTCCACCTGCGCCAGCCGAACACTCCCGAGCGGTCCGCGGAAGGGGAGTTGTGAGATGCACAGCGCCGCCGAGGCCCCGTTCATCGCCAGGACGTCGCCGTCGTTCTGCTTGTCGCTGGAGAGCACCGAAGCCTGGATCTGGACCTCGTCGTAGAAACCATCGGGAAACAGCGGGCGGATCGGACGGTCCATGAGACGGCTGGTGAGCGTCTCCTTCATCGTCGGCCGTCCCTCACGCTTGAGGAAGCCACCGGGGAACTTGCCCGCTGCGGCGGCACGCTCCCGGTAATCGCAGGTGAGCGGAAAGAAATCGATGCCGGCGCGCGGAGCGCCAGTCGCGGCGGCGACAATGACCGCCGTCTCGCCAAAGCGCACGAGGACGGCACCCGCCGCCTGCTTCGCCAACTGACCTGTCTCGATGCTGAGGGTGTGATCCCCGAATTTGCGTTCAACAACCGTTTTCATGAAAACTCTTCTTTCTTCCCTTCCCGCCCGGCCACGTGCCCTGTGCACGGAGCCGTCACGAGGGGCAACGGAGCGAAAGCTCCGACCCCCGATACCGAACCAAGGCGGCGACACGTCCGAGGTCCGGCCACGTGCCGGACCTCCAGGACCCCACCGCCGCCCGTGCCGACCGTCCTGACTGCCCCCATCCGCAAACGGGGGGCACATCCCGGTGGCACACTCCCGACAGCAACGAACCGCCGGGAGCATCGCTTGGACCGGGATCCGAAATCGGGGCGACAAAGTTCCCCCCCGATGCGAATCCCCAACAGACCAGAATCCCTTCCCATGAAACCTTCCACGGGACCGTCCTCGCGATCACGGGACGTCGAAACGCCCTGTCGGGAAAACGAGTCCCCGATCCCCTCACGGGCCGGAGGCCGGCCCCGGCAACCTGTTCGCAGAGAGCGCGAAGGAGGGTTGCCTAGGGCGCACGGCGACCAGGCCCAACCTTGACGTGCGAACAACTACTTGCGGATCTCAAGCCGCTGAATGATGTCGAGATACCGCTGCGGCTCGACGCGCTTGAGATAGTCGAGCAGGCGGCGACGTCGGCTCACCATCTGCAGCAGTCCACGACGGCTTGCAAAGTCCTTCGTGTGCTTCTTGAAGTGGTCGGTGAGATGCGTGATCCGGCCCGAGAGCAGGGCAATTTGGATCTCGGCAGAGCCGGTGTCGGCAGTCCCTCGCCGATACGTACCGATGAGTTCCGTTTTTCGATCTTTCGTGAGCGACATCAGCCAAAAACCGCCCTTTTGCAGGCGACCTGAAACGTGACGGGCAAGCCGTGCGCGGCACTCCGAGGATGCACGCTGCATCCCTCTCCATGTACCACCGGCACGCATACCGCGAGAACCAAACTGACAGCGGCTTTCACCGCGACGACCCCTGGCTCGTATTGACCCAAAAAGTGTATCGGCAGGGGGCCGATTTGCAACAGCAGCCCGGCTCCACCGGCATCCAAGCCGGCCGGAGGAGCCGCCCTAGCGACCATCAGGAGACGGCCGTTCGCCCCCCGCGAGGCGTCTTGACGACGTTCCAGGCCAGTCCGAGCTTCTCCATGGCGAGGATCATCCAGTAGGTCGTATCGACCTCCCACCACCGATGGCCGTGCTTGGCCATCCGCTGGAAAGCGTGATGGTTGTTGTGCCACCCTTCGCCGAAGGCGAGCAAACCGACCCACCAGAGATTCCGGGAGTTGTCGGACGTCTCGTAGTTGCGGTAGCCCCAGATGTGGGTCGCGGAGTTGACAAACCAGGTGACGTGGAACACGTACACCATCCGCACGGCCAGGCCCCAAAGCAGCCACGAGATCCCGGTCCGCCAGTCATAGAGCGACGCCCCGGCCATGAGGAGGGCCGATCCAATGATGAAGTGCCAAAGGAGGAACGTCTTGTGGAGAAAGAGGATCCCCGGATCCTTGTAGAGGTCGGGGGCCCAGCGACGGCAATGGGCGTCGAGCTCGGCGGGATCGCGCCGCGGGAACATCCAGAGGATGTGGCTCCACAACCCGCCTTCGTACGGGGTGTGCGGATCCCCTTCGAGATCGCTGAAGGCATGGTGCTTGCGATGATTCGCCACCCAGTGGAGCGCCGACCCCTCGCCGGAGATGCCCCCCATCCAGGCGTAGAACATCTTCACGGCCCGGGTGGTCGAGAAACTGCCGTGCGTGAGGAGACGGTGGTAGCCAAGGCAGACGCCAAGGCTGCCGGTGGCCCAACTGAGCGCCACGCAGATCGCCAGCCCCGACCAGGTGAAGTAAAAGGGGGCCACGAGGGCCGCCGCATGGATCACGCCGATCCAGATCACGACCGGCCAGTCGAGGTCGGTCCAGTGCTGAGCGGCCGGCCCGTGGACGGTGTCGGATGCTGCGGACAATTCCTCGGAATCGGTCATCGAGGCGTGGCCGTGCAGTTCGCTTTGCGGGCCACCGATCGCCGATCGTCCGAGGGCAAACTCGTCGGCATCGACATCGATCGGCTGGCTGCTGGAGGCGTCTGCAGGATGCGACTTTGCGGGAGCCGTGGTCGTTGACCCGTACTCGCTGTTCGTGCCTTGCTTGCCTTGCTTGCCTTGCTTGCTGTTCATGGCTTGGCTTGAGTGTTTGCGGAACTGGCTGGTCTTCGACGTCATGTCGGGCCGGGCCTCGTAGGTTGGTGGGAACATCGCCGCGCGGCGGCGGAGAGCCGTCAACGGAAATCTCCGTCGCACGACCAACCGCTACTGTGATGCATTTCCCCCGGCTTGCCAGCATCGGCGGGTCAGTCTGGAGTCGAATCAACGTCAAGAAATCGTCAATTTCCCCCCGCCCCCCTCCGCGTGAGTGGGGCGAGGGGCCCTCCATCATCACCGTCGCGATGCTGGACCGCCTGCTCCCACCGGCCCGGCGGGGGCGTTGGGGAGATCACGGGACGCCGACCGGCCCGGATCCACCGGCTTTCCTCCCTCCGCTCCCGGCGCGTCTCCCGGGGGAAATGGGAATACCGAGAGGAGCCAACCGCTCATCGGCGTGGCTGGCACCGCCAGCGTGGTCGCGGGGGAGAGCGCCCGTGCGACCCGATCGAGACTCACGCCCGTCACGGGGGGCTCGAGCAGCATGCCGCCGTCACCGCACAGGATCCCCGAGAAAGCCGTGTTTCCGATCCGCAGGCCACGGCGGTCGATCTCGAGGCTGGCAGCCCCCCCCACAAATCCAACCTCCCCGCGCCGGGTCGCCGGCCTCCAGCCGGGGCCAGGCCGGCAGCCGAGTGTCGTCACGAGCGCCTCAAGCCCTGCTTGCTCGAGCCCGCCGGCGCCGACCTCCACTCCCGCCCGGATCGACGTCATTCGCCCGGCGGTCATCCGGCATTCATTGACGACGACACGCGCCCGCCCTCGGGCAGACCAGGGGAGCGTCGCGGTGACGGCGGCGAGATCGACTTCCGTCAGTGTCGCGCTGAAGGCACCGTCCCAGCCATGCTCCGACCATTCAGCATCGATCGCCCCGGTGAGGTGTGCCGC
>CAMARC010000040.1 GCA_945860405.1 Candidatus Kuenenia stuttgartensis | reverse complement strand
CAGCTGCGCGTGGTGACAAAGGGGCTCGCTGCGGGCGACCGGGTCGTCGTCAGCGGCCTGCAACGTGTCCGCGACGGGGCCGTCGTCCGGCCGGTCGAAGCCCAGGCCCCGCCCGCCAGGGAATGACCGTCGCCGTATGTTCTCGCAGTTCTTCATCGACCGGCCCGTCTTCGCTACCGTTCTCTCGGTGGTGATCCTCCTCGTCGGCGGCGTGGCGCTGGTCGGCATGCCGGTGGGGCAGTATCCGGATGTCGCCCCTCCCACGATCGCCGTCACCGCGTCCTATCCAGGCGCCTCCGCGGAGGTCGTCGCCGAGACGGTCACCACGCCAATCGAGCAGGAGATCAACGGCGTCGAGGGGATGCTCTATCTGTCGTCGAAGAGCACCGGCGACGGCCAGGCGTCGATCGACGTCACCTTCAAGCTCGGCACCGACATCGACAAGGCCCAGGTGCTGACGCAGAACCGGGTGGCGGTGGCGCTGGCGAAGCTCCCCGAGGAAGCCCGCCGGCAGGGGGTGACGACGCGGAAGAAGTCGCCGAGCATCCTCCTCTGCGTGAATCTCTTCTCGCCGGCGGAGCGGCTCGATCAGCTGTTCATTTCCAATTACGCGCTTCTCCAGGTGAAGGATGCGCTGGCGCGCATCGAGGGGGTGGGGGACGTCCAGTTTCTCGGGGCCCGCGACTACGCCCTGCGGGTGTGGCTCGATCCCGGCAAGCTCGCCAGCCGCGGGCTCACGGCCACCGATGTTGTCCGTGCCCTCCGCGAGCAGAATGTCCAGGTCGCCGCCGGGCGGATCGGCCAGCCACCGGCCACCCTCGGCCTCGATTTCCAGGTGCCGGTGACCGCGGCCGGAAGGCTCCCCGATCCGGCGGCCTTCGAGAACGTGATCGTGAAAGCCGCGGGCCCGCTTCCCCCGGGCGCCCCGGCCGTCGCCGCCGGTCGCGCCGGCCCCGGGCATGATCTGGCCACCACGGGGCAAGCGATCGTCCGTCTCGGCGACGTCGGCCGGGCCGAGCTCGGGGCCCGCAGTTACGACGTCGGCAGTCGGCTCGACGGCCAGGAGGGGGTCACCGTCGCGCTCTTCCAACAGCCCGGATCGAATGCCCTGGCCACCGCCGAGCGGATCCGGCACGAGATGGCCTTGCTTGAGCGTGGCTTTCCAGAGGGGCTCGAGTATGCGATTCACTACGACACGACGGTGTTCGTCGAGGAGAGCGTCCGCGAGGTCTGGAAGACGCTCTTCGAGGCGGTGGTCCTCGTGTTCATCGTCGTCCTCGTCTTTCTTCAGGATTGGCGGGCAACGATCATCCCGATGGTCGCGGTGCCTGTGTCACTGGTGGGGACGTTTGCCGCGATGCGGCTGTTCGGCTTCTCCCTCAACAATCTCTCGCTGTTCGGCCTCGTGCTCGCCATCGGGATCGTCGTCGATGACGCGATCGTCGTCGTCGAGAACGTCGAGCGCTGGTTGTCGGGGGGGCTCACGGCGCGCGAGGCGGCCAGGCGCGCGATGGGGGAGGTGGCGGGGCCTGTGATCGCGATCGCGCTGGTGCTCTGTTCGGTGTTCGTGCCGACGGCCTTCATCACCGGGATCAGCGGCGAGTTCTATCGGCAGTTCGCCCTCACGATCGCGGCGAGCACGGTGATCTCGGCCTTCAATTCCCTCACCCTCTCGCCGGCCCTCTGCGTGCTCCTTTTTTCTTCGCACCACCACGGCGATGGCGCCACGCCCTCGGCCGGCCCGGAGCCCGGCAGCCCCGCCACGGGCGGCGCGGAAGCGAAAGCCGCACGGCGCGATCCGCTCCCTCCGGCGGGCATCGCGCTGCTGGCAGGGCTGCTGGCCGTGTGGTTTCTCGAGGCCCGGGGGCTCGTGGCGGCGGGGCTGGCGACGGCGCCGGTGCCGCCGTGGGCTGCTGAGTGGAGCGTGCGGCTCGGGCTGTTCGCCTTGGGGGCGCTTGCGGGCTGGTGGGGGGCGGGAGCCGTCAACGGGCTCCTGGCCGCTTTTTTCCGCTTCTTCAATCTGTTCTTCGACCTCACCACCGGCGTCTACGGCGCGGTGGTGGGGAGGCTCCTGCGGATGGGGATCGTCGTCATCGCCCTCTATGTCGGCCTCATGGCCCTCACCTACTACGGCTTCACGACCGTCCCGGTGGGGTTCATTCCGCAGCAGGACAAGGGCTATCTCCTCGTCACGGCGCTGCTCCCTCCTGGAGCGAGTGCCGAACGCACGGCGGAGGTCATGGCCGATCTGGAGGAACGGGTGAAAGCGGTTCCGGGCGTGGCCCACAGGATCTCCGTCAGCGGCTACTCGCTTCTAGCCAACGTCAACCAGCCGAATGCCGGCGGGATGTTTGTCCTCCTCGAGCCGTTTGCCCGGCGGGCGGTCGATCCACAGCGCTCGGCAGTCGCGATCCTCCGCGCTCTGCGGCGAAGCTTCGCGGAGATCCGCGAGGCGCAGGTGGTCGCCTTCGGCGCCCCGCCGATCGACGGCCTCGGCAATGCCGGCGGCTTCAAGCTTCAGGTGCTCGACCGCGCCTCGGCCGGCCCGCAGCGGCTGGAGGCAGCGGCCGCGGCGCTTGTCGATGTGGCCGCCGCGCAGCCGGGGTTGACGGGGCTGTTCTCCGGTTTCCGGGCCGACGAGCCGAAGTTCTTCGTCGACATCGATCGGGAGAAGGTCAAGGCGCAGGGGGTCGACCTCGTCGAGGTCAACGCGGCGCTGCAGATCTATTTTGGCAGCGCCTACGTCAACGATTGGACCGCCTTCGGCCGCAACTGGCCGGTGCTCGTCCAGGCCGACCGCGACTTCCGGATGCGGCGCGAGGACATCGGCCGGCTCGAGGTCCGAAACTCCGCCGGTGAGATGGTGCCGCTCTCGACGCTCGTCACCGTCACCGACACGAGCGGCCCGGCGGTCGTCAACCACTTCAACCTCCTCCCCTCGGCCGACATCAACGGCTCGACGTTGCCGGGGACGAGCTCCGGCGACGCGATCGCCCTCATGGAAACGCTCGCTTCGCCGCCGCCGGAGGGGCAGGGGGTCCTTCCTCCTGGGATGGAGTTTGCCTGGACGGAGCTGTCGCTCCAGCAGATCCTCGCCGGCAACACCGCCGGCATCGTCTTTGCCCTCGGGACGGTGTTTGTATTCCTCGTCCTCGCGGCCCAATACGAGAGCTGGTCGTTGCCGCTGGCGATCATCCTCATCGTGCCGATGTGCCTCCTGGCGGCGATCGCGGGGGTGTGGATCGCCGGCCTCGACAACTCGATCTTCACGCAGATCGGGCTGGTGGTCCTCGTGGGATTGGCGGCGAAGAACGCGATCCTGATCGTCGAGTTTGCCAAGCAGCAGCAGGATGCCGGCCTGTCGCTTTCCGAGGCGGTGCTGACGGCGGCCCGGATGCGCCTCCGGCCGATCCTCATGACATCCCTGGCCTTTATCCTCGGCGTCGTCCCGCTCGTCCTCGGCCGCGGCGCCGGGGCCGAGATGCGCGTGGCGCTGGGGACGGCGGTGTTCTCCGGGATGCTCGGGGTGACCGTCTTCGGGATCTTCTTCACGCCGGTCTTCTACTCGCTGATCATGGGGTGGGGGAGGGGGCGGAATCTTGACCGCCCCGGCGCCTAGCCCGTACCCTCGACATGCCCCTGAGCCGCGCATTTTGCTCGCCCCGACCACCCGTTCCCACCGTCCGGAGCCCCGACTCATGCCCCGTTCTTTTCCCCGTCTTCCCCTCGCCTCGCTCCTCGCGCTCGCCGTCGGTGGCACGCTCGTCACCGGCACCGTCCGGGGGGAAGACTGGCCGACGTTCCGTGGTGCTTCCCGCACCGCCGTGGCCCCCGATACGAACCTCCTCGAGTCGTGGCCGGAGGGGGGCCCGAAGCTCCTCTGGAAGGCGGTCGGCGCCGGCCGCGGCTACGCTACCCCAGCGATCGCAGGCTCGCGGATCGTGACCCTCGGCGACGGCCTCTCCACCACCGGTGACGACAAGGACGAATACCTCACCTGCTACGACCGGGAGACGGGCAAGCAGCTCTGGAAGACGAAGACGGGCCAGGCCTGGAACGAGGGGCCGGAGTCGTGGCAGAGCTCGCGGAGCACGCCGACGGTCGACGGCGATCTCGTCTCCGTGATCACGCCGCAGGGGCAACTCATCTGCTGCCAAGTGGCCGACGGCAAGGAGACCTTCCGCATCGATCTCAAGGCCGCATTTGGCGGTAAGAAGGGGGATGGCTGGGGCTACAGCGAGTCGCCGCTGGTCGATGGCGACCGTCTCATCGTCACCCCGGGCGGCGACGGCGCGATGATGGTCGCGCTCGACAAGAAGACGGGCAAGGAGATCTGGAAGTGCCCGATGAAGGATTGCCGCGGCGCCGGCCACTCCTCGATCGTGATCTCGAAGGTGGGCAATCGGAAGGTCTACGTGCAGACGACCGCCAGTGGTGCCGTCGGCGTCGATGCCGCCAGCGGCAAGCTCCTCTGGAGCTTTCCGATCGACCAGACGACCGCCGTCATCCCCACCCCGATCGTCCGCGGCGACCTTGTCTTCTTCTCGGCCGGCTACCGCCGCGGTGGCGCGCTGCTCAAGCAGGTGGCGACGGCCGACGGGGTAAAGATGGAGGAGATCTACGGTCTCAAGCAGGATCTCGCCAACAAGCATGGCGGCCTCGTCCTCGTCGGCGACCACATCTACGGCGACTCCGACGACCAGGGGATTCCGTTCTGTGCCGAGCTGATGACCGGCAAGATCGTCTGGAAGGAACGCGGCACCGGCAAGGGCTCGATCGCCGTGGCGGCCGGCGACGGCCACGTCTATCTCCGCTTTCAGGACGGCATCCTGGCGCTGGTGAAGGCCGATCCGGCCGGCTACAAGGAAGTGAGCACGTTCAAGATCCCCGACAGCGATGCCCGCCCGAGCTGGGCGCATCCGGTGATCCTCGACGGGAAGCTCTACCTCCGCGAGCAGGACGCGATCCTCTGCTACGACATCACGGCGAAGTGATCGGAAGAATCACCGCGGCACCAATCGACCCCCGGGGCGCGAACGCCCCGGGGGTTTTTCATGCGCGGTGGGGCACCGTCAACTCAAGGGCACCGGCGCACCGTCATCGCCGACGGAACCGCGCTCGGGCCGACTCCCGAAAGTGATTCAGACTCGAGCCTGGCTTCGGGGTCGCCCGTGCCCCGTCGCCGGACGTTTGCTCCGGCCCTCCGGGGCCTCCGCTCACTCGGAGCCTGCTGCGCTGCGCCATCCATGGCTTCGCTTGCATCCTACGCCGGCTCACGAAGCACGGGCGACCCCTCGATGAGCTTGCAATGGCTCGGGGGGAGTGAATCCGCGCTGACAGCCGCTCCCGTTTGAAATGAAAAAAACCGGCCGTCCGCACGGGGCGGACGGCCGGTTCGTGGTGATGACAGTGCGGACTTGGCCAGGATCATGCCTCGGCGTCGTCGACACACTTGTAAAGCAGGCTGCCGACGATGCCGCCGAGGATCGGCGCCACCCAGAAGAGCCACAACTGCTGGGCCGCCCAGCCGCCGACGAAGAACGCAGTGGCGAGGCTGCGGGCCGGGTTCACCGAGGTGTTGGTCACCTGGATGCTGATCAGGTGGATGAGCGTCAGGCAGAGGCCGATGGCGATCGGGGCGATCGTCGTCCCCGACTGCTTGTCGGTGGCACCGTGGATCACGAACAGGAAGAACGCCGTGAGCACGAACTCGGCGATGAAGCAGGCGGCGAGGGAGTACTGGCCGGGGGAGTGCTCACCGTAGCCGTTGGAGGCGAAGCCGCCGTCCATCGAGAAGCCCGGGGCGCCGCGGGCGATCATGTAGAGCACGCCGGCGCCGGCAAGGCCACCGAGGCACTGCGCGACGACGTAGCCGAGGACATCCTTGGCGGGGAAGCGGCCGCTGGCGGCGAGACCGGCGGTGACGGCCGGGTTCAGGTGGCAGCCGGAGATGTGACCGATGGCGACGGCCATCGAGAGGACGGTGAGCCCGAAGGCGAGCGAGACTCCGAGGTAGCCGATGCCGACGTCGGGAAGGCCGGCGGCGATCACGGCACTGCCGCAGCCCCCCAGCACCAGCCAGAATGTCCCGATCGCCTCGGCGAGCAACTTGCGCATACGTATGCAACTCCAGAAGGAAGAAATCGACAGGCTGAACAGGGAATCCCCCCGGAGGAAATCCGGGGGAGCGAGGGAACACGGTATCGGGGGGGGGCGGAGAGGGTCAACCTGAAACTGCCGGGGGGAGCCCCGAAGTGCCGGGGGGAGCCCCGAAGTGCCGGGGGAAGCCCCGAAGTGCCGGGGGAAGCCCGGAGCGTCGGCCGGCCCAAGCGCCGGCCGTCTCACCACATCTTGAAGAGGATCCCGACCCGGTTGCCGATCAGGAGCGTGCCGATGACCACCGCCGTGATCACCGTCACCATCACCCCGGCGCTAGCGATGTCGAGGGCATCGCGGACGTAGGGGTCGAACTCCTTCGTCACCGCCTTGGCGAGCATCTCGATCGAGGTGTTGAGGACCTCGGCGGCCAAGACGGCGCCGATCGCCCCGGCCAGAACGCACCACTCGATGAGTGAAACCCGGAGCACCGCCGCCAGGGCGAGGGTGCCGAGAGCCGCGGGGATGTGAACGGCGAAGCTCGACTGACCCGGGACGGCCCGGGCGATGCCCCGGAAGGCGTCGCCAAACTTATCGATGAAGGTCCGCGGTCGGGCCACGATCAGCCGACCTTCACGTACGGGTCGCCCTTCTTCCAGTTGCACGGGCAGAGCTCGTCGCTCTGGAGGGCGTCGAGGACGCGGATCACCTCGGCGACGTTCCGCCCCACCCGCCCCTGGTTGACGTCGACCCACTGGATGACGCCGTTGGGGTCGACGATGAACGTGGCCCGCAGGCAGTAGCCCTCGGTCTTCTCGAGGATCCCGAGCGCCGGGGCGAGGAGCTGGGCGGCGACGAGCGGGTAGCCGAGGTTGTGGAGATCGGGATGCGACTTCCGCCAGGCGAGATGCGACCACTCGTTGTCGGTGCTGCCGCCGACGACGGCACAGTCGCGGTCGGCGAAGGCCTTGAGCTGCTTGTTGAACTCCGCCAGCTCCGTCGGACAGACGAAGGTGAAGTCCTTGGGATAGAAGAAGTAGACCACCCACTTGCCGGCGTAATCGGTGTTCTTCACCAGCTTCAGGTCGTCCTTGCCGGTGCCGACACAGGCCTGGGCGGTGAACTGGGGGAAGTGGTCGCCGACGGTCAGCATGGGGGGTCTCCTGGGCGCGCTTGAATGGACGCGGTGGATTACTTGAGGTCTCGAGCGCCAGAGTTTACGGGGGCCGACCGGGCTGTTCAAACGCCTCCGGCGGCCGTGGACCTCGAGGCCATGCCATACTCTCTCCCGCTGCGCCCCCGGAGAGAGGAGGCGATGCCACCTCGAGGAAGCGTCCGACGGTGCTTTTCCGGCGGCCGACGAGCCATGCACGACCCCCAGCCAGACGCCTCTTCCTGCCGGATCGAGACCGATCCGCTCTCCGGCCGGGCCGTGTTTGTCGCCCCGGCGCGGGCGGAGCGCCCCCGGGAGGAATCGCTTGCCGCCTGCCCGTTCTGTGCCGGTCACGAAGCCCTCACCCCCCACGAGGTGCTCCGCAGCCCCGCCGACCGGGCGCTCCTTTGGCTAGCGCGGATTATTCCCAATCGCTATCCGGTCGTCGTCGATCGTGGCCACCGCACCCCGGAAGGGCTTGCGGACGGCCCGACGGCTGGATCAACCCGGCCGGCCCATGGGATCCACGACGTCGTCGTCGAGTCTCCGCGGCACGAGACTTCGATCCTCGAGATCGATCCCCTCACCTGGCGGGCTTCGTGGCAGCTTGTCCGGGAGCGCCTGAGCCACCTGGCCGAGCGCGACGATCTCGCCTGGGGGATGGTGTTCAAAAACTCGGGCCCTGCTGCCGGGGCCTCGCTCGACCATGTCCACAGCCAATTGGTGGCCCTCGACTTCGTGCCGCCGGTGATCCTGGCAAAGCTTGCCACCGGGGCCGGCGGCGGCGATCCGTTTGAAGCCATCCTCCGTGAGGCGGAGATCGAGCGGCGCGTCGTGGCCACCACGGCCGCTCTCGTGGCCCTCGTTCCGCCAGCGCCACGGCAGCCCCTCGAGACTTGGATCCTTCCCCGGCAGCCCGCGCCCTGGTTTCATGCGGCCGGGCCGGAAGTCGCCGCCGGGCTCGCCGATCTCATCCGCGAGGTCGTGGCTCGCATCGAGCGGGCGGCTCCGGGAGCGGAGTTCAACTGGTGGCTCCATCAGGCCCCGTTCTTCCCGCACTCCGAGCGGGCGGGGGCGCTGCCGCCGGGGGGACGCGTTTGGGCAGGGGATGTGCCGGCGGGCTGGCGGTGGCACGTCGAGGTCGTGCCACGGATCTCCCCCCTGGCCGGCTTCGAACTGGGGATCGGATGCCACATCTCGGTCATGTCGGCGGAGGAGTCGGCGCGGCGTCTGCGGGCCGACTGATCAAACCAGCGACTTCCACGCACCACCGACCCGACCGACGTCTGCGGAGGATTCCCATTGGGGCCGGTTTGCAGCGGTGGGGGGCGGTGGTGGAGAATGACTTGTTCTCGCCCCACGCTCCCGCCTCCCGCCCCTCTCTCCCACCTGTCCCCGCCCGCGCGTTGCCGTTCGCTTCCAACTCGCAACGCGATGCTGCGCTGCCTGCCGCGATCGAACCAGGCCGGCGTGGCCCGATCGATCCGGGCTCGCTGCCGAAGGCTGTCTCCACTCCCCCGTCAGCGCCGTCAGGCACCGGTTCGGCCATCCCCTCTGCCGTCGAGGCCCTCATGCCCCCCGCTGTCCGGTTCGTCTTCGTGATCCACGACCATCAGCCGATCGGCAATTTCGACGGCGTCTTCGAACAAGCCTGGAAGGATGCCTACCAGCCGCTCCTCGATCTCCTCCAGCGCCACCCCGGCATCCGCGTCGCCATCCACACCAGCGGCCCGCTCGCCGAATGGCTCGACGCCCACCATCCGGAGTATCTCGACCGGCTCGCGCGCCTCGCCGACGAACGCCAGATCGAGATTGTCGGTGGGGCGTTCTACGAGCCGGTCCTGGCGATGCTCCCTCCGCGCGACCGCGTCAGCCAGATCCGCCGCTACACCTCTTGGCTCGAGCGCCGTCTGAAGACGCGCGTCAGCGGGATGTGGCTGGCCGAGCGGGTGTGGGATCCCGGCATGGCCGCCGATCTCGCCCGGGCCGGGGTCGAGTGGACGATCCTCGACGACACCCACTTCAAGGCCGCCGGGCTCGCCGAAAATCAGCTCGATCGCCACTGGCTCACCGAAGGGGACGGGGCGACGCTGGCGGTCTTCCCGGTGAGCGAGCGGCTCCGGTATGTGATCCCCTTCGGAACCCCGGAGGAGGCGATCGATCATCTCCGCAGCCTCGCCGCCCGGCGTCACGGGGCGCTAGCGGTGTTCGGCGACGACGGGGAGAAGTTCGGCGTCTGGCCCGACACCCACCGGACCTGCTTCGAGGAGGGGTGGCTCGAGCGGCTGTTCACGCTCCTCGAGGCGAGCGCCGACTGGGTGGAGATGTGTCTCCCCTCAGAGGTTGTCCGCCAAGTGCCTCCGGCCGGGACGGTCTGGCTGCCCGAATGCAGCTACCGCGAGATGACCGAGTGGGTCCTGCCGCCGGAGGCGCAAGAAGCCTGCGTCCGGGCCCGCGTCGGGGCCGGGGCCGATCCGCGGCTGGCGGCCGTGGCCCCGTTCATTCGCGGGGGAAGCTGGCGCAACTTCCGCCTCCGCTACCCCGAGGCCAATGAGATGTACGCCCGGGCGATGGCAGTGAGCGAGCGGCTCGAGGGGATGCGCGGCGCGGGGGATGCCGATCCCGACATGCTCGAGCAGGCGACGACGGCGCTCCACCGCGGGCAGTGCAACTGCGCCTACTGGCACGGGGCCTTCGGGGGCATCTACCTCCCCCATCTCCGCAATGCCGTCTACGAGCAGTTCATCGAGGCCGACACGCTCCTCGACCGAGCCCGGCCCAACGCGGAGCGGACGGGGATCGAGGCGCTTGTGCGCGACTGGGATTTCGACGGCCGCACCGAGATCCGCGTCTCGAACGGCCCGTTCGACGCCTGGTTTGCACCGGCGCGGGGGGGGATTCTCTACGAGCTCGATCTCCGTGCCCAGCGCCACAACCTCCTCGCCACGCTCGATCGTCGCCCCGAGGCCTATCACGCCGAGGTCCTCGCCGGTCCCGGCGCGGCACGGAGCATCATCGACGCCTCGCAGCCAGCGAAGTTCAAGGAAGAAGGGCTCGAGCGCTTTGTTCGGCACGATCCCTCGCGGCGGAAGATGCTCGTCGACCATTTCTGGGATGTCGAGGTCGATCCGGCGGCCGTGGCCGACGGCACGGCGATGGAACGGGGCGACTTCGCCACGGGGGCCTACGAGGCGGCGGTGCGACAGAGCGATAGTCGGGTCGAGGTGGTGCTGGCCCGGGCCGGCAATGCCTGGGGGATCCCGTTCACGCTCGGCAAGACGGTGGCGCTGGCCGCTGGCGGGCGGACGATCGACATCGCCTACCGGATCGAAGGGCTCCCCCCAGGCTTCCGCCAGCACTTCGCGGTGGAGTTCAATTTCGCCGGGATGCCCGCCGACGCGTCGGGGCGCTGCTTCCGCGACGGAGCAGGCCGGCCCCTCGGCCACCTCGGCACCCGCCTCGATCTCGCCGGCGCGACCACGATCGGGCTGGTCGATGACTGGGTCGACATCGATGCCAGGCTCACCGTATCGGCCACTCCCCCGAAGGGGATCTGGGCGTTTCCGATCCGCACCGTGAGCCAGTCGGAGGGGGGCTTCGAGTCGGTTCACCAATCGGTCGTCGTCATGCCCCACTGGATCGTGGAAGGGGATGATGCAGGGGTGTGGGAGACGACGCTCGCGCTGTCCATCGAGCGCCTCTCCACGTTGGGCTGAGCGCCTTGGGGTGGGCGCGGCGGCGCGGCGGATCAGCCCCGCGCGAGCCTCGGCCAGTCGAGCGGCGGGACGGTGACGGTGGCGGCGTGGGGAAGCACGGCGACCGCGATCCGAGGAAGATGACGGACGATCTCGTCGGCCCCGTCGCGGGCGATCCGGCGCGGAGCGGTGGGGAGGTCTTGGTCGGAGAGGCTGTCGGCATCGATCTGGGAGAGCACCACCGCAGCGATCTCCAGCCCGCGCGCCGCGGCCGCGAAGCAGGTGGCGAGCACCCGGCCGACGCAGCCGAGCCGACCGCTGTCGACCACGATCAACGGCAGTCCGAGGTCGGCGGCGAGATCGGCATTGAGGAGGCGGTCGGTGAGGGGGGAGAAGAGCCCTCCGGCCCCTTCCACGATCAGGCAGTCGCTCGTCTTTGTCCACTCGAGCACCCCCTCGCGAAGGAGCGTCTCGTCGATCACCCGCCCCTCGGCTCTGGCAGCGTGGTGGGGGGCAAGCGGGAGGGCGAAGGATTGCGGGCAGACGGCTGACAAGGTCCGTGGCCGGCCGGCTGCCTCCCAGAGGGTTTGGGCATCCTGGGGACTCCCGGGGATGACCCCACTGGCGACCGGCTTGGAAATCCCGACGCGGATTCCCTCTGCCACGAGCGTGCGGAGGATCATCGCCGCGACAAACGTTTTGCCGGCATCGGTGTCGGTACCGGTGACAAAGAGGCCGGGAAATCGCTTCGAGACAGAGGCTTTCACGCCGATTCGCTCGGGATTGGACTCGATTGGTTTGCCTTCGGATGCCGAAGGTTCTACACTAGAGATGCGATTGAGACTCGGTCTCAATAAGTTTGAGGTCGCTGATGCGGCCCCGAAGTGCTGGCTGCATTCCAGCTGGGTGGTTCGGTGACGGAAGTCGATGTCGACATCGGCTGTCGCCGGTCGAGGGGAGGTCATCGTGACGAGCCTGAGAGAGATTGCTGTGGGGTCGACCGCCGAGGTCGAGTTGATCACGGGATCTGACCCGACATCCGAACGCCTCCTCGAGATGGGCATCACGCCCGGCGTCCACGTCAGGGTGGTCGGTGTCGCGCCACTGGGGTGCCCGCTGGAACTCGAGGTCCGTGGCTACCGGCTTTCGATTCGTCGCAGCGACGCCGCCCGCGTCGCGGTCTTTCCGTCGGTCGGACCGCGGTCGCCGCGGGCCGGTTCCGCGTCGATCCGGCGCCCCCTGCCCCGCTGACCACCCCTGGAATCTGCCCCGCCATGAACGTGACCGCCGCGGGGGCTGCGGAAGCGTCTCCGCCACTGACGGTCGCCCTGCTGGGCAACCCGAACACCGGCAAAAGTACGCTCTTCACGGCACTGGCTGGCATCGCGACGCGCGTCGGCAACTACCCCGGCGTGACGGTCGAGGAGAAGGTCGGCCGCTTCGTCCATGCCGGTCGCCCGATCGATCTCATCGATCTCCCCGGCACGTACAGCCTGTCGCCGAAGAGCCCCGATGAGAAGGTGGCCGTCGATCTGCTCCGTGGCCGGTTGGCGGGCATGCCG
The DNA here is from genome assembly GCA_945860405.1 of Candidatus Kuenenia stuttgartensis. Lineage (GTDB taxonomy): Bacteria > Planctomycetota > Planctomycetia > Pirellulales > UBA1268 > QWOP01. Next base: position 5,769 of record CAMARC010000040.1, on the reverse strand, counting down.
GCGCCCGACCGGATCGTGATCGTCGTCGATGCCACCAATCTCGAACGCAATCTCTACCTCGCCAGCCAGGCGATCGAAATCGGGCTCCCCACGATCATCGCCCTCACGCTTTGTGACGCCGCGGCCGATCGAGGCATCGCGGTCGATGCAGCCGAGCTGTCGCGCCGTTTGGGCTGCGCGGTCGTGCCGGTGGTGGCGCCACGCCGGCAGGGAATCGCGAAGCTCGCCGATGCGATCATTGCCGCACTGCCTCCCCAACAGCCGGAGGGGCTCGCGGCGGCGCTGGCCGCGGTCGACCCCGCCCAGCTCCCGGCGGCGCGGGAGGCGATCGGTCGCTATGCCTGGATCGAGAGGGTGGTCGAAGGGGTCGTCCGCCGCCGCCCCGTGGCACGCTCGATCGACGACCGGATCGACGCGGTCGTCACACACCGCGTCTGGGGCACGCTCCTGTTCGCGCTCACGATGCTCGCGGTGTTCACGTCGATCTTCTGGCTCGCGGCGCCGCTCATGGAAGGGATTTCCGCCGGCGTCGACACCGTCGCCGAAGTCGTCCGTGGCCTCCTCCCGGAAGGAGCGATCCGCTCGCTGGTGGTCGACGGGGTGATCGCCGGGGCGGGGAGCGTGGTCATCTTTGTCCCGCAGATCGCCCTGTTGTTCTTCTGGATCGCGCTGCTCGAGGGCTGCGGCTATCTGTCACGGGCCGCGTTCCTCATGGATCGGCTGTTGGTGGGGGTGGGGCTGTCGGGGAAGTCGTTCATCCCGCTCCTCTCGAGCTTCGCCTGCGCGATCCCCGGGATCATGGCCGCGCGGACGATCGAGAATCCCCGCGACCGGCTCCTCACGATCCTCCTGGCGCCCCTCATGAGCTGTTCGGCGCGGCTGCCGGTCTATTTTCTCATGTGCGGGGCGTTCGTCCCCAACGTGCCGGTGGCGGGGATCCCTTGGCTCCGGCTCCCGGCAGTCGTGCTTGCATCGCTCTACGCGCTGGGCGTGGTCGTGGCGGCCCTGGCGGCGCTGGTGCTCACGCGGACGGTCTTCCGCGGTCCGCCGCAGCCGTTCGTCATGGAGCTTCCCGGCTGGCGCTGGCCGCAGGTGCGGATCGTCCTCGAGCGCGTCCGCGAGGCGACCTGGTCGTTCCTCTCCGGCGCCGGCACCACGATCCTCGCCATGAGCATCGTGCTCTGGGCGCTCTCCCACTATCCGCGCAACGAAGCCGCGATCGAGGCCGAGGTGGCAAGTGAGCGGACGAGCCTCCGTGCCCGGCTCGACGGCGAGGAGGATGCCGCGGCGGTCGCCGATCTCTCCGCGGCGCTCGACGCCCTCGACACCCCGGAGGGGCTCGACGCCGCGCGGCGCGGGGCGGCGCAGCGACAGAGTTTCCTCGGGCTCACTGGCCGCTTCATCGAGCCGGTCGTCCGGCCGCTGGGATGGGACTGGCGGCTGGGATGTGCGGCGATCGCCAGTTTCCCGGCCCGCGAGGTCGTGCTCGGGACGCTCGGCGTGATCTACAACCTCGGTGACGTCGATGCCGGGAGCGAGGAGGGGGGGACGGCCCTCGTCCGCCGCCTCCGGGCCGCCACATGGGACGGGAGCCGGCGGAAGGTGTTCACGCTGCCGGTGGCCCTGTCGATCATGGTGTTCTTCGCCCTCTGTGCCCAGTGTGCCAGCACGCTGGTGGTGATCTGGAGGGAGACCGGGAGCTGGGTCTGGCCGGTGGCGTCGTTCACCTCAATGACGGCGCTTGCCTGGCTGGGGGCTTTTGTGACCTACCAACTCGGCACGTTCCTCATCGGCTGAGGTGTGTTGTGCCAGCGTCCCTTCAGGATGGAATCGTGATCGTGGTCGCCGTGGCGGCCGCCGTGTGGATGGTGCGGTCGCTCGTCGGCCGACTCCTCGCCCCCTCGTGTGCCCCCCCGCCGGGGATTCCTCCGGGGCACGACGGCTTCGTGCCGCTGGAGGGAATCGCGCCCCCGCCGGGACGACGCTCGGAGCGGTTTGGGGCGTGAGCCCGCGGCGCATCCCCTCTCAATCGGCCCTGAAACTGCCCTTTGGGGGACCTGGGCCACTTGCTACCTTCCCGCCCGGTTCCCCCGCCCCGCCCCGTCGGTTCCCGGGCCGGTCCTGCCGAGCGCCCGTTCGCTGCAGGCCTTGAGGGGAAGAATCGTACGAAGGGACAGCCCATGGCAGTCGGCGACACGGCCCTGATCGATGCGGATGCGGCGAGCCGCCGCGCCCCGGCGGCAGTCCCGCCCGAGGCGCCTCCCGCCCGCCCCCGCTCTCCGCGGTTGGCGGTCGCGCTGATGACTCCGTGGGATCAGCAGTGCGGCAATGCCGAGTACGCGAAGCGGCTGGCCGTCGGCCTCGAGCGGTTTTCCGATGTCCTCCCCTTCGACATGCAAAACTTCATCGACGGCGACCGGCGGATCTCGGCCGGCGAGATGAACCGCTACTTCGCCGATCTGATTGGCCGGGTGAATCGCTCCCGGGCCGATCTCGTCCACATTCAGCACGAATTCTGCTTCTTCGCCCGCCGGATCGGCCCGTCGAACGAGCGATTCGCCGACGTCTGCCGCCGCCTCGACAAGCCGCTGGTCGTGAGCCTGCACACCTGGCTCAAGAGCATGACCCGCAACCAGCGCAGCCGGCCCACGTCGCAGTTCGTCGAAGGGATTTTCCACCGGCTCCGCAACCGCCACATCAGCGACGCGCTCCACCGCGCCGACGCGATCGTCCTTCACAGCAAAGACACCCACAAATACTTCGTGGAAACCTTCCCGAAGCTCAAAAAGCGCGTGACTGTGATCCCGATCCCGATCGAGCGGGTGGCGAGCGCGCATGTCACCCCGGCCTTCGTGAAACACCCGCGCGAGACGTGGGTGATGATGCCGGGCTTCGTGAGCCGCTACAAGGGGCACGGTCACCTTCTCAGCGCCTTCAAGCACCTGCCAGAGTCGTTCAAGCTCGTCGTTGCCGGGGGCATCCACCCCAAGGACAAGACCGGCAACGACTACTGGATGGATCTCATCCAGCAGGCCGACGTCTGGGGGCTGCAGTCGCGGATCATCTTCACCGGCTTTCTCGGCGATCCGGCCGAACAGGGGGCCGTCCTCTCCCAGGCGGACCTGTTCGTCCTGCCGTACGACGAGGTCGGGCAGTCAGGATCGGCAGTCCTCGCCGACGCCCTCTCCTACGACAAGCCGGTGATCACGTCGCGGGCCCGGTCGATGTTCGTCTATCGGATGGAAAAGCAGACGGCGTTCTCGAGCATCGCCATCGATGTCGGCGACGCGGAGACTTTCGCCAAGACGATCAAGGAATGCGTCCGGGCGGAGGAGAAGTTCCACCCCGACGCGCAGAGCCACCGCGATGCCGCTCGGGCAAACTATTCCCTCGACATGACGCAGGCGGCCTACGAGCGGGTCTACCACTCGGTGCTCACCGGAGCCGCCCGGGCGGCCTGACGATTCAAAAGACTCCGAAGGGGAATGCGATGCAGATCCACGTCACCGGTGCCCGGGGGTTTCTCGGGTCGCATGTCGTCGCGAGCCTCGAACGTCGCGGCGTCGAGGTGAGAGCGCTGGGGCGCCGTGATGGCGACCTGCGCGATCCGGAGGTCGCCGAGCGTCTCCTTGCCGACGCTGACACGATCATCCATCTGGCCGCGGATGTCGGTGGGGTCGGCTACCTCCGCAGCTGCGCGGGGCGCGCGTTCCACGACAATTTCCAGCTCGGCCTCAACGTCATCCGTGCCGCTTGCCGCGGCCGGGCCCGCCGCGTCGTCCTCGCTGGCACCCCCTGTGCCTACTCCGGTTCAGCGGCGCTCCCCCTCCGGGAAGCGGCGCTGTTTGAAGGGGTGCCCTCGGGCGACACGGGGAGCTACGGCTACGCGAAGCTCGCCTCGTCGATCGCCGCCGACGCGATCTGCGGGATGGCAGGGCGCGACACGGTCACGGTCATCCCCTCGAATCTCTACGGCCCCGGCGACACCTTCGACACCGACCGCGGGCATGTCGTGGCGGCGCTGGTCCGCAAGGCGCTCCTAGCTGTCGAGCGTGGCCAGTCGACCTTCGACGTCTGGGGGGACGGCTCGGCGACCCGCGACTTCGTCTATGTCGGTGACGTGGCGGAGGGAATCGCCACGATCGCCCTCGACGCTTCCCCCTTCGGCGGTGAATCCTTCAACCTCGGCTCGGGGCGCGAGACCTCGATCGGCGAGATCGCTGAAGCCGTGGCCCGCGCGGCCGGCCCCGGGCTCCGCCCGCGGTTTCTGGCCGACAAGCCGGTCGGGTACACCCGCCGCGTCATGTCGGTGGAGCGGGCCGCCGAGGCGGTCGGCTACCGGGCAGCGACGACGCTCGCCGATGGCCTCGCCCGCACCGTCGACTGGCTCCGCGCCACCGGCCGCGTCGCCGCCTGGCTCGAGGAGGAGCGGGGTACGGCGACGGTCCCGTTGGCACCTCGTCGCGACCCGGTCGGCGACGAAACCTCCAGCACCCGCGCCGCCTGATACGCCCTTTCCCATCCACTTGGCTGCCCCTTCGAGGAGATTCACTGTGTCGACCGTCACACTTGCGGAGTCGATCACGCCTTCCGTCATTGACGCCCCGCCGCCGCTTTCCGGTCCGGATGCTCGCAGGGCCTTCGTGATGAGCCATCTTCCCTCCCACCTCCGTGGGTTGGAGATCGCCCCGTATTTCAACCCGATGGTCGACCGTGCGAAGTACGACATCTTCTACGTCGACTGCATCGACAACGACGAGATCCAGCGCAAGGCCTCTGAAAACCCCGGCGCGACAGGCCGGGATGTGCCTCGCATCGATGCGGTGTGGGTTCCGGGGAAGCGTCTGTCCAAGTGCGTGGGGGGGCGGAAGTTCGCCTACGCCGTGGCCTCGCATGTCATGGAGCACGTTCCCAATCCGCTGGGGTGGCTCAACGAGATCCTCGAGTGCGTCGAAGTGGGGGGCCGGGTGGCGATCATGCTGCCGATGCGCACCCAGTCGATGGATTACTACCGGCAGAACACCACCTTCGGGCAGGTGGTTGGTTGGTCGATCGAGAAGCCCGCGTTGCCGACGCCGACGCAAGTGATGGATTTCCTCTCGCAGTCGTTCTTCCACCGTGGCGAGCCACTCGTGGAGGGGGAGATGCCCAGCTTTGAGGAGATCCATCGGCACTACACCGACAAAGACGCCGTGAACTACGCGAACTTCGTCTGGAACGAGAAGCACTACCTCGACGTCCATTGCTCGACGTGGACGCCGGAGTCGTTCAAGGAGATCTTCAGTCGGCTCGACAACGTCGGACTTCTCCACTGCGACGTCATCGGTCCCTTCACCGGATTCCCCGGCGCCACCACGGCCGAGTTCCTCGCCTTCCTCGAGAAGCGGGCCTGATCGGCAACCCGGCGGTGCCGACCGTCTGGGGACGCGGGGCGAAATCGAAATCACGCCGGAAGGCACAAAAAAACCGGGGCGTCCATGACGGACGCCCCGGCTCTTTTTTCAGTCCGCTCGACGAGGAGCGGTCATGCGTCAGCCGTTCGGCCGATCAATACATGTCGTAGTCGCCGCCGTGGCCGCCGGACCCGGCCTTCGGCTTGTGGTCCTTCGGCTTCTCCGCGATCAGCGCGTCGCTGGTGAGGAGGAGCGTCGAGACGCTCGTGGCATTCTGGAGGGCGGTCCGCGTCACCTTCGTCGGGTCGATGACGCCGGCCTTGACCAGATCCTCGTACTCGTTGGTGGCGGCGTTGTAACCGAAGTTGCCGCTCCC
>CAMARC010000039.1 GCA_945860405.1 Candidatus Kuenenia stuttgartensis | reverse complement strand
TTCCCGGATGGAAATGCGACTGGACGAAGGGGGGGCTCCAGCCCGGCCCGGAGGTGTCGATCGATGGTTGAGTTCGACATCGAGGTCTCCGAGGGATGCCGCTGGCTCAAGGTCATCCTCGACGACGATGACGTCCGCACCGAGCGCGGGGCGCTCTACCGGATGAGCGGCGACATCGAGATGGACGTCCCCCTGCCGTCACCGCGGGCGATGTTTGTGTCGATGTTCTCCGACGAATCGGTGGTCCGGCCGCGGTACGTGGGCACGGGGGAGCTGTATCTCGATTCGACGTTCGGCGGCTATCACATCTTCGACGTCCAGCAGGGGGAGCGTTGGATCCTCGAGCATCGTTGCTTTTGGGCCTCCGAGGGGGAGGTGAAGCTCGCGATCCACCGCGAACGGATCTGGACGTCGTACTGGGCCGGTGAGGGATTGCTCTGGTACAAGACGGCGCTGGTCGGCGAGGGGAGGGTGGTCTTGAGCGTCGACGGCCCTGTCGAGGAGATCGAGCTCGACAACGAACGGATCGTGCTCGACGGGGGATTCGCGGTGGCCCGAACCAGCGGGATCACGATGCGGCTGAAGCGCCCCGCCCGCTCCTTTCTCAGCCACTGGCTCTCCGGGCAGAAGCTGTCGTGCGTTTACGAAGGGACCGGACGGCTGTTCATCTGTGCCGTCCCTTACTGGCGGCAGCGATTACAGAAGTCGAAGGAAGCCGACTCCCTCGCGTACGGCTGAGATGCCTGACATCGACCACCTGTCGGGCCGGTCAGGGCATGGGTGCCAATCGGATCGCTTTCCTGTTCCGTCGGCCCGAGGGCCCGGGATCGGTCGGCTGCTCGGGCTCGGCGCAGCGCTCTTTGTCCTTCCGGCGATCTCGAGCGAAGCCTGTCCGTTCTGCGGGCCGGTTGGCGATTCGCTGGCCCGGCGCCGCGACACCGCCGGCTTCGTCTGTATCGCCGAGGCTGCGGATCGGGCCCGGCCCGACGCCTCCGGACTCCTCGCTGGGGCGTTCCGGGTGATTCAGGTGCTCCCCGACACTGCCGGCCGGGTCGACGGCGAGCCACCCCCCCTCGTCACCGCCCGGGTGACGGCGCCGGTGGAGGGAACGGCGGTCTTGTTCGGATCGACCGAGTCGCCCGTGCGCTGGACGGCGGTGGCGGCGGACGAGACGCTCCTCGGGCATGTCGTCACGGCGCCAGCGATCACGCAGCCTGCCAGCGAGCGGCTGTCGTGGTTCGCGGCCAGACTCGAACACCCCGAACCGGCCATCGCCGATGATGCGTTCGCGGAGTTTGCCGTCGCCCCCTTCCCTGCCGTCCGGGAAGCGGCGGAGGCGCTCGCGGCGCGGCCGCTGGCGGCCTGGGTGGCCGATCCTGCCACCGACCAACAGCGACGGGGATTTTACGGCCTGGCCCTCGGCGTCGTCGTGGCGGAGGGATCGGCAAACGCGAGGGACCTCTCGTCGGCCCCCCTCCGGGCGGCGCTCGATACCGCTGGCGGCGACTTTCGCACCGGGGCCGATGGCCTGATGGCGGGGATCCTCGTCGCCGAGGGCGTCGATGGGCTCGAGTGGCTCGCCGACCGGGCCGGGCCCGATCGTCCGGTCGATCAGCGCCAGCTCCTCGCGGCCCTGCGCTTCGCCCGGGAGTATCTCACCGGGACGATTCCCACCGCGAGGATCTCCGCGGTGACGGCGGAACTGGCCCAGAGCCCGGCGGTGGCTGCCCTAGCGATCGTCGATCTGGCCCGCGCGGAGGCATGGGAAGAGGTCGATGCGGTGGCAGCGTGGTGGGATCCGGCCGCTGACGATCCGCTCATCCGTCGGGCCGTCGCCGGGTATCTCGTTGCCTGCCCGTCGGCTGCGGCGCGGGAGCACCTCGATCGGATCGGCCGAGAGGATCCGGCAGGCTTGGCCGCCGCCCGGGCAGCGGCGGACTTGCCCCTGGGACGCTGAAGACCGCGTTGGCCTCGGCCGACGAAGCGTTTCCCCGACGACGGGTTACCGCCCCTGCGTTGCCGCGGCATCAGCGGGGGTGCTGATCACCCTTCCCGACGGAGCGTTTTCGGCTTTCCAGCCGTTGAGGGCATTGCCCCAGGGCTTTGCCGATTCGAGCGTGGTCCGCGAGACCGGCATGAGCACCGACGGCACGGCCGGCGGGAGTAGCGCGGCGGCGGCGGGGATGGCGGCCTTGGCCGGATTCGGCAGCGGAGCGGGCGTCGGAATCTCCTCGAGCGGATTGCCACCGGCCGGAGCCTTGCCGCCGGCCGGCTTGGGGGCGGGGGCCGACGTCTCCTCGATCGTCGCCGGATCGCGGGGGGGGAGTTGCTGGGCCTCGGTGTCGGCGCCGATCCCGTCGAAGTTCTGCGTGATCGGACCGCGGCTGAAGACGCCGGGGCGGGAGTGGCCGTAGTCGAGGAACAGGCTGGCGTCCCGCTGCCGGGCGCGGCGGTAGGAATCGAAGTAGGCCTTGCCGGGCCACGGGCCTTCGGCAAGGAACACGCCGTTGTATTCGAGGAGCGAGCCTTTGCGGAAATGGAGCTGAGCGATCGAGCGGTTGTAATCGACGACCGAGCGGTAGTAAGAGCTCTCGGCGTCGGCCCGACGGCGCTGGGCGTCGAGGAGCTGGTCGAGGGTCACGGTGCCGGCATCGTAGGCCGCCTGGACCGCCTCGACCTGGCGCTCGGAGGCGACGCGGCGATTGAAGTTGGTTTGCGAGAGGGCGAAGTTCGTGTCGACGTTCCGTACCGCCTCGACCAGCGCGTGCGACACTTCCATCTCCTCGTCCTGGAGCCGGGAGCGTTCACGGGCGAGCTGGAGCTGGTAGTTGCGGACGGTGGAGAGCTCGCGGCGGAAGCCGATCGGCATGAGGAACTGCGCCCCGGCCTGCCATTCCTGAAACCTCCCGCTGGAGAGCGTCGAGTAGGCGTCGGTGCCGTTGAGCGGGTCGAGACCTTCGGCGTTGTAGGGGCTGTAGTTCTGATTGATGAGCTCCTGACCCATGCCGAGGAACCGGTAATAGCCGTTCATGTCGAGCCGCGGGAGAAGGAGGTTCTTTGAAGCGACGAGTTCGAGCTCCTTCTGCTTGACCACCCACTTCTGCCGGCGGAGCTCCGCCGACCGGGAGAGCGATTCGACGAGCGACTGCTGCCAATCGAAGGTGATGCGGGCGGTCGTCGGCTCGTCGGAGGGGCGGATGAGCCGGCCGTCGGAGGCCGAGAGCCCCATCATGTAGCGAAGCCTATTCTCGCTCCGGTAGACGTCGGTGAGCGCGTTCTCGACGTCGCTGCGGAAGAAGAAATACTGCTCGCGGGCCTGGGCCTCCTTGTCGGCTTCGCCGCCGCGCGACTGCTCGACGTAGAGGGCGTGGACCTTGCGCCACGCCTCCAGCGCGCTGTCGCGGCCGGCTTTCCGCGCCTCGAGATTGCGGTAGGCGAAGTAGAGCTCCCAGTAGGCCTGTTCGGTGTCGCTGACCATGTTGCGGACACCGATCTCGAAGTCGGCCAGCGACTGATCAGCGAGCACGCGGGCAATGAGCACGCCGCGGAAGTTGGGGCGACCGTTGATGTTGTTGAAAGCGTCGGGGCCGGCGATCCGGTTGTAGGTCAGCCCCGCGCCCTGGAGGAGGGGCTGGTTGAAGGTGAAGTCGTAGTTGGTGAGCCATGTCGACGGCACGCCGTCTTGGCGGATCGGGGAGTTGTTGTTGTCGTAGACAGTCTGGTTTTGGATCCCGAACGTGCTGCCGGTCGCCGACACCTTGCTGATCCCGGTCGTCCACGTGCCGATGTCGCCGAGGAGTTTCTGCTGGAAGATCTGCGTCCCGACGCCGCCGACGTTCTGCGGCCGGTTCTGCCGGGCCCAGGTGAGCGAGCTGGAGAGCTGGGCATCGAACGACGCAAGCGCGCTCTCGACGCCGCGGAAGGGGTCGGTCTCGCTGATCGCCGGATCGTAGACGGTGGGATAGGCGGCCGGATTGGTCAGCAGCGACACCGCCGGCTCTCCGGCCTGGGGCCGTGGGCCACCGAAGCTCTGGAAGCGGCCACCGAGGCTCCTCAGCACCTTGCCATTCTCGAGCGCCGTCCGGATGGCGTCCTCGAGCGAGATTTCCCACACTTGATCGAAGGTGGCGTTGGAGAGCGTGAGCGGCTCGATCGTGCCGGCCGCCTCGTCGAGCGGCTGATGGACCGTGTCGGGGTATTCGATCTTCTGGATCGCGCCGACGTAGTGCGAGAGGTCGCCGTCCTCGAAGAAATAGAACGGCTGCCGCGGGGCGCAACCGCTGGCCACGAGCGTCAGGCTCGTCATGACCGCCCAGGCTCGTCGCAGCAGGAGGTTTGGCACGGTTGGGGGTCCGGCGTACGGGCGTTGAGGATTGCGGTGATTCAAACGCTGTCGCTGCGCCCAAGGGGTTCGCCCGTCGAAGCCGACGGACCGATCCCGACGCAGTGCCCCCCGACGCTGCATCCGACTCGCGTGCACTTGGGCGCAGCGACGGCACGGGTGTTATCGTCGGCGTAACCGGCAAACTTCGGGGAATCGTCACCCCTTCCGGCAAAGTCGCCCGGTGCGGAGGAATGGGCAAGAAGGTGGGCAGGAAGGAGTGGATGTTTCAGCGCTGCAGAGGGCAGGTGCGCTCCCCAACGCCCGGCCAGCGACTCGTCTGCACCTCGCGGACGATGCTCTCGCCTTCCCCGTTCACCGAAACGAACCGCCCGGCGCAGCCTGCCTGGTTTTCCAGGAGCGTCCGGCCGCGGACTGGGCCGAGGACATTCGCCGCGGTCGCCAGGGCATCGGCGGTGGTGGCGTCCGCGGCGATCACCGTCACCGCTGCCGGCCCGTCGATGCCGATCCCAGTGCGAGGATCGACGATGTGGCTGTAGCGTCGTCCGCCGATCACGACCGATTGCCTCGCGTCACCGCTGGTGGTGATCGCCGCATCGGCCAAGAGGATCTGCCCGGTCATGGCCGCCGGCGTGCCGGGGATCGGGTCGATCGTGATCCGCCATCCCACCTCTCCCGGCGGCGGAGCCGAGGCTCCGACATCGCCGGAGGCGTCGACGAGCGCCGAGTCGATCCCCTGCTCGGAGAGGATCGCCAGGGCCCGGTCGATCGCATAGCCCATTCCGATGCCGCCGAGATCGAGTCGCATCCGTGGACGGGTGAGCCGGACGCCATGGGGGGTGTCGACGAGCACCAGGGCTCCGGCTCCCACGGCCGCCCGGGCGGCGTCGAGCTTCGCAGGGAGCGGGAGGGCACCGGATCGGCGAGACTGACGCCAGAGGGTCGTCAGCGGCCCGACGGTCGGGTCGAAGGCACCGTCACTGGCGTCGCGGAACGCCACGGCGCGGGTGAGGACCTCCCACAGGTCATCGCTCACCGGGACGGGGCGATCGGTGGGGGCCGCGGCCGAGAGGCGGGAGAGCTCGGAGTCGGGACGGTAGTCGGAGAGGATCGCCTCGAGCCGTTCGACCTCGTCGAGGGCCGCCGCCACCCCCCGCTCGCCGGCGGCAGGCGTGGCGGCGTAGACGGTGACGGTCCAGGGAACCCCCATCAGCCGCCGGCCGCCGGAGATGCGAACCAGCGGCACGTCGGCAGCCGACATGGTATTTTTCTTCATATGGAACCCTCCCCTCCGCCGGTCGTGATTCGTTTCGACTGCACGCCCCTGCGGGCCGTCGCCCGCGCCCAGGTGCCGGCCGAAGCTTCGCCCCGGTTCCGCGCGCTGGTCGGGCGGATGCAGGCTGCGGTCACCAAGCATGGCGTCCGCAATGCCTATTATCTCACGAACGCCTCCTGCACGTTCCGGTTCACGAATGCCCCGGAGCGGGGATGGGTGAGCTTCGACGTCGAAGGGACACTCCTCACCGATGATCTCGACACCCACACGGTGGGGAGCGATCTGACGGTGAAGCTCACAAAGGAAACCTGCGACTGGCTGACACAGCCCGCCGTTGCCTGGCTCGAACTCAGCGTCCGCCGTGCGGTCGAGGCGGAGTTCGACCGCTACGTCGCCGCCGGCGATCTGGGGCGAACGCTCGAGCGACTGGCCCGCGAACAGGCCGACAGCGATGCCGCCGGCGGGTTCCTGGGGATGAATCTGTAGAGAGCGCGGACGAAGCCATCCCTGGCCTTCGTCCGCTCGGGTAGGCGGGAAACGCCAAGGGTTTCCTGGGCATTTCGACCGCCGCATCCGGCGGCGGATCACCACCGATGGTGGACCAGCGGTCGGATCGCGTCGTCGTAGATCGCCTGGACGGCGGCGATGGTGCGGGCGTCGAGGGGGGGGAGATCGGCGGCTTTGGCGTTGGCCTGTACCTGCTCGGGGCTTCGTCCCCCCGGGATCACGGTCGTGACGGCCGCGAACGAGAGGATCCACTGGAGCGCGAACTGCGTCAGCGTGGCGCCGGCTGGTACCAGGGGACGGAGCCGTTCGACGGCCTCGAGCCCAGTTTCGTAGTCGACCCCCGAGAACGTCTCACCGCGGTCGAACATCGCGCCCTCACGGTTGAAGAGGCGGTGATCCCCTTCGGGGAAGGCGCTCGTGCGGGAGAACTTTCCGCACAGCAGCCCGCTGGCCAGGGGCACCCGAGCGATGACTGCCACGTTCCGCCGCAACGCCTGCTCGAAGAACAACTCCGCTGGCCGGAGCCGGAAGGCGTTGAAGATGATCTGCACCGACTGGACATTCGGATACTCGATCGCCTTGAGGGCTTCCTCCACTTTCTCGACGCTCACGCCATAGAAGCGGATCTTCCCGGCCTTCACAAGCCCGTCGAGGGCCTCGAAGACCTCGGGGCGGTAATAGACCTCCGTCGGCGGGCAGTGGAGTTGGACGAGGTCGAGGCAGTCGACGGCGAGGTTCGTCAGGCTGCGGTCGACGAAGGCCGCGAGATTCGCGGCGTTGTAGCCGTCGGCGGTGTGCGGGGAGAGCCGGCGGCCAGCCTTCGTGACGACATGGAACGGCTCCGACCGTTCGCGGCGGAGGCGCGCAATCAGGCGCTCGGAGAGGCCGTCGCCGTAGACGTCGGCGGTATCGAAGAAGTTGATGCCGGCGTCGAGGGCTGCATGGAGCGCGGCAAGAGAGGCGTTCTCGTCGGCGCCTCCCCACTGGCCGCCACCGATGGCCCAGGCGCCGAAGCCGATCTCCGAAACATTCCACCCCGTCCGACCGAAAGTGCGTGTGTTCATGATGGGTGAAGTGTGGCCGGCCGGGTGGGGCGGATTCAAGCGGGTGCTATCCTTTTCGCCATGACAACGGCACCCCATCCCCCAAGGGCGATCATCGTCGGGGCCTCCTCAGGCATCGGGGCGGCCGTGGCCCGGCAGCTCGCCGACGACGGATGGGCCCTCGGACTCGCAGCACGGAGGGAGGCGCGGCTCGCCAATCTCGCCGACGAACTCTCGGCGCGGTACCCAGGGCGCACGTTCCTCCACAGGGCGATCGACCTTCGCGACGGCGACGCGGCGGTCGAGCACTTCGATCGGCTCGTCGCCGACCTCGGCGGCGTCGAACTCGTCGTCATCTCTTCGGGCGTCGGCCACGAGAATCCTCCCCTCGATTGGCCCCCGGAAGCGGAGACGGTGGCGGTCAATGTCGCCGGGTTTACGGCGATCGCCGTGGCGGCGATGCGGCATTTCGAGGCCCGTCGGTCGGGGCACCTTGTCGGCCTCTCCTCCCTGGCCGCCCTCCATGGCCATGGCGACGCGCCTGCCTACGGCGCGAGCAAGGCGTTCGTGAGCCGCTACCTCCAGGCGCTCCGCCACCGGGTCGCCGCCCGGAAGCTCCCCATCGCCATCACCGACATCCAGGCCGGGTTCGTCGACACGGCCATGGCGAAGGGGGAAGGGTTGTTTTGGGTAGCGCCGGTGGAGAAGGCGGCTCGGCAGATCGTGGCAGCGATCCGGCGGAAACGCTCTCACGTCTATGTCACGCGCCGCTGGCGGATCGTGGCCTGGCTGCTGCGGATCCTCCCCGACACATGGTGAATGGGAGAGGATCCTCTGCCGGCGCTGAGGTAGAATCCCGTCGAGCGCTTGCCACGATCGGGTGAGCGGGCGGGGGTGAGGCAATGGCGGCAAGAAGGAGCGTGTGGAGCAGGGGCGCAGCGGTCGCCGCGGCGATCGCCGGCGGTGCTCTCTGGTTCGCCGTCGGTTCTTTCCCTTCCCTCCCCGCGGCGGAGCCCGGGCCGGCCGCGGTCGATGAGGGCTTTGCTGACACGATCGCGCCGCTGCTGGCGGCCCGTTGCCTGGCGTGCCATTCCGCCGACCACGAGATCAACGGCGGCCTTCGCCTCGATCTTCGTGACGGTTGGGTGCAGGGGGGCGACTCCGGGCCGGCGATCGTGCCGGGGGAGCCTGACCAAAGCCTGCTGGTGCGGGCGATCCGCTGGGATCCCGGGGCGCCCCAGATGCCCCCCGACGGCAAGCTCGCGGCGGAGGAGATCGCGATCATCGAGGCTTGGGTGCGCCGTGGGGCCCACGATCCCCGTGGCGGCTCGATCGGGCCACGCTCGCGTCTCCTTCCCGGCGCGACCAAGGGGATGACAGCCGAGGAGGGGAGACGGTTTTGGAGTTTCGCGCCACTGTCCGACCCGGCGTTGCCGGAGGTAGCCGATCCCGACTGGAACCGTGATCCGATCGACCGCTTCATCCGCGCCCGCCTCGACGCCGCCGGCCTCCTCCCGCAGGCCGAGGCCCTCCCCGAGGTGCTCGCCAGGAGGATTACCGAGGACCTCACCGGCCTGCCACCGACCCCCGAGGAGACCGATGCCTTCGTCGCCGCCCATGCCCGCGATCCCGATGGGGCGGTGGCGGAACTCGTCGATCGGCTCCTCGCTGATCCCGCCTTCGGCGAACGGTTCGGCCGCCACTGGCTCGATCTCGCCCGATTCGCCGAATCGAGCGGCGGCGGTCGCACGCTCCTCTTCAAGGATGCGTGGCGCTATCGTGACTGGGTGGTCGCCGCAGTCAACGCCGACATCGCCTTCGATCGGTTCGTCGCGGCCCAACTCGCCGGTGACCTCCTCGCCGCCGACGGCACGGCCGACCCTGCCGTCGTCGAGGGAAATCTGGTCGCCACCGGCTTCCTCGCGCTCGGCCCCACGAATTACGAGGAACAGGACAAGGCCCAACTCCGCTTCGACATCATCGACGAACAGTTGGAGACGATCGGACGCACCTTCCTCGGGCTGTCGATCGGCTGCAGCCGCTGCCACGATCATCCCTATGATCCGATCACGCACGCCGATTACCACGCGCTGGCCGGGATCCTCTCGAGCACGAAGACCCTCCTCAACGAGACCGACAACGTCGCACGCTGGATCACCCGGCCACTTCCCGAGCCGGCGTTGATCGCCTCACGCCGCGCCGAGATCGACACCGCAACCGCCCGGCTCAAGGCAGAGCGCACCAAGCTGAAGAAGGAGACCGCCGACACTCCCCCAAACGCCGACGGGGTGACTCCCGCCGCAGCGCGCTCGGCGGAGATCGAGGCCGAGATCGGCCGCCTCGGCGCGGAGCTGCCACCGCGGCCGACGGCGATGATCGTCGAGGATCGCGCCGACGTGGCCGACACCTCGATCCGGGTCCGCGGGATCGAAAAGAATCGTGGCCGGGTCGTCCCCCGGGGCATGCCGGAGGTGTTTGCCGTCGATCTCGCCATCCCGACCGGGTCGAGCGGCCGGAGGGAGCTGGCGGCTTGGATCGGCCGGCCCAACGCGGCGCTTCCACGACGTGTGCTCGTGAACCGTGTCTGGGGATGGCTCCTCGGCCGCGGCATCGTCCCCACCGTCGACAACTTCGGGGTTAGCGGCGATCCCCCCTCCCATCCAGAGCTCCTCGACTGGCTCGCACGCCGCTTCATCGCCACCGGCTCGCGGCTCAAGCCGCTCGTCCGGGAGATCGTCCTCTCCCGGACCTACCGCCAGGCCGCGGCGGAGGGCCCCGCGGACGGGAACCGGCTGTGGAGCGGGGCCGTGCGGCGCCGCCTCGATGCCGAACAGATCCGTGATGGTCTGCTTGCGGCTGCGGGTCTGCTCGATCGCAGCGTCGGCGGCCTGTCGATCATCGGGGCCGGCGACATCGACGCCAACGACACCGCCGCGCAGTCGATCGAGTATGGCTACGTCTTCGACGACGTCCGCCGCAGTGTCTACACCCCCGCCTTTCGCAACCGCCGGCCTGTGCTGTACGAGGTCTTCGACCTTGCCGATATCAATGCCTCCACCGGGACAAGGACGACGAGCACCGTCGCCTCGCAAGCGCTGTTTCTCGCCAATGACCCGTTCGTCGTCGCCGCCTGCCGGGCCGTCGCCGGGCGGGTTGTTGCCGAGGCGGGCTCGGGCGAGGCGCGGATCGAGCGGGCCTTCCGGCTCCTTCTCGCGCGACGGCCCTCGGCCGGGGAACGGGAAGCGGCCACGGCCTTCCTCGCCCGCACCGACGGGGAATCAGAGGCTTGGTCGGTGCTCTGTCAGTCGATCGTCTCGAGTCCCGATTTTCGATTTCTCGATTGACGATGGTGGCGCCATCGCCGTTGGGTGCTCCCCAGAGAGATTTTGCCATGACTGCTCCGGTCGCTGTCTCCCCGCTCGTCCTGTCGCGGCGTGCGGCACTTGGGCGTGCCGGGTGCGGATTCGGAGCGCTGGCCTGGGCCGGCCTCAACGCCCGCCATGCCGCCGCCACGATCGGCCCGCACCTCCCCCTCCGCGCCAAGCGGATGATCTTCCTCTTCATGGCTGGGGGGGTGAGCCAGGTCGACAGCTTCGATCCCAAGCCGCGGCTCACGACCGACGACGGCAAGCAGATGCCGTTTGGCGACCTCCGCAGCCTCGCCAAGACGGGGAAGAGCCCACCCCAGCGCGTCATGAAGCCGCTGTGGAAGTTTTCTCGGCGTGGGGAGAGCGGCCTTTGGGTTTCCGATCTCTTCCCGGCGATGGCGGAGATTGCCGACGATCTGTGCGTCGTCCGCAGCCTCCACACCGAAGGAATCGCCCACGGTCCGGCGACGCTCTTCCTCCACTGCGGTGCCACCACGGCCGTGCGTCCGTCACTCGGAGCCTGGCTCGACTACGGCCTCGGCACGGAGAACGACGATCTTCCGGGCTTCGTCAGCCTTTCGCCCAGCTTGGGCAACGGCGGCCCCCGCAACCTCGGCACGGCCTTCCTCCCGCCGATCCATCAGGGCACCGCGATCGGGCGGGCCGGAGTGCCGGCGCGAGAGAGCGGTATCCGTAATCTTGCACCGTCGCGCGGCGAGCCCCTGGCGGCGGCCGGTCGCGAGTTGCTCGCCGGGATCAGCGCCGCTCAGGCCGCGGAGCGGCCGGGTGATGCCGAACTCGAGGCGGTGATCGCCGCGGGCGAGCTTGCCGCGCGGATGGAGGCGGTGGCGCCACGCGTTCTCGATCTTGCCGGTGAGACGGCCGAGACCCTCGCCCTCTACGGGATCGATGGGGGGCCGGCCGACAACTTCGGCCGCCAGTGCCTCCTCGCCCGCCGCCTGTGCGAGGCCGGCGTGCGCTTCGTCCAGGTCAACTACACCGACAACTCCAACAACCCGGCCTGGGACCAGCACTCCGACATGCCGAGGCATGCCGTCCACGCCCGCGCCACCGATCAGCCGGTGGCCGCCTTGGTGCGCGATCTGAAGCGGCGCGGATTGCTCGACGACACGATCGTGTGGTGGGGGAGCGAGTTCGGCCGTACGCCCTACGCGCAGGACAACGGCACCGGCCGTGATCACAACCCCGCAGGCTTCACCGTCTGGCTAGCCGGTGGCGGCTTCCGGGCCGGTCATGCCCACGGGGAGACCGACGACTACGGCCACCACGCCGTCGTCGACCGGGTCCACATGCACGATCTCCACGCCACGCTTCTGGCGGCGCTCGGGCTCGACCACACGCGTCTCACCTTCCGACACGCCGGCCGCGATCACCGTCTCACCGATGTCGCCGGCCGCGTCGAGAATCGGCTCTTCGCCTGAGCGACAGCGCCCTTCGCGACGGCGCTCGTCGCAAGCCGACAACCCGATAAGGCGTTTCCCGTCGGCGGGAGGGCGAGGGGGTGTCTTTCCCCGTGGACGCTCACGGCAGCGCGTCGAGATCGATCGACGGCCGTTTCGTCGGTGGCGGATCGAGCGTGAACACGCTCCCGAGCTTCACCGGCGGCGAGAAGAACCCGCAATTTCGAAGGAAAAATCCATCTGCATCGAGGCCGCCGGCATAGTCGAGCCGGTGGCCACCGGAGGCCGTGGCATCACCGGTGAACCGGGCCGTGCTGATCGGGTGCCAGGTGCCTTCGGTGTCTCGCACCCATTGGTTGGCGTAGCGTCCGCGACGGCCGACGTTGCCGGTGGTGTCGAGGAAGTTCTCGAGAAAGGAATGGAAGCCGGTGAAGTGGCGATCGGTGCGCGGTCGCTGGAAGGAGGCGATCAACCGCCACGAGTCCCCCTCGCCGAACCAGGATGTGTAGGTTGTCGTGCCGTCGCCGGCCGGTTCGACGCGGGTCAGAAAGCGGTAGGTGAGGCCAGCCTTCCAGGGATGGACGAGAAAGCTCTGGCCGCCGCTCCCCTCGTTGCCGAACTCGCCCGTCCGCACGCCCTCCCCCTTGCGGAGCAGGATGACGCGGTCGGCTTCAGGCACTTTCGTCGGATCGTCGGTCGTGAACGGGCTCCAGACGGAGAATAGGACGCGCCGCTCGGCGGGCCCGTTGACCTGCATGCCGAAGTAGCCCTCTCCGAAGCCGTTGGCCATGAAGAAGCTTCCCAGCGCGTCCTCTCCCTCCGGAACCGTCACCTCGCCGTAGGCGTATTCGATCTCCTTCTCCGCCGGGAGCGAGTAACCGAGGTGCACCGAGGGGCCGCGACGGCCCCAGTAGTACATCGCGCCGTCGTTGGTCGTGACCGCGGTGACGGTGAGGTCGGGCGTCTCCGAGCGGATCCGCAGCACCGGGTTGCTCGCGAACGCCCCTCCCTCTCGGCGCACCCCATGGATCTCGGCCTTCACGTAGCCGGGGCCCGCGAGGGAAAAGCGCCCGAAGCGGGCGGTCGAAGAATCGTCACCGGAGAGCTCGGCCGTGACGGCAGTGTCGCCGATTGTCAGAACGACCTCGGCCCGCCCGCCGGTCTCGGCCGAGACCAGTTCCACCTCGGCCTCGGTCGGCCGGTCGACGTGAAACCAGACGCTCCAGGTTGTCTCGGGATCGTGCCATCGGACCTCCGCCCCACCGCGTGCGAGCCCGTCGTTCGAGCCCGGCTTGGACGTCACCGCGTAGGCGTTACCGCCGAAGGGGACGGACCATTCCGCCGCCTCGACCGATCGCAGGTCGGCCCCCCGGCCGAGGAGCGGCACGAGGGCGAGCAAGCAGCCGGCGATCAACCATCGTCCGGCGCGATGACCTTGAAGGCTATTCCGTCGGCCCAGGCCACGCTGATCCGGGGGGCTGTGTACGGGGGGAGCGCTCGGCATGTCAGCTCTTTCCATCCGCAGAAGCGAGGAACGATTCCACCCGCTCCAATCGCGCGGCATCGTCGGGGCTGAGGCGTTCCTGACCGAGCCCCAGGGCCTTGGCCCGGGCGAACGACGTGCGGGCACCGGGGAGATCGGAGATCTCGGCTTGGATTGCGGCGAGGTGGAGGAGCTTGAGGGGGGATGGGGAGAGGACGGCGTCGTTCATGTCCTCGAGCGCGAGGATCGTCTGCCCATTCGCAAGTCGGATCAGGGCCCGCGTGTCGAGGATGTCGGGGAGGGGGCCGAGTTCCTGGATCGCCTTCTCGACAAACTCCAGCGCCTGATCGGCCGTCTCCGAGCGGGCGAGCATCCAGGCAAGATTGGCGGCCACGATTCCGGCTTGGACATCTCCCAGGCCCCCGGAGGCAAGCAGTTGGCGGTAGTCTTCCTCGGCTTCGGCGGTGCGGCCGAGGGCCTCCTTGGCGATCGTGGCCTGCAGCAGCGTTTCGGAGGAGCCCGGGTTCTCCCGGCGTGCCGCCTCGATCCACCCCACGACTTGTTCGTCGATCGCGGGGTCGGACGTGGTCTCCGCGTGGCGGAGGATCACCGCCAGCGCCTCGAGGAACATCGCGACCGACACCTTGCCCCGAACGGTCCCGAGCATCTCGATCGCTTCGGCGGTGCGATGCTGGCGACCGAGCGACATGGCCTGAGCAGCCACTCCCTCCGGCGACATCGTCGCGTAGCGCTCGAGAACCTTGTCTGCCGCTTCGGGAAAGCCGAGTTCGGCGGCGATTCGGGCCGCCGACAGCTGGCGGGGAGCGTTTTGGGCGTTCAGCGGTTCGTCGTCGAAGAGCTTCGCCACCACCCGGCCGGCCCGGTCGCGGTCTCCTTCGCCAAGGGCAAGCTTCGCCTCGAGGCGGATCGTCGCCTGGAGATCGGGGGCCGATTCTTGGAGGCGGCGGAGCCACCCCTTCGCCTCCGCGAAATCCTGCTCGTTGATGAAGAGCTCGATAATCGTTCCCATGACAGCCGTGCTCGCGTTGGCGGAGGAAGCGATAGCCCGCAGCTCTTCGCGGGCCTTCGGCCGATTGCCGACGAGTGATTGGATCCGGGCCTGGCTGATCCGTTCGTCGATCGTCAGCGGGCGCCGTTTGGCGAGCGACTCGAAGAGCGTCTGGGCCTGACGCCAGCTGGCCGGGTCGTTCCTGTTCATCAGCAGGCTGATCGAGAGCGCGGTATCGTCGAGGTATTGGAGTCCCTGCTCGTCGACGTTTTTCCCGAGAACGGCGAGCGCTTCTTGGAGATCAATGTAGCGGGGGCTCGTGGCCAGTTGGGAGGCCAGCGCGCGGCGGGCCCAAAAAACGGTCGGACTTCCCTGCACCGATTCCAGGGCGATGATCCGTCGCAGTTCCTTCTGGGCCTCGGCGGAGCGATTGCGGCGCATGAGGAGATCGACGAGGCGTCGGGCGGCCACGAGATCGTCGGGGGACTTTTCGACGGCCTCCTTTGCAGCGCGCTCGGTTGCCTCGGGATCGCCGAGCGCCTCGTCGGCGGCCCTTTGGAACCGCTCGCGGGCGTCTCCCTGGAGCACCGCGAGCGCCTGACGGGAGGTTTCCAACGCGCTTTCGCCAGCTCCGCCGGAGGCTTGCAGTCGCAGAAGCGATAACCAGGCCGCCTCGTTGTCGGGCGCCGCTTCCGTCGCCCGCCGGCCGACCTGCTCGGCCTCCTCCGGCCGGCCACAGGAGGCCAGCAACCGCGAGTACCACATCAACTGCTGCCCGTCGCGGCAATCCTCCGGCGTCAGGGAGGCGCCGATCTGGAGGGCGACATCAGTCCGGCCGGCGGCGGCGAGGACCTGCGCCCGGATTCGGTCGATCACCGGGCCGCCGGCATCGCCGAGCGAGGCGATCACCGGCGCGGCCTCGTCGAGACGACCGGCGGCCGTCAGCAAGATCGCCAGCCGTCGACGTGCAAACGGCAAGGTCTCACCGAGCTCGACAGCTCGCCTGAGGTGACCGATGGCGCCGCTGGGGTCGCCTTGGATCTCCGCGATTGCCCCCTGCATCCGTGGCACCTCAGACCAACTCGCCCGCTCCGCGCCGGCCACGGTGAGCAGATCTCGGGCCTCCGCGAGTGCGGCCAGATCCTCGGCTGACAGGGCAGCGGTGGGGGAGTCGGCCGCCTGCATTCCCTGCCGTTTCGCGCGGATGGCCACGATCCTGGAAACGGCGGTGGCGAGCTTCGCTGTGGAGCTGGTCGGGCCGGCGACGCGAACGATCTCCGCGGTCTGCCGCGCGACCTCCTCGACGGCGTCGCGTTCCGCGGCGAGCTCGAGCACCACCTGACGAACGGCCAGATCCGTCGGACGCCGGGCGAGGAGCGTGCCGGCGATGCGCTCGGCGTCGCTGACGTTGCCCCGGCCGACATGGATCGCGATCAGTTGGCGGGCACAGCGGTCGGAGGCGGGGCCGGTCACTCGCCCCATCCGCGCCTCGAGGTCGGTGAGCCATGCCCCGGCCTCGGAGGGAGGGGCCGTCGCCGCCAGTCTCGCCTCGGCCTCGAGGACCTCGGGGGTGTCGCGGATCGCTTCAGCGGCGTTGGTGAGCCTCGCCCGCGCGTCTTCGACCTGGCCGGCCGCGACGAGGAGGAGGAGGCTCTGGGCGAAGAGCGCTGGGCTGTCGGGATGATCGGCGATGAGAGCATCGGAGGCGGCGCGGGCCTCGTCGAGCTTGTCCTTCGCGGAGAGGATATCGATCTTCATCAGTCCGATCTCGACCGGATCGGCGTCGGCCCTGGCGGCGATCGTGTCGGCCAGCGCGTCGACCTTCGTCCAGTCGCGACGATCGGCGTTGCGGCTGAGCCGGTCGCGGATCCGGAGTCGGAGGAGCGTCTTGAGCAGCAACGGATTGGCGTCGAGCTTGTCGGCAGGCGCCTGGGCAGCCAACTCCTCAGCGATCACCAGCGCCTCCGGCCAACGCTGGGCAAAATCGAGCGAAATCAACTCGTTGAATCGCGCGCCGAGCGACTCGGGGGCGTCGGCAAAGGCTCGCTTTCGAGCATCATTCGACTGATCGCGCTGGCCGAGCCCCCCGTGGCAGTTGGACATGAACAGGTCGACGCGACGGGTCATCGCCGCATCTGCGGCGACCTGCGGCCTGACCAGATCCCAAATCTTCAGCGCCTCGAGCCACTTCTGTTCGGACATGGCGACCGTGGCCTGGGCCCACAGGACCGGCACGGCATCCTTGCCGAGGAGCGGCTGCGATTCGGCGATGAGCGGGAGGAGTTCATCGAAGCGTTTTCCATCCGAGAGGCCGAGGAGGAGATCGGCCCTGAATGCCGGGTTGGACGGGAACGCGGCCACGGCATCGCGGAGGATGCTGATCAAACCGTCGAGATCTCCCTTCTGTCGCGCGAGATACGCCTTGGCCGCCAACACATCCGCTGAGTCCGTGGTGTCGCCGAGCGGCCCGGCGAGGATTTCCTCGGCGCGGTCGAGACGATTCCCGACGATGGCCAAGCGAAGCTCGAGCAGGGCCACGTCCTGATCGTCGGGGGCAAGGGCCCGGGCCTTCTCCACCGCCTCGATCGCCGCCTCTGTCTGCTTGTGCCCCATCCGCCAGGTCGCCAGGATCTTCCAGGTGCTGACGTCGTCGGGAGCGATCTCCACCATCCGCTCGATGATCTGCTCGGCCGTCTTCGGATCACGGCGGTGCCTCTCGAGAATCTCCGCCAGGGCAGCGAAGGATTCGGGATGGCCCGGAGCGGGTTTGAAGGCGGGATTGAACTGCTTCGAGCGCCGATCAAAGCCGGTCAGTGCGGCGAGCACCCCCTCCGCGTCGTCGAACTGTCCCATCTGCGCCGCGGTGGCCGCAAACATGAGATCGACCCGCCGGGTGTCGTCGTTCGCTTCGCCGTCGGGGCGGCGCTCGCGAATCATGGCGAGGTGTTCGTTCGCGGCACGGATCGAATCGGCATCGCCGATGCGGGCGAGGAGGTTTGCCAGTTTCTCGCGGAGGTCGTCCGCGTCGGGGGCTTTGCGGACGGCGACCTCGAGGGCCGCGACGGTCGCGCCGACGACGCGCGGGTTTGCCTTGCCCGCATCGACCTGGCCGAGGAGGAGTTCGGCATACTCGCGTTGCCGCGGGGCGTCGTCCGGACGGAGGGCGACATACCGGCTCAGGAGCCGGATCGCTTCGTCGTTGTTCCCCTCGTCGATCTGCCGCTTGGCCTGACGGGCCATGTCCTCGGCGTTGCGCCGCACCTGGAATCGATGGAGGACGTACGTCCCCGCCATGCCTCCGATGAGAAGGAGAGCGATGGCAATGAGAAGCGGCACGTTGACGCGTCGCATGGCGGAGCCTTGGGGGACCGGGGAGTGGAGTAAGCCGAGGGTGGAGGGGCCGTCGGAAACCAATTCTACAGGGTCAGGCAGGCTGCGGAGAACGTGTCTGCCGCTTCCGCCGCTGTTCCGGCGGGCTTCGGGTGGAACGAGGCCACCGGCGGTCCCGGAGCCGGCTCAGTCGCGGCTGACTTTTTCCACAGCCGGCTCACGGGGCCGATGCAGGCACCATCCACGCCAGAGGGCCCGTCTGCAGCCAGACGAGCAGGCCGACGAGCACTGCCAGAGCGAGGCTGTGGGGGAAGACCCTCCGCAGGATCGCCCCTTCCCGGCGATCGATGCCGGTGGCCGTGGCGGCGACGACGATGCTCTGGGCGTCGATCATCTTTCCCATCACGCCGCCGGTGCTGTTGGCGGTGCAGATGAGGAGGGGATCGAGTCCGAGCTGCTCCGCGGTGACGCGCTGGAGGCTGCCGAACATCGCGTTGCT
>CAMARC010000038.1 GCA_945860405.1 Candidatus Kuenenia stuttgartensis | reverse complement strand
CGACAAGGTGGGCGTCTCGATCTATGCCCCTGAAGACCTCGACTCGCTCTTCGCCCTGCGGCGGTTCGATCTGGTGCAGGCGCCGATCAGCATCCTCGACCAGCGGATGATCCACTCCGGGTGGACGCGTCGCCTCGCTCACGAGGGAGTGGAGCTCCACGCGCGCTCCGCTTTTCTCCAAGGGCTCTTGCTCATGCCCGAGACCGTGAGGATGGAGCGATTCCCCTGCTGGAGCAATATCTGGCAGATCTGGTCAGACTGGCTCAAGCAGACACGGCTGACGCCGCTTCGTGCCTGCCTTACCTACGCCCTCTCGGTCGAAGGGGTCGATCGAGTCATCGTGGGGGTGGATCGCGTGGCCCACCTCGAGGAGATCGTGCAAGCAGCCACGGCGGATATCCCTTCGCCTCCGACGTGGCCCGAGTGGATCGATCCGGTCCTCCTCAATCCCCGCCTCTGGAATCCAGTATGAAGGTCGTAGCGATCGTGCAAGCGCGCCTCGGCTCGACGCGTCTGCCGGGGAAGGTGCTCAAGCCGCTCGGAACGCGGTCGCTGATCGGTGTGCTCCTCGAGCGGCTCTCGAAGTCGAAGGAGATCGCCGAGGTGCTCGTGGCCACATCGGCGACCGCCATCAACGCCCCGCTCGAAGAGCATGTCGGATCCCTGGGATTCGGGTGTTTCCGGGGCGATGAAAGCGACGTCCTCGACCGCTATCTCAGGGCGGCCACGGCCAGCGGTGCGGATGTCGTCGTCCGGGTCACCGGCGATTGCCCTTTGATCGACCCGGATCTCGTCGACGAGGTCGTGAGGCGATTCAAGGCCACGAACGCCGACTACACGAGCAACACCTCTCCCCCCACCTTCCCCGACGGCCTCGACACGGAGGTGTTCACCTACGCCGCCCTCGAGCGTGCAGCCCGGGAAGCGACGGAACCATACGACCGGGAACACGTCACGCCCTATCTGCGGCGCAGTGAAGGCTTCGCGAGGAGCGTGTTTCAGGGCGACGACGATTTCTCGTCGCTGCGTTGGACAGTCGACGAACTGGCGGACTACGAGGTGGTCCGTCGGGTGTTCGACCACTTCGCACCGGACATCCACTTCGGATGGCGTCAGGTTCTCGAGTTGCAACACGACCGCCCCGAGATCTTCGAGGGCAACCGGGCGATCGAGCGCAATGCAGGAGCCACCATGGGAAGCGGCCAGAAGTTGTGGAAGCGGGCGAAGCAGATCATCCCCGGCGGCAACATGCTGCTCTCCAAACGCCCGGAGATGTTCCTGCCCGATCAGTGGCCGGCCTACTACAGCAAGGCGCTGGGATGCCGGGTGTGGGATCTCGATGGCCGTGAATACACCGACATGTCGATCATGGGCATCGGCACCAACCTCCTCGGCTATGCCCATCCCGAGGTCGATGATGCGGTGCGCGGCGCCGTGTCGGCCGGCAACATGTCGACCCTGAACTGCCCGGAGGAGGTCTACCTCGCCGAGAAGCTCCTCGAGATCCACCCTTGGGCCGACATGGCCAGGCTCGCGAGGACGGGTGGCGAAGCCAACGCCATCGCCATCCGGATCGCCCGGGCAGCCGTGGGCCGCGACAAGGTGGCCATCTGCGGCTATCACGGCTGGCACGACTGGTATCTCTCCGCCAATCTCGGGGACGATGGCAGCCTTGCCGGTCACCTCCTCCCTGGGCTCGATCCGAATGGGGTCCCCAGGAATCTCCGGGGGACGGTCTTCCCCTTCACATACAACAATTATCCGGAGATCGAGCGCCTCGTGGCGGATCACGACATCGGCGTGATCATGATGGAGGTGTCGCGGAACAAGGGGCCGGAGGACGACTTCCTCCACAAGGTGCGAGCGCTCGCCTCGAAGCACGGCGCCGTGCTGATCTTCGACGAATGCACGTCGGGATTCCGCCAGACTTTCGGCGGCCTCCACAAGCTGTACGGGGTCGAACCGGACATGGCGATGTTTGGCAAGGCCCTCGGCAACGGCTACGCGATCACCGCCACGATCGGCCGCCGGGAAATCATGGAGGCCGCCCAGTCGACGTTCATCAGCAGCACCTTCTGGACGGAACGGATCGGCCCGACAGCAGCCCTGAAGACGCTGGAAGTGATGGAGCGCACGAAGTCGTGGCAGGCGGTGACGCAAACCGGCCTCCGCATCCGCTCGCGCTGGCAGACGCTGGCCAACAAGCACGGGCTGTCGATCGAGCACTGGGGCCTGCCGGCCCTCACCGGCTACACCTTCTCGAGCCCGAAAGCGCTCGCCTACAAAACGCTCGTCTCGCAGGAGATGCTGGCGAAGGGCTATCTCGCCGGCAACAGCGTCTACGTGTCGCTCGCCCACACTGACGACATCGTCGACGGCTACTTCGAAGCCCTCGATCCGATCTTCGGGCTGATCCGCGAATGCGAGGATGGCCGGGACGTCGACACCTGCCTTCGCGGTCCGATCTGCCACGGCGGATTCAAGCGTCTGAATTGACAGCGTCACGAGCCACCGTTTTTCAGCACCCCAGGACACGCTTTCCGATGGACCAAAAAGAGCTTTTCCTCCGTGAAGAGGGCGACGCCTATTTCAAGCGCAACCGATCTGTCCACGGGAGCCATGATGGGTCGGCGGTGCCGGAAGACCTCCGGTATGTGTATCACGTATTAGACCCATTTCGCTCACGGATCGGCCGCATTCTTGAAGTCGGTTGCAGCAACGGCTTGAAGCTCGAGGCCCTCTGCCGGAACTTTGAAGCCTCCGGCATGGGTATCGATCCCTCCGCGATGGCCATTGAAGACGGAAAGACCCGCCCGGGGGCGAGCCACCTGGATCTTCGTGTCGGCACCGGCGACGACCTGCCGTGTGACTCCGCCTCGTTTGACTTTGTCTATCTGGCGTTCTGTCTCTACCTCACCGACAGACCGCTGCTTTTGAAGACGGTCGCGGAGGCGGACCGTGTCTTGAAACCGGGTGGCTTTCTCGCGATCACCGACTTCGACCCGGGCACTCGCTACCGAAAGCCTTACAGCCACCTTGAAGGGGCGTTTTCCTACAAGCAGGACTACACCCAAACGTTCCTCGAAAGCGGGCACTATTACCTCGCCGGAAAGCACTGCTACTCGCACCGGTTTCCGCGGTTTGACGAAGATGCCGACGAACGCGTCGCGACAGCGATCCTCTACAAGGAACCGGATGCTTATCCGACTTGGCGATAGACTAGATAGGCTGCGATCCTGCCGCCGTGTTGGATGCCATCGCCCCTTCACGAGGCCGAAGAGCCTCATGTCGACTGGATAGGATCGCCAAGGCAGCCCCCCCTCCAACAATGGGGAGTCACAGATCCCATCGTCTCTTGACCACGTGGTGGCAAAACACCACTAGGCCACCGCGGATATGCCATTTGCGGGGTGGACACTCATCGGATACCCTGCAACGGAGGGCGACTAGACTTGACCGCGGTGCGATGTATGACCGCGCAACAATCCATCCGCTACGGCACAACCGTCTCACCTAGTAGGAGGTTCGGCATGATTCGCGCATTGTACAACAATGTTCGCGGCTGGCTGCGCAGACAACGCACGTTCTATAGACTGCGTCGGGAATATCGGGCTTTCTTGAATAATCCTTCTCCGTATCGCGACATGAAGGCGCAGGAACTCCTGCGGCAGGGTTTTCTAGATAGCAAAGGCAAGTCCTTGTTGTGGGCCCACAACCTCCAGAAGAAACGAACCCCCCACCGAAAGGGGCCGATTTCGTCAACGTGCTTCCCGTCACTCGATGAGACCACAGCAGCGGCCGCGCTGTCGCAACTACGAACAAATGGGGTTTACGTATTTCCTTGGAGGATGCCAGAGGAATGGGTGCGCGAGGCAATCAAAGCGGCAGAACAACTCAAGGTAGTGTCACGGGATGATGAGTCCGACGTTCAGTTCCCATTTTCCATAGCCCCAAAGTGCGCCACCTATTGGCACGGATCCGACGTGGCCGAGATCCCTCAATTCAGTGACCTTGTTAATGATCTCGGTATCCGAGAGATCATCGGCAGGTATCTCGAGTGCGAGCCCGTTTTCGATTTGGTCGCAGCGTGGTGGTCTTTCCCCTCAGGCGCCGCTAGTTCAAAATCTGCGCAGCTTTACCACTTCGACATGGATCGGGTGCGCTGGCTTAAGGTGTTCGTGTACCTAACCGACGTCGGGCTTGACAATGGACCTCATGCATTCATCCAAGGCTCGCATCGCACCATAGGATCTAAGGTCATGCATGATGGCCGCTATTCTGATGATGAAGTATTTCGAATGTATCCGAAGCAGGATGAGATTATTCTGACTGGGCCCGCTGGCACTGTGTTCATTGAAGACACACTTGGCTTCCACAAAGGCCTACCAGTTCAGAGTGGAAAACGATTCGTATTTGAATACGAATACTCAATCAATTCCTTCGGCTACCCTTACTGAGCGAATTTCGCCGCAAGTTTGAGAAGGCCCTCTGTGCCAATGATAGGTGAGACAGCTGGTGCATCATTCGTTCTGTAAATCCTGTGTGGGCCTGCCCGAGGCGAGCGTAGCGAACTGAGGGCAGGCCCACACAGGGCCGCGAGTTGAAGAGGTAGGCCATCGAGGTTTTCTTGGAAGTGCTAACTCACCAAGAAAGGAAAACCTACGATGACCCACCAAGAAGGAATCGGATCGGCGTTCGCCGACCTCAGTGCACTGCTGATCGATTTGGGGCCTGCGGCGATCGCCGAGGTCTTCGCCACGCTCATGAATCGAGACAAGCAGATCGAGCGCGAGCAGGCCCTCAAAGCCGAGTCTCGGAGCGTCCCGATCGTCAAGGCTACGCCAACGGATTCAAGGCGAAGGCCCTCAAGACCCGCGTCGGCGAGGTCAATTTGCGGATTCCCCAGACCCGGGGTTTCCGCGACGACCAGGGCCGTCCCTTCTACCCTCGGGCCCTTGAACGCGGTGTCCGCAGCGAGCGGGCGATGACGACCGCCATCGCCGAGATGTACGTCCAGGGGGTCAGCACGAGGACAGTCACCAAGATCGTCGAGGAGCTCTGTGGCCTCGAAGTCACCTCGACGCAGGTCCGCCGCGCTGCCGCCGCGCTGCCGCCGCGCTGCCGCCGAGCTCGACGAGCAGCTCGACGCCTGGCGAAACCGTCCCCTCGGTGAAATCACCTACCTCATCCTTGACGCCCGGTACGAGAAGGTGCGAATTGGTGGCACGGTCATTTCCTGTGCCCTCCTCACCGCGATCGGCGTCGGCCCCGACGGCAAGCGGTCGATCCTCGGATGTAGCGTCGCCCTGAGTGAAGCTGAGGTCCACTGGCGGCAGTTTCTCGAGTCGCTCCGTGCCCGAGGCATGCTCGGGGTGTCGCTCGTCATCAGCGATGACCACTCCGGCCTCCGTGCCGCAAGGGAAGCTGTGCTGCCCGGCGTGCCTTGGCAACGCTGCCAACTTCACGTCATGCAGAACGCGATGGCCCACGTCCCCAAGATGGCCATGAAGGCGGAGGTCGCGGCCGACCTCCGCCGCGTCTTCGACGCCGATGACTCGGCTGAGGCTCAGCGGCGACTCCAGGACGTCGTCGCCCGCTATCGGAAGGCCGCACCGCAGCTCGCCGACTGGATCGAGGCAAATCTTCCGGAGGCCATCACGGTCCTCCGTGTCCCGGCAGGCCATCGGCGACGGCTCCGCACGACCAACGGCCTCGAACGACTCAACAAGGAAATCAAGCGGCGCACCCGTGTCGCGACGATCTTCCCCAACGAGGCCTTGCTCCTGCGCCTTGCCTCTGCAGTCCTCTCCGAAATCAGCGATGGCTGGGAAACTGAACGTGCCTACCTGACTATGGAAGCCAGATGACCCACCTCTGAAATCCACGATTTACAGAAAAGACGTTGCTTTATCGAAACCCAAGCCGGTTACCCGCTGATGGCGAAAAAGCTTTGGCGCAGGAGATCTTGGGCACGCATGTCGGAATAAGGCTTCGGTGACCTGAGGAAGGCGTTTTATTCCTTCCTCAGAAGGCTCACAACGCGCCATTGGCCCAGCCGTCGTCGCATGGGTGAGTAGAGTCTTCCAAGCATGCCGGCATTCCTCCGAAGACGGTTTATCGATCACGAGAGCTTTCCGCGATTACGAAGCCAACGTCTACCTGCCGGAAATAAATAGAGCGGCGCAAGGGCGGCGTTGCCGAAGAATATCAGTGACGCCACCAACGCCCTTGCCGAGACGCCTTTACGCAGCCCCAGATGATCTGCCATTTGTCGCGCTCGCCGTTCGATCGGGTCGCGGCCTATCTTGCTGAGGTCGACCCCCTTGAAGTCACCGGTGTACAAGCCGGTTGATCGATAATGCCGATAGTCGACGCCAAAAGTCCTCGAGTAATATCCATATTTAATCGCGTTCTCGACGGGCTTCGGCTCGAGTTCCTGCGTGATCAAATCCATCAATTGCTCGTGTGATCGAGCAACGTACGCCACGTCCAAATCCTCATAGAGGGCTGGTCCTGCCAGCACCGATGGCCGCCGCCAGTATGTAGCCTCAGCTCCCACCGTCGATCCGAAAGTAAGAACACAGGCGGCTGCTTCGATGAGATCATAGGTAGACACCGCATCGGCGGGCGGGATCAACACGAAGTTATCCGCCGCGATGGCTTGGTAAGCGCGGGTGTCTGCATTGTCGACATTTTTCAGGTTTGGGTGCATGCGAAGATAAACACGGGCTTGTGGATCGATGCGTGCCATGTCCTCGACGACTCGCTGAATCTCATCACTCTGCTTCGCGAAAAACGGCCACTCCCAAGAGGCGTCTATCCCCGAGAACTCATCCTCGGAAGAGTTGAAAATGGTGATGTTCCGCCGTTTGGCATCCCAACCATCAGGCAGCTTGTTCTTCTCCTGATCTTTGGTGAACGATATCCAACTGACCTCTTTGCCCGCTCGTCTCTCTTCAAAAAACTGCCTTCCGACATCGCGCTGCTCCTCGGACGCGACTTCCCAGGCCTCATTGATCGCTTTTTTCCAGTACTCACGAGAATGGGGCATGCTGTTTTCAAAGAGCATGTACTTGTACGCCGAGCAACCCCGCTCATACGTCATCACGTCAAGCCCGGCCTGCCGACAGGCACGGAAGGCTGCTCGCGATGTCGCCCAACGCCCATTGAAAATGTAGGCTCGATCAAAGCCTTTTTGGGTAGCAAGAAAACGCGTCACCGCACGCCCCATCTTCACGGCAGCCTCGCACTGCGTCCGAGCGACATCATTAGCCCCGGTGGCTTCCAGAAAGGGATCCCGAAAGCAGTCGATGGCGGTGGAAATAGCGCCCCAGCCGATATCCATGCCATCGACTTCATAGACCTTGAACGAGGCGCGTCCGTGGAGTCGTTCAATGCTGGATCGCTCACCCGCGATGTCGGAATCCCTGACGAAATCCGAGATCCTGTGAACCCGGATCGGCTTTGAAAGGAGCTCGATGGCTTCGGTGCGGATGCACCCGCAAATGTTGCATTGTCCCTTGCTTCCGTCGGTGTTGGCACGACACCGGCCGATGGAGGAGTCACAGCCGAGGAGCTCGACGTCATCCCCCGCGTCGAGGTGGTTCTGTGCAACCTCAAGTTCCATGGCCAAAGGGACGGCCCATTCGGCAAACAGACTGATGACAAGTACCCGCATGGGTGTCTCTGACCCCTTGTTCTCACGAATCCAGTGACCGGAGTTTGCTCACTCGTGTGGCGAGCGAAGCGCCTGATCGTGGTTTAACGAAGGCGCTGCCATCAGACGAGCCCTCACCCCCGCAATACCGCCCCACACGCCCGGCCGCACGAGGCCACGATCGCCTCGACAAGCCGCTTCGATTCGTCACTCGAGATCGTCCCGGTCTGACTGCGGAAGCGGAGCCCGACGACGAGGCTCTTCTTTCCCGCCCCGAGCCGCTCCGCGTCTTCCCAGACCTGCTCCAGGGAGAGCGACTCGAGCATTCTATCCGCCCCAGGAGCCCCGCGGATCGCCCGCTCGATCTCCGCCCACAACAGCCCCTGGTCGACGACGAGATTCAGATCGCGCTGCACCGCCGGAAACTCACTCGGCGGCACGAGCTTCCGCGGCTGACTGCCACTGATCTCGAGGAGATCGAGCCGCAACTCCGCCGCCGACACCGGCCCTTCGAGCCCAAACCGGGAGAGCACCTCTTCGCTCACCTCGCCAACGACGCCGACGCGGACCGGCTCCGCTCCGGCCCGCTCGAGGACGATCTCCGCAGCCCGCCCCGGCGTGAACAGATCAAACGCCCCGCGACGAAACTCAACCACGCCCCCCAGCCGCCCGATCACCCCCTCGGCCAGCCCCTTGGCTTTCGCGTAGGCCCCGCCCACCACGAGTGACACAAGCAACGGCTCCTCGAGCGGCGAATCGCCCGCGGCATTCCCACTGCGATCGAGATACGCCCGAGCAACTTCAAACAGATCCCCATGCGGCGCCCCGACGGACCGGTTGTGGCCACAGGCTTCCAAGAGGCTCGGGAGAAGCGTCCGCCTGAGGCGATCGGCCCCACGCACGAGCGCCGGCGACACGCGCCGCGGCGGCAGCGCCGTCCATGGGCTCGCCGTCGACTCAAACGCCTCGGAGACGACGCTCCGCGTCATCGCCTCGCACAGCCCGGTGGCGACGAGCACCTCACCGGCCACGCGGATCGTCCGCTCCCGGGCCGATTGCTCGACAGGCTTCGCATGGATCGGCCTATCTTCGGGAATCGAGTCGTAGCCCTCGATCCGGGCGATCTCCTCGACCAGATCAACCTCGCGCGTCACATCGCGCCGCCAAGTCGGCGCCTGCCACCGGCAACGCTCGCTGCAGGCCGCTTCCTTCACAAAGCCCAGCCCGGTGAGGATCTCCGCCTGCCGCCCCGCCGACACAGGCACGCCCAGCACCTCCTCGACCCGCGCAGCCCGCAAGTCGATCGTTGCCCGCCCACCGGCAAGCGTCCCCGCCTCGACGGCGCCAGCGAGCACCTCGCCGCCAGCCAATTCCTGGATCAGCGCCGCCGCCCGGCGACTAGCCCACTCGACCGACGCCGGATCGGGCCCCCGCTCGAAGCGGTAGGAGGAGGCACTCATGAGGACGAGCCCCCGCGCCGCCGCCCGTACGACGAGCGGCGCGAACTGTGCTGACTCCAGAAGCACATCAACCGTGTCGGCCGCGATCTCGCTCTCCGCCCCCCCCATCACGCCAGCGAGCGCCACCGGCCCCTCGGCGTCGGCGATCACCGCCATCCCGGACGTGAGGGAATAATCTTTGTGGTTGATGGCCCGAAACGTCTCGCCGTCGCGGGCCCGCCGGACAACGATCCGCCCACCACGGACCTTCGCCAGATCGAAGGCGTGGAGCGGCTGCCCGCATTCCATCATCACGTAGTTGGTGACGTCGACGACGTTGTTGACCGGCTCGATGCCGATCGTCCGCAGCCGGTCGGCAAGCCACGCAGGGCTTTGGCCCACGCGCACCCCCCGGATCACCCGCGCGGTGTAATGCGGGCAAACGTCAGGATCGACGATCTCGACGGCGATCGCCGATGAAGCTGGCACGGCCGCTTCGAGAGGCCGTGGGGCGGGAATGTGGAGCGGCCGATCGAAGAGCACTGCCACCTCGCGGGCCACGCCGACGTGCCCCAGGCAATCGGGGCGATTGCTCGTCACCTCGATGTCGACAGCGGTGTCGGCCCCAACCTCCCAGGTCGCTTCGTGGTTGAGCCCGCTCATGAGGAGCCGCCGGACGAGCTCGTCGACGGGCGCATCCCAGCGGACATACTCGGCAAGCCAGGTCGTGGAGAGGATCATGGAAGGTGCCCGCTTCAAAACTGTTCGAGGAAGCGGACGTCGTTGCGGTAGAAGTCGCGGATGTCGGCCACGCCGTAGCGCCGGGCGGCGATCCGCTCCACCCCGAGCCCGAAGGCGAAGCCGGAGACCTCCGCCGGGTCGTAGCCGACCGCGGCGAGGACTGCCGGATCGACCATTCCAGCCCCTCCCATCTCCACCCAGCGTCCACCCCACTCCATGTCAAACTCGACGCTCGGCTCGGTGAATGGAAAGAACGACGGCCGGAAGCGGACGTGGACGTCGCCGCCCAGGAAACTCGAGGCGAGGAACCGCAGCACCCCCTTGAGATCGGCCATCGTCGCACCCGGCTCAACGAGCAGCCCCTCCACCTGATGAAACATCGGGTAATGGGTGGCGTCGGCGGTGTCGGGGCGGTAGACGCGGCCGAGCGACACGATCCGCAGCGGCGGCTTGCGCTGCTCCATGACGCGGATCTGCACCGTGCTTGTCTGCGAGCGGAGCAGCAGCGGATCAGCCCCTTTGGCGACGGCGAGGTAGAAATTGTCGAGCGGATCGCGGGCCGGGTGCTCGGCACCGATCGCCAGGGCCTCGAAGTTGTGCCACTGATCCTCGACCTCGGGGCCATCGACGCTCTCGAAGCCGAGCCGGGCCATGATCTCTTGGACCCGCCGGATCGTCTGCGTGATCGGATGGACGTGGCCGAGCCGAAACGGCTCACCAGGTAGCGTGACGTCGATCGCCCCAGCCTCGGCGGCAGCGCCTGAGAGCCGGGCTTGAGCGGCATCGAGGGCCGCTGTGATGGCCCCCTTGGCCTCGTTAAAGAGCCGTCCGCCCTCTGGGCGATCGGCACCATCGAGACCACCGAGGAGCTTTTGAATTCCTTTCAGGCGGCCACTCTTGGCCCCGGCAAACTCGACGCGGGCCTGCTCGAGACTAACGTCGTCGGCAGCGGCACCGAACGCCGCTACCGCTTCAGCGCGGAGACGCTCAATGTCAGCGCGGAACGATTCGAGCGACACGGTGCCCACGCGACAAGCCGCCCTCTTCAGGCAGCGCCAACCGGCGCCGGGAGGCCGAGAGCAGCACGAACCTGCTCGGCGATGGCATCAAAGCCAGTCGGGTCGAGCACGGCCATCTCGGAGAGCGTCTTGCGGTCGAGTTCGCAGCCGATCTTCTCGAGGCCAGCGATGAACTGGCTGTAGCGGATGCCACGTTCACGGGCAGCAGCGTTGAGGCGGATGATCCAGAGGCGGCGGAAGTCACGCTTCTTGCGGCGCCGATCGCGCCGGGCGTAGACGCCAGCGCGGATGATCGATTCCTTGGCCGTCCGGAGCAGCCGGCGACGTCCGCCGACCGACCCCTTCACCCGCTTGAACAACCGCTTCTTGGCCCGCAGACGGGGGACGACGCTCTTGGTACGCATGGGACTGGTCTTTGTCTTTCAGGAGTCTCGACAGTGAATCGACGCTGAATCAACGAACCGGATCGACAGGCGGGCGAGACACCATCGTCCTGCCCGGCCCCCGGAATTCAAGGGGGGGGCCCGCGAAGGGGGAAACCGAGCCATAAAAAAACGGGGAAACAGAGCTAGGGAAGCAAGAACCAGACAGGCAACGACGCCAAGCCTCTCCGACCGGCTCGGCCAACACTCGCCCAAAACATGCAGGCGAGGGATGAGCCGAGAGCCGAAGGCAGGGTCAGTAGCTGTACTTCCCGAGGGCGGCAGCGATCTTCGGGGTGTCAACTGAGGCGAGCACACCGGTGCCACGGAGATTGCGCTTCCGCTTGGCGGAGAGACGCACCTGAAGGTGGCTCGTCCCGGCCCGGCGATGCTTCACCTTGCCCGTGGCGGTGAGCCGGAAACGCTTCTTCACACCCTTGTGGGTCTTCTGCTTCGGCATGGATGGAAACTCCGTGAATCGGTGAACGAGGGGGGCTGAAAAGAGAGGCGTTGAACGGTGTGGGGGGATCAGCGCGGGGAGAGGGTGCAGATCAGTCGCTTTCCCATCTGCTGCGGCGGCGCGTCCATCTTACCGACCGCATCGAGTTGTTCGAGGATATTCCGCATCACGCGCTGACCTTCGTCGATGTGGGCCAGTTCGCGGCCACGGAACACCACCGAGACGATGACCTTGTCCTTGTGCTGCAGGAATCCCTTGGCCTGATTGACCTTGAACTCGATGTCGTGCTCGCCCGTCTTGGGACGGAGACGGATTTCCTTGATCTTGGTGTGATGGACGTGGGTTTTGTGCTGTTTTTTCTTCTGCTGATACTTGAACTTGCCGAAGTCCATGATTCGGCAGACAGGCGGTTTTTCGTTCGGCGCGACCTCGACAAGATCGAGCCCCGCCTCGCGTGCCCGGGCCATCGCCTCGTCGGTGGGGATGATTCCGAGTTGCCCACCTTCGGCGGTGATCACGCGGATCGGGGAAATCCGGATCTGCTCGTTGATGCGATGATTCTTATCGATGGCTTACGCCTCCGGACTCCGACGAATTGTCAGGCGATGCCCCGCGACGGCGGCACCGTTAACCTGCCCCGACTCCCGCGCTCGCCGGAACCCGGCAGGCCGGACTCCCGACAGGCTGCCTACCCGACACCGCGGCCAGGCAGGCCCCATCCGGTCTTATCCAGCCCCAAGTTCGGCCGGGGACCGACTCCCCCCCGCGTCAAAACCGGCAAAAAGCAGCTAAACTCACGACGCGTGCGCAACGCCGCAGTGAAATCGCCGAAGGGAATCCCCGAGTATTCCATGCGGCGACGGGGGGAGTCAAGCGGGGTCAGTCAGCCGCGGGGGAGGATGAAGATCGCCTCACCCGTCGCGCCGAAGCCGGCATCTGGTACGGCCCCGGAGACCACGACAAAAACACCCTATACCAGGTGTCCGCGTGTCCATCCTGCCCAATGTGAGCAGACTCTTTGGTCGGAAAGGCCGAGGGGCGGGCTTTTGCGAAGCCTTTTCAAGACTATTCAAAGCCATACCTGCAAACGACTTAAGGCACAAAAAACGGGCTCCGCCGAGCCTCCTCTCCGGGCGTTGCAGAAAAAAACTGGAGAACAAGCCGGTGGCCGCAGAACCTTTCCGCACCTCGGCCGTATAAATCGGCGTCCCGGATACGGGAACGGGGGGCACAGGAGGGCCCACCCATCGATTCCGAAATCAGCGCCGGCCTGGCAAGGCACCGGCCCGGAATCGTGCGACAGCTCACCGCGAACGTCCCTGCCGGCAACGGCAGCGGAACCCTGCCGAGGAGATCGGCGACGCGGTGCACGTTTCGGCAGATCGAGTGGTCGGTGGGAAAACCGCCGGGCGGGTCGATTGCCAGCAATGAAGGTCGCGTGAAACACTGTCTCGGAGCATCGGGGCCGCGGGCGAAGTCAGGGGTCGCCCGCAGGCCCGGTTCCGACCAAACCAACGTCCGGCTTCGGATGGCCGGCCAAGGAGGATAACGATGCGTTCTGATTCCCAAGGTCCTGTCGTGCGCCTGTTCATGGAAGAGCAGATCGATTTCGAACCGCGTCCCGCCACCGGCGTGAGCGAAGCCGACGACGTCGCTGGTGCATCCCTGGTGGGCGGGGACGTCGCGTCGCTGGGCAGCGATGGCGTGCTCTCGATCGAGGAGCTCGCCTCCCGCTTCAACGTCTCCACGAAGACGATCTCGCGGTGGCGGGCCCACGGCCTCGTCGCCCGGAGTCACGACGTGGGGGGGCGGAAGCGGGTCGGATTCCTCGTCAGTGATGTCGAGCGATTCGTCTCCGACAACCCGCTGCGCATCGAGCGGGGGAGCCGCTTCAGCCAGCTCTCCACCGAGGAGCACGGCAAGATCATCGCTTGGGCACGGCGGCTGGCCGCCGCGGGCGCCTGCCCGGCCGACGTTCATCGCCGGATCGCGAAGCGTCTCAACCGCAGCGTCGAGACGATCCGCTACACGATCAAGCACCACGATCAGGAAAACCCCGGCGTCGAGGTTTTTCAGGCTGCCGACGGTCGCCTCCGTCCGGAGACCTGCGAGCGGATCTTCCAGCTCTGGTCGCGGGGCGAAGCGGTCGATTCGATCGCCAAGCGTTACCACCGCTCGAAGGCGAGCATCTATCGGGTGATCCTCGCCCAGCGGGCCGCCCACACGATGCTCCTCCCGCTCGACAACATCCCCAACGCCCTCTTCGACCGCCGCACGGCCGAGGACGTGGTCAACCAGCCCTTCCCCGGCCTCGACGAGCCGGCGAAGCGGACGCGGCGCCCCACCGGTCTGCCGGCCTACCTTGCCAGCCTCTACGAGGTGCCGCTGCTCAATCGGGAGCAGGAGGTGTGGCTGTTCCGGAAGTTCAACTACCTCAAGCACAAGGCGAAGGCGCTTCGCGACCAACTCGACGCCGAGAAGCCGAGCACGCGGCTGATGGACCAAATCGACTCGATCTACGAGGAGATTGTGGCCCTGAAGAACCGCCTCGTCCGCTCCAACCTCCGGCTCGTGGTGTCGATCGCCAAGCGGCGTGTTTCTCCGGGTGACAGCTTTTTCGACCTCGTCAGCGACGGCAACATGTCGCTGATCCGCGCGGTGGAGAAGTTTGACTATGCCCGCGGCAACAAGTTCAGCACCTA
The DNA here is from genome assembly GCA_945860405.1 of Candidatus Kuenenia stuttgartensis. Lineage (GTDB taxonomy): Bacteria > Planctomycetota > Planctomycetia > Pirellulales > UBA1268 > QWOP01. Next base: position 4,009 of record CAMARC010000038.1, on the reverse strand, counting down.
CGCGTCGTGGGCGATCATGAAGAACTACGCCCGCACGATCCCCGACGAGCACAAGCGCCGCGAACGGTTCCGGGCAGCCGACATGGAGATGCTGCAGACGGCCGCCGACCCGCGGACCGACGAGAACCAGCTGCGGATGGCGGAATCGGACCGGCTCCAGCAGGTGGGGCGGTTCCTCGACCGTCTCGACTCGCGCGAGCAGACGATTATCATCCGCCGCTACGGCCTCGACCGTGGCCTCGAGCCGCAGACCCTCAAGGAAGTCGGCACCGCCCTCGGCGTGACGAAGGAGCGGGTCCGGCAGATCGAGGCCAAGGCACTCGAGAAGCTCCGCGAAGCGGCCCAGGCCGAGGCCGTCCTTCCGGAATTGGAGTGACTGCCAGTCGTTTGCCCGCGCCGCCATCGCTCACCGCCTCTGGCCCACGGCCAGAAGCAGAGCGGTCCGGCGGGCGGCGGCTGAGCTTGTGGGTCTCCACGTCGGGCTCTGCCCAAGCTCCGTCCGAGGACATCTACCGGGCCGCGGGCGGAGCGTCGAATGACGCCGGGCGGACTCCCGAATCGGCGGCCGGATCGGCAGCCGGCGGGGCGACGGCCCGGCGGCTTCCGGCCCGGGGTCGGGAAAGCTCGTCCTGCTGCTGCTTCGAGAGCATCGGCGAGGCGTTCGGCGGCCCCCCGGCAGTCCCCCGGGCAACCGCCCCGCCGTCGGCGGTGGCCGACTGGCTCGTGCCGGCGAGGAAATTGTCGATGGCCGCCCCTTCGCGGAGGTGGGTGAAATACCTTCCCATCTCGATCCGCTGCTTCTTGTCTTCGATGTCGACATAGAGCTCATCGCGGACCTCCTCGAATCGCAGCTGCTGCGGATCGGTGTAGCCCTCGCAGTAAAAGACCATGAAGCGGTCGGCGATCTGGACCACGCCGGAGAGCTCTCCGGGCTTGAGCGCGAACACCTCCCGCTCGAGCGCGGGCTGGCCACCGAACCGCTGAATCGGCGGTACTTCGCCACGGAGGCTGCGGGTGGTCGGATCGACCGAGTACTTCTCGGCGAGGTCGCCAATCAGTTCGGCACTCGGGTTTTGGCGGGCCAGCTGCCAGACTTCCTGGGCACGCCGCTGCGTGTCGAGGATCACGACGCGACACTTCGCCCGCGGTCCGAACGTCGCGGCGAAGGCCTTGTCGAGATCTTCCTGCGACACCGGCACCTTGCCAACGAGCTTCTTGAGGGCCACCGTCGGCTGGACGATGTCGTCGAGGTAGTGCTTGAGCGGAACTTTGTCGTCGCGCGTCACCCGTTCGAGCCAGGCGGCGGTGTCGGGAGTGCCGTCGTCACGACGGAATCCCATCGCCTCGGCGCCGCGCATGACCTCGGCGTCGATGTCGGCCTGGGTGACGGTGACCTCGTTTTTCGCCATCGCCTGGGAGAGGAGCGTGCGGGTGACGAGGATCTCGAGCACATCGAGGCCGTGCCGATCGAGGCACGCTTGACGGACGCGGTCGATGCTCACCGGCGCCCCGTTGACGAGCGCCGCCACTCCCGGAAGCGCCGCTGCGCGGGCCGGATCGTTCATCACGTTCTCGACCTTGGCAGCCTCCTGGAGGCGACGGAACACCGACGACGACGCCTCCCGGCTCTTCCGCTCGCGCAGTTCCTCGGCGAGCCGTGGACGAACATCGTCGATGGCCACGTCGGCCGCCGGAAGATGCCCCTCGCACTTGAGGATGATGAATTGGTCGGCCACCTGGACCACCGGCGAAATGCCGCCGACCGGAAGGCCGAAGGCAACGGCCTCGAACCTCGGCTCGCCGGTATGTCGGCGAATCGGCTGCACCCAGCCATTGGCGCTGGCGCTGCCGACGTCGACCGAGTGCTGGCGGGCATAGGCACCAAACTCGTCAGGCTTCGCCGCCACTTCGCCACGGATCCGCTCTGCATCAGCCGCCGTGCGGAGGACGATGATCCTCGCCTTCACAGCCGGACCAAACTGGTGCTCGTGGGCCTCGGCGATCTCTTCGGGCGTCGGCTCGATCTCGGCGTGCGCCAATCGTCGCAGAGCGATCATCGGCCAGACGATATCGTCGGCATACTGTTGCGAGGTCACGCCACGCTCGTCGCGGATGAGTTCGATCCACTTCTCGCGGGGGAGATTGAAGCGCTTCGCCATCACCTCGATCTCGGCATCGACCTCCTCCGGCCCGACGGCGATCCCCAACTGCCGGCAGCCCTGATCGATGATCATTTTGTTGACGATCGCCTCGAGGACCGTGGCCCCATGGCGGGCGACGCATTCATCGGTGAGCTGCGCTTGCGGGATCTCCGCGCCGTTGACCATCGCGGCGAGTTGCCGAGCCGGGGGCTGGGGGGCGGCGGAAGCCTTCGCATCGGCCCCTTTCTTCCCCGGGGCGGGCCGCGGTGCCGCGGCAGGAGACGCGGCGGGAGTCCGGCCGCGGAACAGGGGGATCTGGGCATCGGCCGGCGAGTCGCCCGTCCCCACGCGCCAGGCGAGGCAGGCAAGGACAATCACCGCCGCGCCGAGCAGGCCCGGCGTTCCGCCGATGCTGGCGGCCGCGGAGCGGCCCCTGGCCAAGGCACCGGTCACGGCATCGACGAACGTCCCCCACGCATGGCGCATCGCAAGCCCTCCTTGGACGGAATCCCGGCGTCCTGCCGGGGATGAACTTTGGGGAAACTAGGGAACTCGGCGTTGTCGATCAAGGCGAACCGGCCCCGCGCCGCCCCCCCACCATGCTGCGTTGCGGCATTTTGCCGCCCGAGGGTAGGCTCTCGGGGATACCCCGCCCGCCCAGGTTCTCCAGGTTATTGCCGATGGCTTCGTCCCCCTCGTCTCCCCGTGGCAACGATCCGTCCCACCCGGAGTGCCTCACGATCCTCGGCCTCCTCCCGCCGGTGACGGCCGAGGATGTCAAGCAGGCCTACCTCGCCAAGGCGATGGCCGCGCACCCCGATCGGGGAGGCGATCCGGCCGACTTCCTTCGCCTTCAGAAGGCGTATGACGACGCGAAGGAGTTCGTGCAGTTCAAGGCCGGGAAGCTCGAATGGCTGGCCTCGAAGATCGAGGCCTACTCGCAGCAACAGGAAGTAGTCACCGAGGCCATCGAGCGAGGCGGCGAGATCGAGATGGAGGAGGCCGACTGGCTGCGGAAGAGTTTCGGTGAGGACTTCGGCCATGTCGCCGACAAGCTCGTCACCGTCCGGGTGCGCGGCCCCCGGGCTGACGACGTGTTTGCGATCCTCCTCGGCTTCCGCGCCGAGTCGCTCAAGGATCTCGCCACCCTCGACCTCTCCGGAGGCGCGATCACCGACGAAGGGCTCATGCAATTGAAGGAGATCAAGAGCCTCCGCTCGCTCGATCTCCGCGGCACGGCCGTCGGCAAGCTCGCCGCCGAGACGCCGAAGTGGTTTGAGCATCTCGAGTTTCTCGGGCTGCCGAAGGGGGCCGTGGGAATCCTGGGGCGATTCGGGATGTCGCGACGCGTGAAGCTCGTCGTCGGCGATGCCCCGACGGCCTGACCACGCCGCCGCGCGACCTTCCGAGCTTCGCCCCACAATTCCCGGCCGACTCTCTCCCGCTCCAATCTTCCGGTCGAGTTCCGATCAAGCTTTTCGATCGAGCTTTCCGGCAAGGCTTTCCAGTCAAGGAGGATCGATGCCCCGCCCCGCTCCGACAAGCTCCTGGTTCTGCCGCTTGGCCCTCGGCGCCCTGCTCACGGCAGCCCTGCCGATGGCCACCCGCGGCGACGACGCCCCGCCGAAGGAGACGCCCACCGTGGCCGATGAATCGCCGACCACTGACCAACTCGACAAGCTCTACGAAGCCCGGACTGTCCGCGTCGCCCCGGCGAAGGACGTCGCGCCAGTCGAGTTTGCCTACCGGCTCCTCGGGCCGAAATCGATCACCCCGGGCACCCGTTACCCGCTCGTGATCTTCCTCCACGGCGCCGGCGAACGGGGCAACGACAACCTCAGCCAGCTCAAGTACTTCCCCACCTGGAT
>CAMARC010000037.1 GCA_945860405.1 Candidatus Kuenenia stuttgartensis | reverse complement strand
TCGGGGAGTGGGATCCAGCGGGTGTCACCCCCGTCGGCACTCACGACGCCGACCTGCAGCCTCGATATCGGCCCGCCGATCCGCTCGATCCGGGCTTCGCGGAACGTGCGGAAGGTCGGGTCGCCGGGGACGAGGATCGCCCGCTTCGGCACGTCGGAAGCGTCGGAGCGCACGAACGTGATCCAGCGGCCGTCGGGGCTCCAGGCCGCGCTGCCGTTGTCGATCGTGCCGGGATCGCCGTCGGCGGTGAGCGTGATCGTGTGCCCCGAGGGAATGTCGAACACGAGCAAGTTCCCGCCCAGCGAGCCGAGCAGCCGGCGCTCGTCGGGCGAGAAGGCGTTGGCATCGAAGCCCACCCCCGCTGGCACCGTCACCGGCCGCAGGCTGCCGCTGGCCGGTTCGTGGAGCCAGTGATCGCTCCCCGAGACGGGATCGGTATGGAGCAGGAGCGTGCGGCCGCTCGGCGACAGACGGAATCCGTGGATCACGAGCCGCTCGGAAGTGCCGGGGGCGAGGAGCGCATCGCCTCCGACGAGCACCGTGCGTTCGCCCGTGGCGGTGTCGTAGCGGGCGATCTCGGCCGCGGCTCCTTCGGGGGCCTCGAGCGTCAAAGCGCCAGAGCCATCGGGGAGCCAGGTGGCGTCGAACGAGCGGCTCCGGAACTCGTCGGCCTCCACGATCGCTCGGAGCCTCGGCTCGATCTGGTCGAGGAGTCGGTCGGTCGCCCGTCCTGTTGGGTCGGCCGGTGCCGACGCAGCCGACAGCAGGGCGGCGGCGAGGCAGGCCGCGATCGCGACGCGGCGGCCCGGTGGAGGGAGCGTCCGCGCGCGGCGGACGGCGGTCGACGAAGGGGGGGGCGGCACGTCGGCCTCACTCCTGCTTCAGGTAGGAACGCGTCACGAAGTCGGTCTCCGCGTAGTGCCGGTGGCACTCGATGCAGGAGTCGATCCGGCCCCTGGAGAGCACCCGCTTGTTCGTGCCGTCGAGCACCGCGTATTCCCAGTCGCCGTGCTCGGGGTCGTAGCCCGCGGCCATCTTTCGCATCACGGTATAGAGCATCGCCCCCTCGGCTTCCGCGCTCTCGAGCTTCGCCTTCACGATCACGGCCCCCTCGCCGTAGCTTCCCTCCCCCGACTCGATCGGTGCCCTCGCGTCGGCGGTGACGTAGACATGGCAGTAGGCGGGCTGCAGCTCCCCCTCGTGGATCTTCGGGTTGTAGGTGGGGACGCAGGCCGTGACGGTCGAGTCGTCCATGGGATGCGGCTCGGCGGTGACGCGATGCAGCGTGGCGAGCTTCGCCACGACGTGGGAGAGGAACTGCGGACTCTCCGGATCGGCCCCGGGCTGAGCCACGACGGCCGCGGCGGTGACCGCCAGACATGCTGCGGCGAGCGAGAGGGATCCGTGTGTCATCGGCGTGCTTCTCCAGCGTGTGTCCAATCCAGCCTACCGCCGTGCCGGGCCCGCCATCGGCCCCGTGCCCGGCGGACGAGCGAGCTCGGCGTCGGTTCCCGCGTCGAAGCCGGACGCCACAGCCGCCGCCGGCGGTCACCACCGTTTCGGCCACTTCTGCTGCGACGGCACCAGCCGTGGCTTCGTGATCGAGCGCGCCTCGAGTTCGGCGAGCCAGGCGTCGTGATCGAGGCCTGTCTTCACCGCGTCGGTGGCCGAGTCGATCACGAAGAAGCCTGGCGCGTGATCGGGGTGGGGCGGAAGCCACGGCTTCGGATCGATCCTCCCGTAGATGACGCTGCCGGAGTTGCCGAGCTCGGGCACGTGCGGCCCGGCGATGATCGCCCCGAAGTTGACCCCATCCTTCACGAGGCCCCCCTCCTCGCTCGAGGCGAAGAAGACGTAGTAACCATTGGGCAGGAAGTCGTCACGGCGCGCGTAGGCCGTCTTCAATCGCTGCTTCGCTCGTCCGGAACCGTCCGTGAAGCGGGTCGAGATCTCGACGGACAGGCCGAGGGGCTTCCGCTCGATCCGGAATCGCCGCTCGGCCTCGTCGTCGGCGATCACCGCGACGGCGATCGATGGCCGTGGTCCATCGACGGCGGCGCCATCGGCGACCGGTTCGAGCCGTGCCTTCTTCCCCGCGAAGACGATCCAGAGGCCGTCGGCGTCTTCCCCGATCTTGAGCGGTTCCCCGGGGGTGTCCTCGGCCGCGTGGAACCACTCGCCAAGGAGATCCACGGTCGGAGCTGCGGCGGCGTCGCCATCGGCCGGCGACTCCGACCGGGGCACCTCTGCCGCCTCGGTGCCGACCGCGCGGCTCTCCTCGGCTGCGCTTGCCGGGCCTGGCGACGCCTCGCCCTCGGCCGCGTCGTCTCGGGCGACCGCCGGCGCGACGACCGCGGCCAGCATGGCAAGCGCCACGAACAAGCCTGCGAGAAGCGCCTGCCGCGCGCCGCCGACCGGACGGCGGTCGCGGTCGGGAGCGAGGATGGCGCGGATGCGGGCCTCGATCCGCCCCGCGCGTCCCATCGCGAGGGCGACGCCGGCAGCCTGCGGCCCGGCCGGCAGCCGGGTCGTCACGGCGAGGAGGTCTTCGGCGTAGTCGTCCGGATGCGTGCCGGCGCGGAGCACGCAATCGTCGCAGGCGGCCTCCTGCTCGGCCCGCAGACGCCGAAGGCTCCACCACGCCAGCGGATGGAACCAGAACAGCCCGCGGGCGAGTTCGCCGACCAGTTGCGTGGCGACGTCGCGCCGCCGGATGTGCGCTAGCTCGTGGAGCAGGACGGCTCGGAGGCGTCCTTCCGGCCACGATCCCGCGTCCTTTGGAAGGAGCACGACCGGCCGCCGCCATCCCCACGCCATCGGGATCAGCCCCTGCCGGGAGACGAGCCCGAGCACGGTACCGCGAACGCCGCTTGCGGTGGCCAGCTCGGCGAGCCGCGCGGCCACAGGTCCGCTGGCCGGGGCCGCATCCCGCGCGTGTCGCCGCACGCGGAGGGCAGCCAGCACGAGCCTCGCGGCGAAGGCGCTTGCGCCCACGAGCCAGAGCATCGCCAGACCCCGCCCGAGCGACGGTGCCCGGCCCGCTCCGGGCGTGCGGGCCAGGGGCGGCGCAGCGGTCGGCCCTGCATCGGCCGCCGCGGCGGGGGGATCGACCGCGTCGGCCGGGATTACGATCGGCTCGTCATCGGCCGGGCCTGCTCCCTCACTCGCGGTGCCGACCGGAGGGAGGACGTGCCATGCGGGGGCGGCGAGGCGGATCACGGGCAGTGCGAGCGCCGCGGCGAGCGTTGCCGCCCAGACGAGATGGCGCTCGGCCGCGGAGGCTCGTTTCATGGCGATCGCGAGTCCGCACGCCGCGAGGAACAGCACCGTCGAACGCATCGCGAGCCCCGGGCCGGCGGCCGCCACATGGTCGAGAAACCCTGTCATGATTCACGACTCCTTGATTCGCGCAGTTTGGCGGGACTTGCGGGCATCCCGGATTAGTCCGGCGAGACGCTTGAGCTGGGCGTCGTCGAGATCCGCCGCCGATTCACCGAGGTGCGCGGCGACCGCCTCCTCGAGCGAGCCGCCGAAGAACACGTCGAGCACGCGGCGGAACGCTCCTGCCCCGGCACGCTCTCGCGGGCGACTTGGACGGTAGACGTATGTCCGGCCCTCCTCGTCGTGCACGAGGTGCCCCTTCTCCTCGAGGATGCGGAGGAACGTGCGGACGGCCGTCTTGCTCGGCGCATCGGGCAACCGCGTCACGACCTCGGCGGCGGAGGCCCGCCCGAGGGCGTAGACGACGTCGAGAATCTGGCGTTCACGGCGACTGAGGCTGGGCTCGGCAGGACGGGACATGGACGGGGTTCCGGGGCCGGCGGCGTGACGGCTAAATCATTAGCCGTGTGAATTGGCCCTGTCAACCACCGTCGGTTAAAAAATTGGCCGACGACCCCGAACAGGGATCAGGCGTCGGAGACGGCCTCGGCCCGCCCACGGTGCATTCCGGGGCAGGAGACGCGGGTCACTTCCGCTCGGGGCGGTCCCGCGGGGCCGGGCAGTCGGCACTGCTCGGGGCTTGTGGCGGGAGGACGGCAGGCGGCACGACCAGACGGCCGCGGGTGCGCATCGCCCGGAGCTCGTCGCGGACGGCAAGGCGGCGGATTTCGCGGAGCAGATTCCGGCGGGCGGCAACCATGGAAGAACCCTCCTCGGGGAACGTGTCCAGGGACGGACGGCGCAGACGGTGAGCCCGGCGAGCGGCCATGCTCGCGGGCTTCAGTGTTTTTGTGCCCCTGGGTAGTACGGCGGTGCGGGGGGATTTGTGCTGGGTTTGATTGAGTTTTTGGGAGGCCTGCGGTGAGTGTCGATTGGGACGTGTCCAGCGTGGCTTCGGGGTCGCCCGTGCCCCGTCGCCGGACGTTCGCTCCGGCCCTCCGGGGCCTCGCTCACTCCGCGCCGCCTGCGCTTCGCCATCCATGGCTCCGCTGGCCGGCGAGGCCGGCTCTCGGAGCACGGGCGACCCCTCGCTGCAGAGTTTTTGGGGGAGAGGGGCCTGTGACGTCTTGGCTAGGCCCGGGGAAATCCGTCACTGGATAGGGTCTTGCCGTAAGGTTGTGGTGTGGCCGCCGCAACGAGGCGGCACCTACAGGCTCGCGCATCGCAGGAGGCTCACGATGGATTGGATGGAGTGGTATGAGGGTTTGTGGAAGCCGTCGTGGACGCCTGCGCCGGCGACGATCGGGGCGATCTGGGGAATGCTCTATCCGGTGATCGCGGTCACATTCCTGTTCGTGTTTGTCCAGGTGGGACGGGGGCGGATGCCGTGGATGGTGGCTGTGCCGTTCGCGATCAACCTGGCGGCGAATCTGGCGTTCACGCCGATCCAGTTCGGGCTGCGGAATCTGCCGCTGGCGGCGGTTGACATCCTCGTCATCTGGGGGACGCTGCTGTGGATGATGGCGGCGGTGTGGCGGCACAGCCCGTGGGTGGCGGTGGCCCAAGGGCCGTATTTCGTCTGGGTGTCGATCGCGACCGTGTTACAGCTTTCGATGACCTGGATGAACAGGCCTTCGGGGTGAAACAGGCGGGTTCCATCACCGCTGTCATCGAGTCACGATGGCTCGTCCATGGGGCGCCAATACCCGGACTGGCGTCGATGATGGGCGATGGCCACGACGATGAGGTGTTCACCGTCATGGCGAAAAACGATTCGAAAAGCGAATCGCTGCACCCGGCCTTGGCGATGAATTCCGTCGATCATCGCAAACCGTTCAGGCTCGCGCGCAATCCTTTCTAGGGCGTCGAGAATCGCATCGGCAAAGCGGATCGCGACGTCGTGGCTTCGCTCCGCATACCAATCAAAGGCGGTGTCAAAATCTGCCTTGGCGAGCCTGAGAAACAGGACGTCGGCCATCAGCCTGCGTCCCCGTTCCCACCCCTTCCTCGAAGCCTCTGCAGCGCGTCGGCCCTGATCGTGTCCCAAGGAATCGTTTTGGCGGTTCCCGCTTCGAACGCTGCCGACCGCCGATGGATCTCGGCTTTCCATTGATCCGAGAGTGGCGGCAGTGCGTTTTCGGGGACGGTATCCCAGAGGGCCTCGATCAACTCCAGACGGTCGGCGACGGGGAGTTGGGAGGCGTCGGTCAGCAGCGAGTTGAGATCGCTCATGGGCAGCAGCCTCGTCGAGAGTGCGTTGGGACTCGGCCGGGAAATATACGTGCGTTCACTCATTGGGTCAATCGACGTCGCGGGCGTCCGGCGCCGTGTGCCAGTCGCTGACGGACGGGCGTCTCGCCCTGGTCGTCGAGCTGGTTGCGGAACATCTGCTGGCTCTGTCCCAGCAACCGCTCTTCCGTCGTGGATGGTTGGTGGGGCAGACTCTGGCCGTGGTTCCGAACCGTCCTTCCAGGACTCGCCTGCGATGTCGTCGTTTTTCCGGCCTGTCAAGCGGGCGATCCGTGGTCTGTTGGGAACCGATGCGGTGCTGCGGCATTTGCAGGTGGCAGACGAAAATCGGCAGCGCAACGTGCTCCTCCTCGGCAACGCGATCCAGTATGCGGCGGCGGATCCGGCCGATGTCCGCGCGCTCCCGGAGTATGCGCGGGCGGCGAGCGTGGTGAAGCTCTTGCAGACCTGTCGCGTGGAGGGAACGCCGATGGCGCGCGTCGGCGGGGAGATCGACGGCGGATATGTGATGCTCGATACGATGCGGCCGCCGACGGTGACGGCCGGCTACAGCTTTGGGGTCGGCCATGACGTGTCGTGGGATGTGGATGTCGCGAAGAGAGGGATAGATCTGTTTCTCTATGACCACACGGTGAAGCGGCTGCCTGAGCCGGTACCGCGGGCAAAGTTTTTCCGCACGGGGATCCGGGGGCGGGATCTGGCGGCAGGCCAGAAGACGGTGGCCGAGGTGCTCGCCGACAACGGGCACACCGGGCGCCGCGATCTCGTCCTCAAGATGGACATCGAGGGGGCGGAGTGGCCGGTGCTCGACGAGGTGTCGAGCGAGACGCTCATGAGCTTTTCGCAGGTCGCCGTGGAGCTCCACGGGATGGGGGAGGCGCTCACGCCGGAGGGGCATGCGCGGATCAGCGCGGTGCTCGGGAAGCTCGCGGTGACGCACCAGCCGATCCATGTCCACGGCAACTGCAACGTGGTGCCGGTGTGGATCGGCGATCTCGTACTCCCCCACGTGATCGAGGTGAGCTATGTGCGGCGGGCGGATCACGAGGGGAAGTTCGTGCCCCGCGACGAGGTCTTTCCGACCGATCTCGATCGGTCGAACTCCGATCAGCTTCCCGACATCTACCTCGGCCGGACTTTTTCATCGCCGCGGTCGTGGTGAAGGAAGGGAATCGTCACAATCGGCCCTGAAAAAGGGGATCGAGGAAAAAATCTGGCCTTCCGAGATCGACCCGCCTAAACTTTTTCTCGGCAGGGGACGCTGGTCCGGTAAAGCACCGGTTCAGCCGTCTCCGACCGACCGTTCCCCGGTGACGGCCGGGGAGATAGCCGCCCGGCGGCGGAGTGCGTGCAGGCACCGCGACGGCTGGGATTCCTCGTAACCAAAGGAGGTGATTCAGTGACGCATAGCGACTGTACCAGGAGGCTGCGCCGCTGACGGCGGGTCGACGGGTCTGCCGTTGCCGCAGCCCGTCTGCGAGGAGGTGCTCTCTGGCCTCTGAGCTGACGAACTCTCTATGGCTGCCGCCCCCGCGAGGGGGCGGCAGTTTTTTTTGCGCTCGTCCCTTTTTCCGGGGCGTCCGGCGGGGGTTCCGGCGCCGCGGGGCGGGGTTCCCGATGGTATTCTTGGAAAGTCCTCCCCTGGGGTGTGCGTGGGAAGAGAGCGTGGGCGGACCGATCGAGGGCCAGTCCTTTGCCGCTTGCCTGCTTTCCAGCCATGAGCCGATGGGGCGCCTTCGCGTCCGGGGTGGTGTCGTTGCTCCTGGCGTGGTTGGCGGTGATCACGCCCGCTGCCGCCGAGGTGCCGGCGGCCGTTCCTGCGACCGATTCCGGAGCCTTTTTTGCCGAAAAGATTTCCCCGCTTCTCACCGCGCACTGTGTGGAGTGTCACGGCCCGGCGAAGCAGGAGGGGGGCTTGCGGCTCGATTCGCTCGCCGGGCTTTCGGCGGGCGGGGAGGCGGGGCCGGTGATCGTGCCGGGGTCGGCGGCTGAAAGTGTCCTCGCCGGCGCGATCGGCTATGCCGACGAGGCCCTCGCCATGCCTCCCGACGGGAAGCTCCCCGACGAGGCTCTTCAATTGATCCGCGGCTGGATCGATGGCGGGGCCCACCATCCCGATGGAAAGATCGAAACGCCGGCGCTGAAGCCGCCGTTTGACCCGGTCGCGAAGCGGGCTTTCTGGTCGCTCACGGCCCCTGTTCGGGCAACGCTTCCAGCCGTCCATGATCCCGCCAACGTGGCCAATCCAATCGACGCCTTCGTGGTCGCCCGGCTCGACTTGGAGGGGATCGAGCCGGCCGCTGTGGCCGACAAGGCGACGCTCCTGCGCCGGGCGTCGTTCGCGTTGACGGGCCTCCCGCCGACGCCCGACGAGATCGACGCATTCTTGGCGGACCAGTCGCCGGAGGCCTGGGATCGGGTGATCGATCGATTGCTCGCGTCGCCGCGCTACGGCGAGCATCAGGCCAGGCATTGGCTCGACGTCGTCCGCTATGCCGACTCCAACGGCCTCGACGAGAACATCGCCCACGGCAACGCCTGGCGCTACCGCGACTGGTGCATCACCGCCTTCAACCGCGACGAGCCGTTCGACGCCTTCCTCCGCGCCCATCTGGCCGGTGATCTCCTCGTCGAGGAGGGAATGGCCCCGGCGAGGCGGGCGGAGCTGCTCACCGCCACAGGATTTCTGGCGATGGGGCCGAAGGTGCTGGCCGAGGGAGACCAACAAAAACTCCTCGCCGACATCATCGACGAGCAGATCGACACGACCGGCAAGGCCTTCATGGGGCTGTCGCTCGGCTGTGCCCGCTGCCACGACCACAAGTTCGATCCGGTTTCCCAGGCCGACTACTACGCGCTCGCCGGCGTCTTCAAAAGCACGCAGACGATGGAGTCGCTGGCGCGGATCGCGAAGTGGCACGAGAACGACGTCGCCAGCCCCGAGGAGCAGGCGGCGCTTGCGGCCGCGCGCGAACGCCTCGCGGAGCAGAAGCAGCAGATCGACCAACTCGTGGCCGGGACGCGGGCGACGCTCGTGCAGGCCAGCGCCGCGCCCCCAGCGGGCGCCGCGCCCCCGGCGGGCGCCGCTTCCGAGACAGGGAGCCCTGCGGCTCCTGCGGAGATTCCCGAGGAGCAGTTTCCCGATGACGTGAAGGGGAGGCTCGCGGCGCTTCGCGACGAAATGAAAAAGCTCGAGGGAGCACTCCCGCAGCTGCCCACGGCGATGGGGGTGAAGGAGGGGGTGGCGGAGGAAGCGCGGATCGCCGTCCGCGGCAGCCATCTCACGCTCGGCCGCCGGGTGGGGCGCGGAGTGCCTGTCGTGCTCGAGATCGACAAGGCGCTTGCGGCGCCGCCGGCGGGGAGCGGGCGGAAGGAATTGGCGGCGTGGCTCACCGATCGGCGTCATCCACTCACCGCACGGGTGTTTGTCAACCGGCTGTGGCGCTGGCACTTCGGCCGGGGGATCGTCCCCACGACCGATAACTTCGGATTCCAGGGGGAGAAGCCGACCAATCAGGCGCTCCTCGATTGGCTGGCCGTGGAGTTTGTCGAATCGGGCTGGTCGGTGAAGCAGATGCACCGGCTCATCCTCCGCTCGCGCACCTGGCGCTTGGCCAGTGATCCGGCGGCCTGTGCGACGCGGGTCCGGGCCGAGGAGGTCGATGCCACCAACGTGCTCCATTGGCGCGGCGATGTCCGTCGGCTCGAGGCGGAAAGCGTCCGCGATGCCACGCTCGCGGTCTCGGGGCTTCTCGACACCACGATGGGAGGCTCGATGCTCCATGTCGCCAACCGGGCCTTTCTCTTCGACCACACCTCGATCGACGGCACGAAGTACGACTCACCGCGGCGAAGCATCTATCTGCCGGTGATCCGCAACCATCTCTACGACGCCTTCTGGCTGTTTGATTGCACCGACGGCGCCGTCCCCAACGGCAACCGGGGGACGTCGACGGTCGCCTCGCAGGCGCTCTATCTCCTCAACAGCGAGTTCGAGCTCGGCTGTGCCGAGGCGCTCGCCAAGGGGATCTTGGCCGCGGCGCCGGCCGATGCCAGCCTGCGCCCCACGATCCTCTATCGCCGTGTGTGCGGCAGGATGCCGACGGAGGCCGAGGGACGGCTCGTCACCGAGGCCGTGCGCGACCTCGAGGGGGCGCTCGCGGCCGATGGCGTGGCGGAGGGAGAACGAGCGCTTCGGGCCTGGACGGCGGTCGCCCAGGCGCTCCTGGCCGGCAACGAGTTTTTGTTCGTTCGCTGAATCAGCCCGATCGATCTCGAGGGATACCGCCGGCCATGACACCCACCGACCTGGACTCCCGCGACGGCTGCTGCGGACCGAGCCGTCGGGCAATGCTCCGCGCGAGCGCCGCCGGATTTGGCTGGCTGGCAGCGCAGGCGCTCCTCGCCGGTGAGGCGGCGGCGTCGCTGCCCCCCGCCAACGCCCCCTATCGCGTCCCGGCGCGGGCCAAGCGGGTGATCTTCATGTTCATGAAGGGTGGGCCGTCGCAGGTCGACACCTTCGACTACAAGCCGAAGCTCCAAGCTGACGACGGCAAGGAACTGCCGTTCGAGAAGCCGCGGGTCCAGTTCGCCCCCACCGGCAATCTTCTCGGGTCGCCGTGGAAGTTCCGCCAATATGGCCAGAGCGGGATCCATGTCAGCGAGCTCTTTCCCCATGTCGCCCGGCATGTCGACGACATCTGCTTTCTCAACTCCTGCCACGGCACCAACTCCGCCCACGGCGGCGCCGTCCTCAAGCTCCACACCGGCAGCGACACGTTCGTGCGGCCGGGGATGGGCGCCTGGGTGAACTATGGCCTGGGCACCGACAACGACAACCTCCCCGGCTTCCTCACGATCTGCCCGACGCTTGCCCACGGGGGACTCAACAACTGGAACTCTGCCTTCCTCCCGGCGGAATACCAGGGAGTGCCGCTGGGGGTGGCGAGCCGCCCGGCGACCGAAGCCCGAGTGAAGTACATGGGCAATCCGCGCTGGAGCGCAGCGGTGCAGCGCCGGCAGCTCGATCTCCTCGCTGGTCTCGATGGGGCGGCAGGCCTTTCGGCCGACGGCCAACTCGATGCCCGGCTCAAGTCGTTCGAGCTTGCCTTCCGGATGCAGGCGGAGATGCCGGGGCTCCAGGATCTTTCCGGGGAGACTCCGGAGACGCTCGCGCTCTATGGGATCGACGAGGCGCGGACGGAGAACTTCGGCCGGCAGTGCCTGATGGCAAGGCGCTTCGCCGAAGCGGGGGTGCGGTTTGTCCAAGTGACGCATAGTGACGGAAAAGTGCAGTGGGACCAGCATGGCGATCTCCTCGCCGGTCACACGGAGAAGGCTTCCGAGGTCGACAAACCGATCGCGGGGTTGCTCTCGGATCTCAAGCGCCGCGGCCTTCTCGACGAGACGCTCGTCGTCTGGGGGGGGGAGTTCGGCCGCACGCCGGTGGCGCAGGGGAAGGATGGCCGCGACCACAACCCGGACGGCTACACGATGTGGATGGCTGGCGGCGGCGTGAAGGGGGGACAGCGCTACGGGGCCACCGACGAGTATGGCTACTACGCCATCGAGAATCGGATGCACATCCACGACGTCCACGCCACGATGCTGTGGCTTTTGGGGATCGACCACCTCAAGCTCACCTACCGGCACGCCGGCCGTGACTTCCGCCTCACCGATGTGGCCGGCCACGTCCACCACGGGGTCTTGGCTTAGATGGGAATCATCTGCCGGGGGGCGATCGTTCTTCTTCTGGCAACCGCTTGTTGCCTCGAGCCGCGTGGCCCATCCGCCGCCGAGCCCCCGAGCTTCGTCAACGACGTCGAGCCGGTGCTGACGCGCTTCGGCTGCAACTCCGGCGGCTGCCATGGCAAGCTCGCCGGTCAAAACGGCTTCCGGCTGTCGCTGCGTGGCTACGCCCCGGAGGCCGATCACGTGGCGCTTGCGACCGAGGAATACGGCCGGCGGATCGGGGGGCTCGATCCGGCCGAGACCCTTCTCCTCCTCAAAGCCACCGGGGGACTGCCGCACGGCGGTGGACGGCTTTTTTCAATCGACAGTGCCGCGGGGCGGACGCTGGTCGATTGGATCGCCGCCGGGGCGCCAGGCCCTGTCGCCGACGAGCGGCGCGTCGTGGCTGTTAGCGTGAAACCGAAGGAGATCGTGCTCGCCCCTGGCGACGTGAGGCAGCTTGTGGTCCGGGCCACCTGGAGCGACGGCGTCGAGACGGAGGTGACGGCGCTTGCTCGGTTTCATTCCAACGACGCCGCCTATGCGACGGTCTCTGCCGAGGGTGTTGTGCGCGGGGAGCAGTATGGGGAGGTGGCGGTCGTCGTCTCCTATGCCGGCCTCGTCGACACCGTCGTGATCTCGAGCCCGTTTCCGCAGGAGGTGGCGGCGGAACGGTTTGTTGCCCGCCGCAACCTCGTCGACGACCACGTGATGGAGAAGCTGCGGGCCCTGCACATCCCCCCCGCGGATGAGTGCGACGATGCCACGTTCCTGAGGCGCCTGATGCTCGACCTCGTCGGCACGCTCCCTGATCCAGAGGAGGTGCGGCCCTTTCTTGCCGATGCTTCCCCCGACAAGCGATCGCTGCTCGTGGAAAGGCTGTTGGAACGACCGGAGTTCACCGACTTCTGGACGCTCGAGCTCTCCGATCTGCTCCAAAATCGGAAGGAGCGGGATCACGATGTCCGCGGAGTGAAGGGGGTGCGGTCGTTCCACGCTTGGCTGCGCGGTCAGGTGGCGGCCAACCGACCCTGGAATGCCCTGGTGCGCGACGTGCTCACGGCCCGCGACGCCACGCCTGCGGTGGGGTGGTGGATCGTCACGGTCGGCGAGAAGCAGGCGGTCGAATCGGAGGCGGCCGACTCCGCCGCCCAGGCGTTCCTCGGGGTGCGGATCGGCTGTGCCCGCTGCCACAACCATCCGCTCGAGAAATACACCCAGGACGATTACTACCACTTCACGGCCTTCTTCTCCCGCGTGGCCCTCGATCGCCGGCCGCCGGCCGAAGGCGCGACGCTCCTCCTTGTCGGATCGCGTCAGCAGCGCGACCTCGAGCGGCAGAAGGCGGGGGCGGAGCAGGAACTGGCGAAGCTCGAGGCGTCGACCGGTGACGGGGGACAGCCTGCCGATCCGGCCCAGCCTGCCGATCCAGCCCAGCCTGCCGATCCAGCCCAGATCGAGGCCAAGAAGAAGGAGATCGCGAGGCTCGGCGAGGAGATCGAGAGGGCCAGGATCGCACCGGTGACGGCCACGCAGCCGCGGACGGGACGGCAGTTGCCGCCGCAGGGGCTCGATCGGCGTGCCGCGGAGATTGCCGACGGCGCCGACCCGCGTGAGCACCTTGCCGAGTGGATCATCTCCCCCGACAACCCCGCCTTCGCGGCGGCGATCGTCAACCGCCTCTGGAAGCATTTCTTCGCCGTCGGGCTCGTCGAGCCGGTCGACGATCTCCGCGCCACAAATCCCCCGAGCAACGCGCCCCTCCTCGAGGCCCTGGCGGGGGAGTTTGTCCGCTCCGGTCACGATCTCCGCCATGTCATGAGGCTGATGGTCAACTCGCGCACCTACCAGCTCGCCTCCGACACCACCGCCGCCAACGTCAACGACCGCCGCTTCCATTCCCACTACTACCCCCGCCGTCTCCCCGCCGAAGTCCTCGCCGACGCGATTGCCAAGGCGACAGCCGTCCCCGATGCGTTTGCCGGGGCGCCTGAGGGGACGCGGGCGATCCAGCTTCCGGGCCCGCAGGCCGACTCCTACTTCCTCACCACCTTCGGCCGCTCTGATCGGGTGACAGCCTGTGCCTGCGAACGCTCGGGCGATGTCACGCTCCCGCAACTCCTCCATCTCCAGAACAGCGACACGATTCTCGGGAAGATCCGTCGCGACGACGGTACCCTGGCAAGACTTCTCACGGCCACGGCAGCCGGTCCAGCCGGTCCAGCAGCCGATCCGCTCGTCGAGGGGCTGTTCCTCGCCACGGTGAGCCGGCTGCCACAGCCAGCGGAGCGGGCGGCAGTCGATGCGGCGCTGTCCGGGGCCGATCGGGCGGAAGGGGCTTGCGACCTGCTCTGGGCGCTGCTCAACGCCAAAGAGTTCACGTTCAACCATTGATTGGGGGGCGGCTCGGGCCGCCACAAGAGCCACGATGTACGACATCACCACCGGCAGATCGGCATCCCCCGCTAACTTTTCCCGGCGCAGTTTTCTCCGCGTCGGGGGACTTGCGCCGCTCGGGCTTTCGTTGCCCGAGCTCCTCGCTGCCGAGGCAGCGGGAGGGCCACCAGCCCGCGCCCGGTCGGTGATCCTCGTCTTCCTCGGCGGCGGACTTTCGCACCACGACTCCTTCGACCCCAAGCCCGACGCGGCGGAGGAGGTGCGGGGCAAGTACGGCACGATTCCCACGAGCCTGCCGGGGGTGCGGATCGCCGAGATCCTCCCGAGGATGGCCCAGACGCTGTCGTCGGTATGTCTGGTGCGCAGCGGTGCCCATACCAACGACCACCACGAAACCGCCACCAATTGGGTGCTCTCGGGCCGATTCGGCACGCCGTTTGGCGACTGGCCAGCAATCGGCGCCGTCGCCGCCCACGAATGTGGCTTCGGCGGTGAGCTGCCGCCGTACGTCGCCATCCCGCGCAATCCTTCGTTCACTTGGGAGCTGGGGAAGAGCGCCTTCCTCGGGGGGCGTTACGAGTCGTTCAAGGCAGGGGATCCCAACGACGCCAACTACCGCGTCCGCGATCTCCTTCCTTCAGAGGCACTGCCGCAGGTCCGGGTCGATCGCCGGCAGTCGCTCCTCGCCGCCGTCGACCGCCTCGCCGCGCGCGTCGAAGGGAATGACGCCATCCGGTCGTACGACGAATACCGGGCCCGGGCGACATCGATGGTGCTTTCGTCGCGGGCTCGCGAGGCGTTTGCCATCGAGAACGAGCCCGATGCAGTCCGCGACCGCTACGGGCGCAATACGTTCGGCCAGAGTTGCCTCCTGGCCCGGCGGCTCGTCGAGTCGGGCGTGCGCTTCGCCACCGTCAATTACGGCGGCTGGGACCATCACGCGAAGATCTTCGAGGGGCTCGACAAGAAGCTCCCCGAGTTTGATCTCGGCTTCTCGGCGCTCGTGGATGATCTGAAGCAACGCGGCCTCCTCGAGGAGACGCTCGTGGTGTGCATGGGGGAGTTTGGCCGGACGCCGAAGATCAACAAAGATGCCGGTCGCGACCACTGGGGGCCGGCCGCCTCGCTGATCTTTGCCGGCGCCGGCGTGAAGGCGGGGACGGTGATCGGGGCCACCGACCGTGACGGTGGCCAGGTGGTCGAGAAAGCGGTCTCTCCGGCCGATGTCGCCTTTACGATCCTTTACTCCCTCGGCATCGATCCGCGAAAGCACCTCTCCACCGCCGATGGCCGTCCGGTCGAGATCCTCGACGGCGGCCGCCCCATCCCCGACCTTTTTGGAGCCTGACCTCCGTGGCGCGATTGTGGTGGGATCGGCTCCCGGTGGTCGCCTTGCAGGGCAGGGCGGGGCTATGCGGGTGGGCACGCGTGGCGTGCGTGGGACTCGCGGGACTCGTGGGGTTTGCTTCGGCGCTGCAAGCCGACGATGCGCCGAAGCCGCCGCAGGCCCTGTTCACCGTGCCGCTGAGCGTTGTCGTCGGCGAGCCGGTGAAGGTCAGGGCCCGGGGACTGCGCCTCGAGGGGGTGACAGAAGTGCGGTCGATGACGGCCGGCATCACCACCTCGCTTCTCTCCCAGGGGAAGGTGGGCCTTCCCAGTGGTGTCCCGGCCGAGAAGGCCGGCGACACGCAGGTCGAGTTCGAGCTTCGGTTCACCGCCGATCTCCCCGTCCCCCCTCCGACCGAGATGGTGATCGTTTTCGTGGCTCCCCACGGCGAGATGCCGCTCCGCCTGCCGCTGCTTGCGCCGGAGCGGGGAGTCCTCGAGGTGGAGCCGAATCCCGGCTTCGACAAGGCTCAAGTTCTCTCGCTCCCGTCGGGAGCGCCGCTCTCGATCCTTGGGGCGATCGAGCGGCCGCAGGATGTCGATGTCTTTCACCTTGCGGCCGAGGCTGGGGAGCGTCTGCGGGTGGCCGTCACGGCCCATTCCCTCGGCTCGCTGCTCGATCCGCTCCTCACGCTCCACGATTCAAAAGGCGCCCTGATCGCCACGGCTGACGATGGCGAAGGCTCGCGCGATCCGCAGCTCGACATCATCGTGCCTGGAGCAGGCCCGATCTTTCTCGTCGTCCAGGATGCCAACGACGCTGGCAGCGAAGCCCATCCCTACCGGGTGACCGTCGAATCGTCGGCCCCAGTCGAGCCCGCTGCCGCGGTCGAGCCGGTGGCTGCGGTGAGCTTCGTCCGCGATATCGCCCCGATCCTCCAGCGGCACTGTGTCGCCTGTCATGGCGAAGACAAGTCCGAAGGGGGATGGCGGGCCGACTCGCTCGCTGCCCTCACACAGGCGGGTGCCTCTGGAGCCGAAAGTTTCTTGGCGGGGCATCGGGCCACGAGCGAGGCTTTCGTCCGCATCACCTCCACCGACGCCGATCTGCGGATGCCGCTCGACGGCGCGCCCCTTTCCAAACTGGCTATCGACGCGATCGCGCGTTGGATCGACGCCGGTCTTCCCTTCGACGGAGTCTCGGCCGACGCGTTGCTTATCGACCAAATCCCGCCGCCGGTCCATCCGGCAGCGCCTCCCTCCTATGCGACGCTGCCACCGGTGACGGCGCTTGCCTTCACCCCCTCTGGCGACCTCCTCGTCGGCGGTTGGCGCGAGGTTCTCGTGATCGACCCGGCCAGCGGCGGCGTGCGCGGCCGGATCGGCAACCTGCCGGAGCGCACGAGCCGGATCGCGCTCCATCCTGCCGGCGACCGCTTTGCCGTGGCAGGAGGCGTGCCCGGCAGGCTCGGGGAGGTGCGGCTGTTCGCGCTCTCAGGAGACCTGCTTCGCGTCCTCGCCCCCGGGAGCGACATCGTCCACGACGTCGCCTGGAGTCCCTTAGGAGACAGGCTCGCCGTCGCCTCGTCTGATGCGACGGTGCGGATCTTCGACGCCGAAAGCGGGAGCCTCGTCCGCACGATTCCCGGCCACCGCGACTGGGTGCTCGCCGTCGCCTGGAGCCCCGATGGGAGCCGGATCGCCACCGGCAGCCGCGACCGGACGGCGAAGGTTTTTGAGAGTTCGAGCGGGGCGCTGCTGGCCACCTACGGCCGGCACGATGCGCCGGTCCGCGGCGTCCTTTTTGCTCCTGGGGGCGAGGAGATGATCTCCGCGAGTGATGCCCAGAAGTGGGATCGCTGGAAGATCGCCGCAGCGGCCCATCTCCGCGACACCCACCTCGGCGGAGAGGTGTTTCAGTTGGTGGCGGCGGGGGAGTTCTTTGTGGCGCCGTCAGCCAATGGGAAGGTCCACCTCTTCAAGCTGCAGGATGGGGAGAAGGTGCGCGAGTACGACTCAGGGACGGGGCGGCGGTTGATCTCCGTGGCGGCGAGTGTGCCAGCCGATCTCGTCGCCGCCGGTACGCAGGACGGCCGTGTTGTCGTCTGGAAGCTCTCCACGGCTGAGCGAGTGGCGGAGTTTTCCCTGAAGCCGTGACGTCGCTGGTGGAAAGGGCTCACGCCAGCCCGTCGAAGAACACGCGCCGCGCCGTGTTTCTGAGGATGTCGAGCCGCTCCTCGCGCGAGAGGAAATCGAGCCTGTCGCGGACGAGCGCGAGCGACGCCTCGTAGGAATGCGCCTCGCCCGCCGGGCCCTGGTCGAGCTGGTAGGGGCAGTCGGTGGCCCACATGAGGCGCTTGGCGCCGTAGGCGTCGCGGAGACGGCGAACAAGAGGTGCAAGGTCATCGTAGGGGGGCTTCTTGGCGCCGAGGGCATAGAAGGCCGACACCTTGACGTTCACTTCCGCGGAGTCGGCGAGCTTCAGGAGCCGCTCCATGTCAGCCTTGGATTCGGGGCTCTCGAGCCCTCCCTTCATTCCCAGCCTGGCGAAGTGGTCGATGACGACCGGTGTCTTGGGAGCCCGCGCCACCTGCGCGGCGATCGCCGGCAAGGCGTCGGGGTCGGCGAGGAGGCACATGGCGAGTTTTTCATCGGCACCGCACTTCCACATCGCCTGCATGCCGGTCGAATCGGCCCACGCCTGTGCATTCTTCCGGTTGGCATAGAGGCGAAAGCCGCGGACGCCGCGCGCTTTCAGGGCCCGCATCTCGGCGGCGACGCCCGGCTTGTCGTGATCGACGATTCCCACGCCGGCAAAGGCCGCCGGGTGGCGGTGGATGCAATCGAGCATGTAGGAATTGTCGAAGCCGTAGAAGCTCATCTGGATGAGGACCACGCGCGAGACGCCGCTCGGTCGGCAGGTGGCCAGCAGCTCCTCGGCGGTGAAGCTCGCCGGCTGCATGTCAGCCTTCGTGAACGCTGCTGCGATCGGCCAGGCGACCGTGTCGGGGGTCCAGACATGGACGTGGGCGTCGACCAAGTCGGTGAAGTCGTTGTCGGCGGCGACAGCCGACGGCGCGCCTGGCCCCGCCAATCCGGCCCCCATGCTGGCGGTGGTCGTTGCCAGAAAAGCACGTCTTGAAACGTCGGTCATGTCGCGGTCTCCCTCGTGGCTGTCAGCCTGCCGTCACTCGTAACGCCGGGAAAACTCCCGATAAAACTCCGCCGCCTGCTCGACCTGACTGATATCGACATATTCGACGGCACCGTGGGCCTGATCGATGCTCCCCGGGCCGAACACGATGCAGTCGAGGCCGTGCCGCGAAAGCTTGCTGGCGTCGCTGCCATAGGGAACGCCGGCCGGTTCGCCGTCGAGCCC
>CAMARC010000036.1 GCA_945860405.1 Candidatus Kuenenia stuttgartensis | reverse complement strand
CTCGACGACGCCAACGTCGACCGGTTCGTCGGCGTGCTGCGGGAGTTCAAAAACACCCAGATCATCGTCGTCACCCATCGCAAGGCGACGATGGCCGCCGCCAACACGCTCTACGGCGTCACGATGGAGGAATCGGGGGTGTCGAAGCGAGTGTCGGTTCGTTTCGAATCGACGGCGGCGACGGCCCCCGTCCCGACGACGGCCCCCGTACCAATCAGGGCTGCGGCCTGACGGGCCCTTCCTCAGGGTGAAACCCCCGAGTGAATCGCCTGTTTTTAGGCTTTCGGAGGACGCCGGTGCAGTCGGACCACCCGCTCCCACCGGTGCCGTCGCGAAGAACGGCTCAAGTCGCACCACGTGTCCATTCGATCATTCCCTAGGACGGTCATGCCGCGACCGCGAAACCGGTTCGTCCGGAACGCGAAACGCGGGATTGGTGCAGGGGGGGATACCTGCGAGTCGTTGCTTCCTCATGGTTCACCCGTCAAAGGTGCGCCGATTGAGGGACGCGCTCTTTCAGCCCCCCCGCGCTTTCATGGCCGGCCATCGAGGGGCTCGACGACGCGGTCGTCCCCACGGTGATGGTTCCGCGTCGGGGGGGCTGTGTCCCGCGCTCTTTGGGAGCGGGCTGGCCAGAGACGTTCCGGACACAAAAAAAAGTGCACATGGAGTTCACGTGATGAAGGTTTTCACGACAGGCCAGGTCGCCAAAATCTGCAAGGTAGCGCCGCGGACTGTGAGCAAGTGGTTCGATTCCGGTCGCCTCAAGGGCTACCGCATCCCGGGGAGTCAGGATCGCCGCATTCCCCGCGAATATCTGATCAAGTTCCTCAAGGAGCACGGCATGCCGCTGGGCGATCTCGAGGACGAGGCGATGGCGAAGGTCCTCCTCGTCGGGCAGGATCAGGTGCTCATCGAGAACCTCAAGAAGCATCTGCCGCTCGAGCGGTCGTTCAAGATCCAGGTCGCCGCCAGCGGCTTCGAGGCCGGTATCCAGGCGGAGAGTTTCCATCCCGACTGCATCGTGGTTGATTACTCGATCGGCAGGATCGACGCCCAGCAGATCTGCCAGAATCTCCGCCGTAATTCCGAGTATGCCGAGACGATCGTCATCGCTCTGCTTCCGGACGACGGCTCGCAGATCACGGTCGACCGGGCCCATGTCAACGAGAGCTTCAAGAAGCCCTTCGACGTGGCGCTTCTTGCCGAACGCCTCCGGACGCTGATCGGTGCCCGCAAGGAACTGGTCTGACATCCCGCTCGCGTCCGAACTCCATCACCGCAGGCCGGTGTGCCAAGGGGGGCACTCCGGCCTGCGGTCGTTTTTGGTGCTGCTCTACCGCCTGCCTCTCCCTGGTATTCTCGCGGCATGGAAAACCACCCGCTCCGCATGATCGATGTCGGCGGCAAGCCGATCTCTC
Organism: Candidatus Kuenenia stuttgartensis; assembly: GCA_945860405.1. Taxonomy (GTDB): domain Bacteria; phylum Planctomycetota; class Planctomycetia; order Pirellulales; family UBA1268; genus QWOP01. The sequence continues at coordinate 17,680 of CAMARC010000036.1, read as the reverse complement.
TCCGCGTTGCCCGCGCCTCGGGCCGGCTCCTCGCCCATGCCGACACGGTCCGGCGGATTCGGGAGGGGAATCTCGACAAGGGGGATGCCGTCGCCGCCGCACGGTTGGCGGGGATCATGGCAGCGAAGAAGACGGCCGAGATCGTGCCGCTGTGCCATCCGCTCCCGCTCGACTCCGTCGCCGTCTCGATCGACTTTGACGAGCCGGGGGGGGTGACAATCACGGCCACCGTCCGCTCCGTGGGCCGGACCGGAGTTGAGATGGAGGCCCTCGTGGCCGTGAGTGCCGCAGCGCTCACCCTCTACGACATGACGAAGTCGATCGATCCGGGGATGACAATCGACCGGATCCGCCTCGAAGAGAAGACCGGCGGGACTCGTGGCGACTGGCGCCGCGGCGAGGGGCGGATCACGCCGCAGGTCTGACCCGCACATCGTCAGCTTCTCAGCGGCCGCGCGGTTCGACGGCCGCCTCGGCCGCACGCTCGGCCACTCCGGCGCTGCCCGGGACAGTCGCTCCGGGGGCCACCATCGCCTGCCCGCCGACCATCATCCGGGCGGCCGCCCGGTCGCTGGCAAGGATCGGCTCGAGTTCGTCGACGAAGTCACGGGCATCCTTGAATTCCCGATAGACGCTCGCGAAGCGCACGTAGGCCACCTGATCGACGCCGCGGAGGAGTTCCATCACCCGCTCCCCGATCGCCCGGCTCGGGACCTCGCTTTCATAATTGTCGTAGCACTCCGACTCGATCGCCGATACCAGCGCCTCGATGTCCTGCTCGGTGATCGGCCGTTTGCCACAGGCGATCGCCAGGCCGGAGCGGATCTTGTCGCGGTCGAACGGCTCGCGGATGCCCCCCTTCTTGACGACGGAGAGGGCCTGCCTCTCGACCCGTTCGTAGGTCGTGAACCGCCGTCGGCAGGAGACGCACTCGCGCCGACGACGGATGTTCGCCCCGTCGTCGATCGAACGGGAGTCGATGACGCGGTCATTGTCGACCCGGCAGAATGGACAGCGCATCGGCGGGATCCTCCGTGACGGTCAGGAAGGCTGCGTCGGACTGCCGTCGGGATCGCGGTCCGTCGCCACCCCCGTGTGCGGTGCCGGGCCGGCCCCCGCCGGCTCCCTGGCAGGTCCGGCGATCTTCCAGTCACGACGCTGTCGCGAGCTGGGGATGTCCATCGCCTTGCGGTACTTCGTCACGGTACGGCGGGCAACCGTGATCCCCTGCTTCGCCAACTCGTCAACGAGGTCATCGTCGCTGTGGGGAGCATCTTTTGGCTCGATCTGGATGATCTCTTGGAGCTTCATCCGCACCGCGTCCCAGGCCACCTCCTCGCCATCGGCGCTCATGGTGCCGCCGACGAAAAAGCGCCGCAGCGCCCACAGGCCGCGCGGAGTCTGCAGCCATTTGTCATCGACGGCGCGGCTGACGGTCGTCACGTGCATCCCGATCCGGTCGGCGATCTGCTGCATCTTCAGCGGCTCGATCGCCTCGGGCCCGTCGCTGAGGAAACGCGTCTGGTGGTCGACGATCGCCTGGGATGTCCGCAGGAGCGTGCTGCGGCGCTGCTCGATCGCCTCGATGAGCCACTGGGCGGAATTGATCTTTCGCTTGATGTACTCGCGCGTTTCGGGCGGCGTGGCCGGATCGGAGAGCATCTCACGGTAGAGCGGGCTGATCCGCAGGTTCGGCAGATCGACCTCCTCGAGACGCACCTTCCAGGTACCGTCCTGCTGCAGTTCGACATGAACGTCGGGCTTCACCACCGGCACATAGGGAACCGTGAAACGGGCCCCTGGCTTCGGCTGGAGCGAATGGAGATCGTGCCGGAGACCCTCGATCTCCTCGATCGTGAAGCCGGTCTTCTTCGAGATCAGAGGCATCCGGTTGGCAGCGAGATCCTCGAGATGCTCCGACACGAGCCGGCGGAGCTGCCGGGCGTGGGGCATCTCGGGACGGATCTGGAGAAGGAGGCATTCCCGCAGGTCGCGGGCACCGACTCCCGCCGGCTCCATCCCCTGCACCACCGACAGCGCCTCCTCGAGTTGGCTGAGCTGAGCCTGCCAGGGGGCCGACTCGCGCGGGGCCTCGACATCGACGAGGTCCTCCAGCGGCATCGAGAGATAGCCGTTGGGATCGAGGTTGTAGATCACCTTCTCCGCCGCCTGCCTCACCTCGGGGCCGATTTCGTCGTTGGAGAGCTGCTCGTGGAGGTGGTGAAAGAGCGTCTCAGGACGCTCCTCCATGTTGGCCATGGCGTCGAGGTAGCGGTCGGAGGCCTCGTCGATCCGGGACGCCGACGGGCGGCTGCGATCGTCGTCCGATTCGGGGTATTCGCTCGACCAGTCGTAGGAGCGCTCGAAGTCGGCCTGATTGGCATGGTCTTGGTCGACGACGAGCGGCCGCTCATCGACGGTCCGTTCCGGCGCGGGGTCGGCGGCATCGGTGGTGGTGGCCACCGCGCGAAGCTCGGAGTCCTGGCCATCGGCGACGGCCCCATCGCCGCTCGAGTCGTCGACTTCGAGCGTCTCGTTGTTCTGGATCTCCTGCTCGATCCGCTCCTCGAGCGCCATCATCGGCAGCTGCAGGATCTCCATCGACTGGATCATGCGCGGCGCAAGCACCTGCTTCTGCGCCAACCGCATTTCCTGGCCGAACGACATCCGCATGGCATCACCCTTCGACTCACACCGCTCCGGTCCACAGCGTCAGAATACCCGGTTCCGGGGGAATTGTTTCCTCAAGGCTCGGCCTCGGCCCAGAACCGGCGCTTTCGCCGCTCACTCCGATCAATTCACATCCGCCGGCGACCGGCGAGCGCGTCGGTGAGCATGTCGCGGTTGGCCTGCTCGAGCGCCGCACCGACCGTCAGACCGCGGGCCAGGCGGGTGATCTCGACCGGAAGACCGTCGAGTCGCTGAACGACGATCAGTGCCGTTGCGTCCCCTTCGACGTTCGGGGTGGTCGCCATGATCACCTCCCGCACCCCGCCCTGCCGAATGCGGGCGACGAGGGGATCGATCGTGAGGGCCTCCGGCCCCGAGCCCTCGAGCGGCGCCACCCTCCCCTGAAGGACGTGGTAAATCCCCCGGTAGGAACCGGTCTGCTCGAGGGCAAGGAGATCGCGAACCTGCTCGACGACGCACAGCGTCGATCGGTCGCGGCGGGCATCGCGGCAGATGCCACACTCGTCCCCTTCGGCGAGATTGAAGCAGATTCGACAGGGGCGGAGATTCTCCTTCACGGCGCGGAGGGCGGCGGAGAACGCCAGTGCCTGCTCGCGCGGCATGCGGAGAACGTGGTAGGCAAGTCGCTCCGCCGACTTCCGGCCGATGCCGGGGAGTTCGGCGAAGCAATCAATGAGCGTGGCGATGACGCCCTGTTCGTCGGGCATGATGTTCCTCCGTGAAGCCTGTCTCGGTCAGTCCACGTCGCCGCCCGCGACGTCGTCGATGGTCTCCTCATCATCATCCTCGAGCGGTGCCCCGTCACCGGCGACAACGGCCGCCGCCACCGGCGTCGGTTCGACCGCTGGAACCCGGGCACGCCCCTGCTCCACCTTGCGGATCGCCGCGTCGAACAGGCTCCTGGCATGAATCACGAGGGGATGCTCGAGGGTATCGCGAAGGAGCGCCGCCTGCGATCGCCCCAGAGCCGGGGCCGGTACGCTCCCCCCGCGCTCCGCTCCACCGGGGCCAGCCGCCATGCCGGCGCCTGCTGCGGCGACAGCGCTCGCTGCGCTCGAAGCCTGCGGCTTCACAGCCGTCTTCGGCTCCTGCTTGATCCGGTGACGCAACGGTCGGCCGGCTGCCTCCGAAAGAGCCCGGTTGAGCGCCGCGACCATCTCCGGTCGGGAGAGAAAGCCGACAGCGGTCGTCGCCTCGGCTGGAAAACTTGCTTCAAGGACGTCGTCGACCCACGCCACCCGGCCGGCCATGGCAACGAAATCGGTCGCCAACCCACCGACCGCTTCGCCGCACGCCTCCCAGGCCGCCAGCGGATCGCTCGGAAGCGTCGGCGGCGCTGCCGCCGGCGTCTGATCCGGCTGTGTCGGCGCTTCCAAAGGGGGAGGCACGGGCGGCTCGCCGGCAGGCCGCGGCGGCGGCAACGCCTCGGCCACGCCGGCTCGAGTCTCAGCCTCGACGGTCAGGTCGGTCGTTTTTTTTTGGCGCGTCTCCGGCGGTGCCGGGAGCGGTGCTGCGTTTGGCAGCGCGGGCCGGGCGCTCGGTGGCGCGGGAGTTCGCGCCGCCACGGGCAGCGGCGCCGCCGCAGCCTGCAGGGCGATCCGTTCGACGGCGGAGGCGAGCTGGTCGAGATCATCGAGCCGCGCCAGACGCACGATCGCCATCTCGGCGAGCACCCCGGCATGACCACTCGTCCGCATCCGCGACAGCGATTGATCGAGAATCTGGAGCATCGCGAGGACCGTCTCCGTGCCGAGCAGGCGCCCGGTGGCGGCCAGATCGATACCGAGGCCATCCCCTTGAAGGAGCAGCGCTGGGCCACAGCCGACGCTCGCCACGAGGCAGTCACGGAGCGCTCCGAGGAGCTGCTCGAGGACGCCGCCGGGATCAGCGCCGCCAGCGAGGCTCTCGTCGAGGGCGGCAAGTGCTGCGGCGGGATCGCGGTTGGCGATCGCACCGAGCAGGGCGCCGATCCGTTCTTCGCGGCCGGTGCCGATGACGGCATGGACATCATCGATGCCGATCGCGCCGGCGCTCGAGCCGAGGAGTTGCTCGAGAAGGGATTGGCTGTCGCGCATGCTTCCGGCGGCGCGGCGGGCAATGAGGGCGAGGGCGTCGTCGGTGACCGTCGCCCCCTCGGCGGTGACGATCTGGCCGAGGCGGCGGGCGATCGCCGGGGCGTCGACGGTGACGAAGTCGAACCTCTGGCAGCGGGAGAGGATCGTGATCGGGAGCTTCTCGGGCTCGGTGGTGCAGAGGACGAACTTCACATGCCCCGGCGGCTCCTCGAGCGTCTTCAGCAGGGCGTTGAAGGCCTCCCGCGTGAGCATGTGGACTTCGTCGATGATGTAGATCTTGAACCGGCCCCGGGCCGGGCGGACGGCGACGTTCTGCCGGAGGCTGCGGATCTCGTCGATGCCGCGATTGCTGGCGGCGTCGATCTCGACGACATCGACATCCTGCCCGGCGGCGATCGCGGCACAGGTGTCGCACTGATTGCACGGCTCGGCCGCGGGCCCGGTCGCGCATTCGAGGGCCTTGGCGAAGATCCGCGCAGCGCTTGTCTTGCCGACACCACGGGCCCCGGTGAAGAGATACGCGTGGCCGATCCGACCCGACTCGATCGCGCCGGAGAGTCCGCGGGCGACATGCTCTTGGCCAACGAGTTCGTCGAAACGCTGCGGCCGATAGCGGCGGGCAACGACCCGATAGGCTTCCGTGGGAGCGGCGCTTGACGGGATGGTGGAGTCAGCGGTTGCGGCCATGGGATCGGACGCCGATGAGAGGCCCTCCGCACAAAGGGACGACTGCTTATGGCTGCTGCGGTTAGGCCCTGACCAGGTTCACAGGCCCCCATCGCAGGGGCCTCTCATCGGAGTCCGCTCCGTCGGGAGCTATTGTGGCGTGCCACACCCGGCCGGTCAAAGCCGGTCGATTTCCCGGCCCCTTGGGTCGATCGTAACCCCGTGACACTCACCGGGCACTCCAATCGCCCCCGCAGCCGTTGCACGACGGCCTCTGGCAGACCGACGGCCTCATCGGCCACACTTGGCCCCCATGGCAAGTCCGATGATGCAACAGTTCGAAGCGGCGAAGGCGCGCTGCCCCGGCGCGCTGGTCCTCTTTCGGATGGGGGATTTCTACGAGCTCTTTGGCGACGATGCCCGTGAGGCTGCCAATCTCCTCGATCTCACGCTCACCAGCCGCGACAAGGGCCCCGAAGCCATGCCGATGGCCGGGTTTCCCCACCACCAACTCGATCCGCAACTCGTCAAGCTCGTCGCCGCCGGTCGCCGCGTCGCCATCTGCGAACAGATCGACGACCCGAAAACGACCAAAGGGCTGCTCCGCCGAGAAGTGACCCGGATCGTCACCCCCGGCATCGCTGCCGACGAAACCCTCCTCGATCCCGCCCGCCGCAACTGGCTCCTCGCCCTCGCTCCCGGCCCGCCGCCCCGCCCCGCTCGCGACGACCGCGATGACGCGACCGCTGCCGCCGCCGGATCGATCCCTGTGGGCCTCGCCTGGATCGATGTCGCCGCCGGCACGTTCGAAGCTGCGGTCGTGCCCGCCGAGGATGTCCCCGACCTGGTGCTTCGCCTCGAGCCGGCCGAATGCTTGTGCGCCATGAAAGATCGCGCTGCCGTCGAAGCCCTCCTCCGGCCTGCAGGCCGATCCGCGGCCATCACCGCGCGGCCTGATTGGTGGTTTGAGGAGGGAAGTGCCCGCAGCGCGATCGACCGGGCCGTTGGCGGAGCGCGCCTCGAAGGGCTCGGCTTCGACCTGCCCCACGATCTCCCCGGCATCGGGGCGGCCGGTGGGATCGTCCATTACCTCGACGAGAACGAGCCGACCGCCATCTCCCGGATCACGACGCTCGCCGCCTGGCGTCGCGCCGAGCGGATGGAGATCGACGAAGCCTCGCGGCGCAGCCTCGAGCTCGTCCGCACCACCGGCGCCAGCGGCAACCGACGGAGCGGTTCCCTCGCCGGTGTCCTCGACCGCACCCGGTCGCCGATGGGATCGCGCCTGCTCACCGACTGGCTCTCCGCGCCGCTGGTGGATCAGGGCTTGATCGACGAACGCCTCGACGCCACCGCCGCGCTCGTCGCCCATCCCGCCCTGGCCGACCGGCTCGGGGCCCTGCTGACCGGCATCGGCGACATCGAACGCCTCATTGGCCGGGTCATGTCGGGCCGTGCCGGCCCCCGCGACCTCGAGCGGATCGGCCGGGCCACCGCCATCCTTCCCGAGGTGATCGCGACGCTCGGCGGGAGCCACGGCCTCCTCGGCGAACTGGCCGCCGGCCTCGATCCACTCGACGACGTTTCGATGCGGATCGGCGCGACGCTCCGCGAGGGCTGCCCGATGTTCGCCCGTGACGGTGGCTTCGTCCGCCCGGGGTGCGACCCGAAGCTCGACGAGCTCGTCGAGATGGCCAGTGGCGGCAAGGCGTGGATCACGCGCTACCAGGCCGACGAGATCGCCCGCACCGGCATCCCGTCGCTCAAAGTCGGCTTCAATCGCGTCTTCGGTTTCTTCCTCGAAGTGGGACGCAACCACGCCGCCAGGGTGCCTGCCGACTACATCCGCAAGCAGACGGTGAAGAACGCCGAACGCTATACGACTCCCGAGCTCGACGAGCGCCAGCGGCAGGTGCTCGGGGCCGAGGACGAAGCCCTCCGCCGCGAGCTCGAGCTCCTCGAGGCCCTCCGCCAGTTCGTCGCTGCCCAGCGTGAGCGTCTTGACCGTGCGGCCAACATCCTCGCCCGGATCGATGTCCTCGTGAGCCTCGCCGAAGTCGCGCGTTCGCGGGGCTGGGTCCGCCCCGAGATCAGCAGCGACGGCATCCTCCGAATCGAGGCGGGCCGGCATCCTGTCCTCGAAGAGATCCTTCCTGCCGGTACGCTCGTTGCCAACGATCTCACGCTCGCCGCTCGCCTCCCCGACGCTCCCCCCTCTCCCGGCACCGTGGGCTCTCCCTCGATGCTCCTCGTCACCGGCCCCAACATGGGTGGCAAGAGCACGTTCATCCGTCAGGCCGCGCTCCTGGCGGTGATGGCGCAGGCGGGGAGTTTCGTCCCTGCCCGCCGTGCCCGCATCGGGATCGTCGACCGGCTCTTCGCCCGAATCGGCGCCGGCGATGACCTCGCCACCGGCGCCAGCACCTTTCTCGTCGAGATGGCACAGACGGCACGGATCCTCAACCGCTCCACGCCGCGGAGCCTCGTGATCCTCGACGAAGTCGGCCGCGGCACGAGCACCTTCGACGGCCTCGCCATCGCCCAGGCGGTGGTCGAATGGCTCCACGGTGTCCCCGGCTGCCGGACACTCTTCGCCACGCACTACCTCCAGCTCGCCGCGATGGAGAAGCTCCCCGGCGTCGCCAACGTGCAAGTGCTCGTCAAGCAGCACAACGACCAGCTCGTCTTTCTCCATCAGGTCGCCCCCGGCGCCGCTGACAAGAGCTGGGGTGTCCACGTTGCCCGGCTCGCCGGCGTCCCCAGTGCCGTGGTCGAACGGGCCCGCGACCTTCTCCTCGCCTTCGAATCATCGGCCGCCCCCCCGGCCGCCAAGCCGCGCCGCAAAGGGGAAACGGCGCAGAAGTCGCTCTTCGACTGACCGTCGCGCCCCACGTTCGTCGACCGGTCGCCATTTCCCGCTGTTCCCCGCCCGCAACTTTTTCCTCCCCGGACAGTTCAAGGGCCGGGGAACGGCTCGGGCGGGTTGCCCGCCGGCATTCCGTTCCCCGCCAAGCTTCCCGTCTCCTTCTTCTCCCGACGCTCCAGAGGGCCTCTCATGCACCGCACGCTCCTCACTGTCGCCAGTCTGGCGGCCGCACTCTTGGCAACGCTCCTCACCACCGATGCCTCCGCACAGCCCCCCGGCGGCCGCGGTCGCGGCATGGGGATGGGGGGGATGATGTCACAGGCTTCGCTTGTCCGTCAGGAGGCCGTTCAGGCCGAGCTTGGCCTCTCACCCGATCTCAAGGCGAAGCTCGCCGCCGAGCTTCCCGAGCGCGGCGGCGGCAACCGCCGTGACATGACCGACGAGCAGCGGCAGAAGTGGATGGAGGAGCGTCGGGCCCGTAACACCGAAGACGACAAAAAGATCGCCGGCCTCCTCGACACGAAGCAACTCGCCCGTCTCAAGCAGATCCGCGTCCAAGCCCTCGGGGCCGGCGCCCTCATGGACGAGTCGATCGCCAAGGAACTCTCGGTCACCGACGATCAGGTCTCCAAGCTCCAGTCGGCGATGCGCGACATGCGTCAGGGTGGTGGCGGCGGCGGCAACCCGGGCGAGATGCGGGCGAAGATGACCGCCAAGGCGATGGAGATTCTCGATGCCGACCAGAAGGCGAAGCTCGACGCCCTCAAGGGCCCAGCCTTCGACCTCTCGAAGCTCCAGATGCGTGGTCCAGGGGGCGGCGGCCGCCCCGGCGCCGGCAGCTGATCGCTTCCGGACGGCCTTCAATGAAGATCGCACGATCCGCAACTGGCTAAAGCAGCCTCGCGCGACGCAGGCCCAACCACATCGTGCCCGTGATGACCGCCACCAGCAGCCAGAAGTAGAGGTAGCCGTTCTGCCAGCGGACCTCGGGCATGACGTCGAAGTTCATGCCGTAGACGCCGCAGATGAACGTCAGCGGCAGAAAGATGGTGCTGACGACCGCCAGCCGGTTCATTGTCTGATTGGTGCGGAACGTGACCCGCGTCAGCGAGAGGTGCATCGCGCTTTCGAGGATCTCGCGGTTGGAGCCAATGTCGGCCAGCAGATTGTCGAGCCTCCCGATCATCTGTCCGAGAAAGACGAGCGTCGACTCGCTGATCAGGTTTGTCCGCCGCGATACCAGTTCCTCGAGCAACCGCCGTGCCGGCAGGGCATGGTTGCGAAGCATGACCAGCGCGTCGGAAACTTCGCTCATCCGCGTCAGGCCCACGTCATCAGCCGCCTCGTTGAGCAAGACACGGAGGTCCTCGACAGCGTCCTCGAGACGGTTCTCCGTGGCCAGGAAAGCCTCCACCTGACGGCTCAAGATTTCATAGATCAGAAAGCTGGGAGTGGTCGCATGCTGCTCGAAGTCGCGGCCGTAGTCGCGCCGGACGGCCGTCAGGATCGTCGAATCACCCGTCCGAATCGTTGCCAGGAACGAACTTCCGACGACGACATCAAGCACATCGGCCGGCGGCGATTCCCGCCCACCCTTCGCGGCGTCAATCGAGGCGTTGACGATCCGCAGATGGATGAGTTCGTTGTTGCGGAGCAGTTGCGACTGACAGCGGCGGGGAGCGGCGGCGTGCGCGGCAGCAAAATCACCCAGATCGCCGCAGTGGCCGCCGATCCGCCGGCGGAGCGTCTCCGGGTCGGTCTGACGGAGATCGACGTCAATCCAGACGAACCGTCCAGCCGCCACATGGGTAGAGATCTCGTCGGGGGAGATCCTGCCCCGGCTGCGGTTGCCGAAGTCGAACCATTCAACCTCAATGCCGGGTGATCCCGAAGGGTCGCTCTCGACGGACATGGCAAACTCGGGCGGAGCGGCTGGATTCCGCCTCTCGGCGGCACGACTCCATCATGATAGTCAGATCCTGGGCAGAATGCTGGCGATCATGCGATCATGGCTCAACACTGCTTGAGCTTGTCCTTCGGCATGCCGGCGGCGACGAGTTGCGGCGTCGGTCGCAGGCCCCGGCCGCCGGCCGTGTCGGCCTCCACCGTCACCGACACGCTCTTGTAGGCCGGCGTCCGCGAGAGTGGATCGGCCGCCTTCGGCACCAGGATGTTGCTCTCGGGGTAATACATCGCCACGCTCCCCGGCCGGATCTCCGGGAAGGCCGAGACATACACGCCGCGCATCTCGCCGACAGAGCTCCGAATCCGACAGCGGCCCCCGGCCTCGAGAGAAAAGCGGGCAATGTCGTCGGGATGGATGAGAACGAGATCGCGCCGCGTCTGGTTGCGGTACAGATCCTCTTCCTCGTAGACGACCGTATTGAATTGCCCTTCGCTGCGGATCGTCATCAGTTGGAGCGTCGTTGACGCTGGCGGCAGATCGTGAACGAAGAGCGTCGCCTTCCCATCGGCGGTGGGGAACTTCGGCGTCGACAGCGATCGCCCCGGAATCGAAAACTCCTTCTTCGTCTGCTCAATCGTCGCCATCGCCTCGAGGCCGGGCACGATCCGGGCGATCGCCTGCCGGATCGTGTTCGTGTGGGACATCTCTCGCCAATTCAGCACCTGCCCGCCGCTGCCGGAGAGCTCTTCCCCGAGCACACGGATCGCGAGGTCGGCGATGATCTCCACTTCCGACCGCGGCCCGACATGCCGCCGCTCGCCACCGGCGGAGAGGCGGATGTAGCTGAACATGCTCTCCTGCGTGGACGGCTCCGGCTCTTCGTCGCGGGCGAGCACTGGGAGGATGATCGTCTCCTCGGCGCCCAAGCCGCTGGCATGGCCGGTGTTGAGCGTCGTGCTCATCGTCACGACCGTCTCGCACTTCGACAGCGCCCGCTTCGCATAGGCTGCATCGGGGCTCGCCCCCCACAGGTTTCCCCCGAGGCAGAACGCCAGCCGCATCTTTCCCTCATCGGCCGCATCGAGGCACTCGAGCGTGTCGAAGCCCTTCATCGTCGGCAGCTTCACGCCGTAGGTCTCTTCGAGCCGGCGGAAGATCGCCTCCTTGAGCTGTGGCGTCACGCCGACCGTTCCCAGCCCCTGGATGTTGGAATGACCGCGGATCGGCTGGAGACCCGCCCCTGGCTTACCGATCATCCCGCGGGCGAGCGCCAGGGCGGCGATCGCCTGCACCGTCGCCCCGCCATGGAGATGGTGCGTCACCCCCATCGTCCAGGCAAACACCGCCCGCTCGCTGGCGGCGTACTGCGCCGCAATGGAATCGATCTGCTCCTTGGTCACCCCCGACTTCTCCACGATCTCGTCCCAGGAAAGATCGTCGAGCCGGGCCGCCAGCTCCGGCCAGCCGTGCGTGTGGGCAGCCAGGTAGCCTTCGTCGATCTTCCCCAGCTCGCGGACGCGTTTCAGCAGGCCATACATGAGCGCGAGATCGCCGCCGACGTGCGGTTGCACGTAGGTGCTCGCGATCTTCGTCCCGAAGACGAGGCTCCAGGGATCGCTCGGCACCGAGAAGTTGACCAGCCCCGTCTCGACGATCGGGTTGATGACGATCACCTTCCCGCCGTTGCGGCGCACCTGCATGAGCGTCCGCATCATCCGCGGATGGTTGCTCGCCGGATTGCCACCGATGAGGAACACGATGTCGGCGCGCTCGAGATCCTCGAGCTGCACCGTCCCCGCCCCCGTCCCCAGCACGCTCGCCATCCCTACGCCGCTGGCCTGATGGCAGTAGAAGGAGCAGTTGTTGACGTGATTGGTGCCGTAGAGGCGGGCGAGGAGTTGGAGGAGGAAGCCCGCTTCGTTGCTCGAGCGGCCGCTGAAATAGAAGAACGTCTCCGCCGGCGAGGAGCCCTTCATCCGCTTGGCGATCCTCGCCATCGCGTCGTCCCAACTGATCGGCTTGTAGTACTGCTCCCCCTTCTCGAGCACGACCGGCTCCACGAGCCGCCCCGAATGCTCCAGTTGGTAGGGGGAGAACTGCTGCAACTGCGCGATGGAGTAGGTGGAGAAGAAGTCGCGCTTCACCCCCCCTGCATGTCGGCCACCATCGCCTGGAAAGACTTCTTGCAAACTTCCGGGAAATGCCCCGCCTCGTTCACCATCCCCCCCGACTGCCCCCCCCATCCCCAGCGCGCAGGTCTTGCAGGCGTTCTTCGAGCGCATCGCCTTCCAGAGCTTCCAGACGCCCCCCGCCTCACGCGACTTCTTCAGCGTGTAGAGGATCGCCCGCCAGCCACCGCCCGTCTTCACCCGCATGTTGGGAACCCTTTCCGAGAGGACCGTCCTAGGCCAAGCCGTTGACTCAGGGCCACCTTGGCCGGGCCACCTTGAATCTCACTTCCGCGCCGGCAGCACCTGGATCTCGACCCGGCGGAACTCGATCGGGTGGCTCTCCGACTGGAGCGAGATCGTCCCGCCGTCGAGGAGGAGCTTGCCGTCGCGCTTCGCGATCAGCCCCTGCGAGTGGGGATCGTTGGGATCGAGTTGCGCCCCCTCGTACGCGAGGACCGGCTCGCCGTTGACGAGATGCCGGATCACCTTGTCGCCGTCAACCTCCACCTCCACCGTCACCCACTGGTCGCCCCGGTAGGTCTTTGACTTCGAGGTCGTGCAGTGGGGGGTGAAGAGCTTGCCGTCCATGACGACGTTCGTGCCGGGGGTGCAAAGGTTCGCCGTCGTCCGCTCCCCCTCGGGAGCGCCGCCGAGAAACTGGACCTCGATCGACGCCGGGAAATCCTGGTCGAGCGTCATCCCCTTCGGATCCTCGCCATGGAGCATCACACCGGAGTTGCGGATCGCCCAGCCCGGCCCCCCGGGGCACTGCTCGCCCGTAAAGCGGTAGTCGATCCGGAGCTTGTATCGGGAAAATGGCTCGGCAAAGAACAGGTGGCCGAACTTCTCCCCGAAGGTCGGATACTTGGCCTGGTCGTAGACGACCTTGAGCACGCCATCCTCGACGCGGAAGGTGTCGCCGTAGTTGTCGCCGAGGGCCTCGCCGCGGATCTTCGGCGTCCAGCCGGTGAGATCCTTCCCGTTGAACAGCGGCCGCCAGGCCGGCTCCTCGGCGTGGGCAACTCCCGTGGCACAGGCCCCGAAGCTCCCCACGAGGGCCAGGATCGCCACCATCCAGCGAAGGCGGGGGGACCGACACGAAGACGACATCTTCAGGCTCCAGACGGGAGGGGGGGAACAGGGGCGCGTACCCCGCCGCCCCGAGCCTCCAGCATACCCGGCCGAGGAAGGAACAGAGCGCCCACGAATCCCCTGCCGGAGGCCGAAACAGGACCCCTTGAAATGGAAAACCAGGGCCGGCGCCGGATGCCATCATCGCGGCAATCGCCAGCGGAACGGAAACCGACGCGCCCCACGCCACATCCGGGGCGTTCATGGCCCGAGGAGAGCGAGGGGGATGACAGCGACTCCGTCGGGGCGACGGTAGGCCCTCCGGCCGGTCGAGAGAACCACGGTATCGACGACATTTTCATCGATCTCGCGTCGCAGCCAGAGGAGATGCTTCACGTCAGCGTCGTCCACGGCCCCGCCGAGCTTCACCTCGATGGCGAGCACCCTCCCGTCGGCGCGCTCCACGATGAGGTCGATTTCGCGCTCGCCACCAAAGGTTCGCAGGTGCCCAACGCGAGCCTCGGCTGCCTGGGCGTACACCCGGACGGACAGCGCGGCCAGCGATTCAAAAAGAGCGCCGACGAGCGGGCCCTTCCCGGGCTTTTGGGCGCTCTCGCCAAGCATGAGCGTCTCGGTTGTCGCCCCCAGGAGCCGCGCGGCAAGCGCCGGATCGGCGAGGTGGTGCTTGGAAGGATGAGTGAGCCTCGCCAACGGGTTGCGGCTCGGCGCCCACGCCGGCACGGGATCGACGATCCAAAGACGTTCGAGTACGTCGCGGTAGGGGGCGGTGGCTCCCTTGCTCGGTTTGACACCCTCGCCGCCGGTGGCAGCGTCCCGGATGGTCTCGTACGCGGCGGTGGTGGACGTCGCCGCGGCGTAAGCTCGCAGCCAGCGTCGAATAAGCTCCGGCCGACGCACCCGAAGGCCCAACTCCTCCAGATCAGCGTCCACAATCCTCGCGAGGTAGCCGTCGAGGTGGGTTCGGAGGGGACGGCCCGACAGACCGCGAAATGCCGGGAATCCCGAGTGGACAATCTCGTCGATGTAGTCGCGGAGACCGATGTCGGCGGATCCGTCGATGGGCGGCCGCCCCCCCTCCAGCAACGTGGCGAGGCTCACCGTGGCCTTCTCCCGGCGTCGCTCAAAGAAGGAGAGCGGCCGCATCCGGAGCATCACGATCCGACCTGCCCCTGAATGGGTCGCCGCTGCGTCGGGCGTCGCGGAGCCGGTCAACAAAAAACTGCCGGGGTCGGCGCCGTCGTCGACTGCACGTTTCACGGCGTCCCATACGGGCGGGTACCGCTGCCACTCGTCGATGAGGACGGGCCGCCGGCCAGCCAGGGCGAGGTGCGGGTCGGCGGCGACGACCGCTCTCTCAGCAGGGACATCCAAGCGTCGGACTGTGGCCGCCAGCCGCGCGGCAGTGGCCGTCTTTCCGACCCCTTTGGGCCCCTCCAGGGAGATCGCAGGAACGGCGACGACCAGCGCCGCGAGCTCGGTGTCCAGAATCCGATCGATGTACGGCCTTTCCTGCATGAGAGGCAATGCTAGAGTACTTTTTATCGCCTTGCTAGTGGTCGTTCTATCGTGCTTCTCATCGACTCATTATCGGTTTTTTCTCGAGACGAGCGGTGTCCTCCGAGGGCGGGATTCGGCAGGCGGACGCCCGCGTGGTCTCGCTCCTGCCCCACATTCCCTTCGATTCAGCCCCGCCCCGGCGGGGCGAGGCTGACGGTGACGGTCTTCGTTTCGAGGTAGGGGTCGAGGCCCCGCTCGCCGAGTTCGCGGCCGAAGCCCGATTGCTTGAAGCCGCCGAACGGGGCGGCGGCGTCGAAGACGTCGTAGCAGTTCACCCACACCGTTCCCGCCCGGAGCCGGCGGGCGACGTCATGTGCCCGGGCCACGTCGCGCGTCCACACCGCCGCGGCGAGGCCGAAGTCGGTGGCGTTGGCGCGGCGAACGAGCTCGTCGGTGTCCTTGAAGCGGAGCACCGAGAGAACGGGGCCGAAGATCTCCTCACGGGCGATCGACATCGAGTCACTGACGTTCGTGAACACGGTCGGCTCGATGAAGAAGCCCTTCGTGCCGTGCCGCTTCCCGCCAGTGGCACACGTCGCCCCCTCGCGCTTCCCGGCCTCGATGTAGCCGAGGATCTTGTCGAACTGCGCCTTGTCGACCTGCGGCCCCTGCTCGGTGTCGGGGTGGAACGGATCGCCGACGCGGCGCTTCCGCGACAGCTCCACGACGCGCTCCACGAAGGCATCGTGGATCGAGTCCTCGACGAACAGCCGCGACCCGGCGCAGCAGCACTGCCCCTGATTGAGATGAATGCCGACGTGGGCCCCCGCCACGGCCGCATCTAAATCGGCATCGGCAAAGACGATGTTGGGGCTCTTCCCACCGAGTTCAAACGTCAGCCGCTTGAGGCTCGTCGCCGCCTGCCGCATGATGATCCGGGCCGTCTCGCCGGAGCCGGTGAAGGCGATCTTGTCGATCCCGGGATGGTTGACGAGCGCGGCGCCGGCCGTCGGCCCGTAGCCGGGCACGACGTTGATCACGCCGTCAGGGATCCCTGCCTTCTGCGCCAGTCGCGCGAGCCTCAGGCAGGTCAGCGGCGTCTGCTCCGCCGGCTTCATCACGATCGTGCAACCAGCGGCAAGGGCCGGGCCCCACTTCCAGGCCACCATCAGGATCGGGAAGTTCCACGGGATCACCTGCCCGACCACCCCCACCGGCTCGCGGCGCGTGTAGCAGTGGTAGTTGCCGTTGATCGGGATCGTCGAGCCCTGGATCTTGTCGGCCCAGCCGGCGTAGTAGCGGAGGCACTGGACGGCCAGCGGGATGTCGATCGTCCGCGCGTCGGCCAGCGGCTTGCCGTTGTCGAGGGACTCGAGCGCCGCAAGATCGTCGATCTCGGCTTCGATCAGGTCGCAGAGCCGGTGCATGAGCCGGCCGCGCTCACGGGCGTCCATCCGCGGCCAAGGGCCCTCGTCGAAGGCGGCCCGGGCGGCCTTCACCGCCGCTTCGATGTCGGCGGCATCCCCTTCGGCAACGTCGGCGATCGGCTCTTCGGTGGCGGGATTGACGGTGGCGAAGGTCCGGCCGCTGCGGGCGGGGACCCACTGTCCGTCGATGAAAAGTTGAGTCTGGTGAACCTGGGCAGGCCCGGAGGCCCGGACGGCGGGGGTGGCGATGGCCATGCAGTGATCTCCTCCGGCTTGATTCCCTGAAAAGTTGCCCCCGTCAGGCTACCTGCTGTAGGATCACAGCGACAATATTCGGGGCAGCACGCGTGGTGCTGCCGGTAAAGACTCCCCCCGGCATTCCTGCCGGCGGGCTCGTATCCAGGAGAATCGAACTGATGCGCAAGGCTTTCTTGATGGCGGTGGCGCTGGTGCTCGGCGTGGCCGTGACGGCTTCGGCCGAAGTGACCAGCGGACCGCAGGTCGGTGATTCGGTCGGCGCGTTCACGGTGACGAAGGTTGCCGGCAATGCCGACGACGGTGTCGAGGCTGGCAAGAGCCTCTGCTACCGCTGCAAGATGGGTCAGCGGCCGGTGGTGATGGTGTTTGCCCGCACCGCCGATCCGAAGCTCGCCAAGCTTCTCAAGAAGATCGAGGAAGAGGTCGAGGAGCACCAGGCTGACAAGCTCACGAGCTTCGTCAACATGATCGGTGGCGACGCCGAGACGCTCACGAAGCAGGCTGCCGAGTTCGTGAAGGCCAACGACCTCAAGCGGATCGCCTTCGTCGTCCCCGAGGACGCCAAGAACGGCCCCGAGGACTTCAAGATCGCCGCCGACGCCGACCTCACGGTCGTCTGCTACAAGGGTGGCAAGGTCAAGACGAACCACGCCTTCTCGAAGGGCCAGCTCGACGACGCCACGATCGACGCGGTCGTGAAGGCCTCGTGCGCCCTGGTCGAGTGAGGCTTCTTTGTCTCGGCTGATCAGATCCGATCGGCCACGAATCCAACGACGGCCCGGGAGACCTCCTCCCGGGCCGTTTTTTTGCGCCAAAGCCCCTCCGCCCCGTCTTTTTTCCCTCCCCTCCCCCCCATGACGCATCCCGAATCGGCGGGTATAGTTGGGGAGGTTTCCCCCGGGGCGAGTCCCGGGTGGCTTCCGCAGGGCAGCGTAGCTCAGTTGGTTAGAGCACCGGCTTCATAAGCCGGGTGTCGCCGGTTCAAGTCCGGCCGCTGCTAGTGACTTTGGAAGACCGTCGGTTCTCGACGG
>CAMARC010000035.1 GCA_945860405.1 Candidatus Kuenenia stuttgartensis | reverse complement strand
GGCTTCTCGAGCGGGATGCAAACGAGGTCGCCGGTGGCGCTGACGATCGGCGGCTTGCTGTACCCCATCGCCCGCAGCGCCTTCTCGATCGGCTGGGCCCGTTCGGGAAAGCCGTTGCGGTTGATGTAGACCGCCGCGAAGCCCCGCTTTTCGATTTCGGCAACCGCCTCCTCGAGCGACCGCTTGCCGAGTTCCTGCTGCCAGGCCTCGCGCGGACGCCCCTTCATCGAGCCGAATGAGTACCGCAACTTCGTGCTGTAAAGAAATGGGCGGAAATGATCGTACGGGGGAACCCCCGGTGCCGGCATCTCGGGATACTCCATGATCGGCAACTGGAAGATCATCGCCCCATCCGGCAACGCCGCCTCGATCTTCTTGGTGAACTCGCGGTCGGAGTCGACCTGACGGATGATCGAGGCGGTCTCCTTCGCCGTGGGCGCCCGGGGAACCTGATCCCAGTACACCAACATCCCGATCGCTGACGCGATGGCATACCATTGCCACACCGTGGCCTGACCGGGACGCGATTCCTCGGAGGTCGCCTGAATGACGGTCAGCCGTCGCGCCGCCCAGAGCAACGAAATCACGAGGATCACGACGCTGTAGCGACAGCCGGCGCGGAACATCGTGATCCCGGCCGAGCCGATGATCGCGTTGACACCGCCGGTGGTGAACATGAGTACGATCCAGAGAATCTGCCAGACCTCGAGCGGGACGTCGCGCTCCCGGCGCTCAACCATGGCCCTCAGGCCAGTCAGCAGCAGCCAGAGAAACGCTCCGATCCCGATGATCCCGAGATACGACGCCCGTTCGTCAAGTAGCGGCGCTGACTGCCAATGTGCCTTTGAAAACGAGGCGAACATCTCGGAGCGGTGGTTCATCGGCGGGATGAAGAGATCTTTGAGCTTGAGTCCGTACAGCTCGAGCCACTTGTATTCGCGCACGAAGGCGTTTGTGTTCGGCGCATGGAAGAGCCGGTAGGTCCAGGAGTCGATGTTCATGATCGCGAAGCCGGCGGCGGCGGCGGCAATGATCGCGAGCGCCGGCCGCAGTGGTGCAAGCGAGCGTCGCTGCCAACAGCGGACCAGCGACGTGACGAGCACCAACTGACAGAGGACGTTGGTGTAGTAGACGAAGTGGACCCCCGAGACGAAGGCGATGGCGATCGCCAACCACAAAGCCCGACGGGGGTGAGGCGGGTCAGACAGCGACAGCGAAGAATCAAAAGCGTCCGACGCACACCACCGCCACACGAGCGGAAAAAAGGCCACCGGCCAGACATACGCTACCTGCATGTGGTGCGGCGACTGGGCGAAGATGTACGGTGCCACGCCGAAGGCGAGCGCGCCTACGAATGACCACAGCCTGTTGCACTCCGAAAGCCGGGCGGTGAGATAGAAGGCCGCTGCCGCCAGGACGTGTGCTATTGCGAAGCTCACGTTCAAACCGGCAAACAGTCCAAAGCACTTGGCGAGAACGGCCTGAATCCCCAGCACGACTTCGTCGAGCGAGGGAAAGTCGTTCCAGTTGCCATCGTAGGGGGCCCCCAACTCCGGCACCGTTTTCCAGAAGAACGGCAGGGCGAGCCAGTTGTCGGAGGCCTTGATGTAGGCGGCAGTCGAGAAGAAATCGGATCGCTCGGGGTCGTCGAGATACGACGTAGGATAGGCCAAGGACGCCCATGTCCATCGGTCGTTGGCTGAACACCAGCACAACACGGCGACAACACCCAAGACCACGACCGCCAAGAGATCGCGCGAAGGCGGCCAGGTCCAGCGTCCCCTCAAGCTTTCCATCAACCACCCTCCCGTGAAAAGACCCTCACCCACCCATCAGGCTTGCCCGGCCGTGTGCGCTCAGAATACCCAGGTTTTATGGTATATTGACCGAGAATCCCGACCGTGGATACGCCCGCGACTCGCTCCATGACGCCCCTTGGTGCTTGCATGCTTGTTTCTCTGGTCATTCCCGTTCTCAATGAATCGGAGAATCTCACGGCCCTTTGGTCCCGGCTGCGGGACGTCACGTCCGGCCTGTCGGACATCGAGTTCGAAGCCGTCTTCGTCGATGACGGTAGCACGGATGACACCCCGGGCAGCATCCGTTGCCTGCCGGTCGACGGCAATCTCCAGTGGGTGCTCGTCCAACTCTCGAGAAACTTCGGCCACCAAGCCGCGATCACCGCCGGTATGCAGCATGCCTCCGGGGACGCCATCGTGTTCCTCGATGCCGATCTCCAAGACCCGCCGGAATTGATCGTCGATTTCCTCGAACATTTCAGGCAGGGCTACGACGTCGTGTACGGCGTCCGGAAAAACCGCAAGGAACCGCTCTGGCTCCGGTTCTGCTTCGCTTCGTTCTACCGGCTCTTCAACGCCATCTCCGAACGGCCGATTCCGCTCGACGCCGGTGACTTCGGGCTGATGAGCAGGCGGGTCGCCAAGCTGATCGCTCAGATGCCAGAACGCGATCGCCTCATCCGTGGCATGCGGAGCTGGGTGGGATTCAAGCAGATCGGCATTCCCTACGATCGTCCCGGGCGCTATGCCGGCACCTCCCGTTACAGCGTGGCGAGAAGGATCGAAGGGGCTCTCGACGGTCTGTTCGGGTATTCCAAAGTGCCGATTCGACTGTCGCTTTTTCTCGGGATCGTCGTGTGCCTCGTCGCCGGTGCCTACTTGGCGACCACGTTGGTCGGCCAGTTCGTCTTCGGCGGCGAAACGGTCCGCGGCTGGACGTCACTGCTCGTGCTCGCCTTCATGCTCGGCGGGGCGAACCTCGTCGCCACGGCGATCGTCGGGGAATACGTCAGCCGGGTCTACTTCCAAGCCAAGCATCGCCCCCTTTACATCGTCGCCGAAACCGGCCGGTCTCCCGCCGTCGACGCCGCGACTCGGCCGGCTGTCGACGCTCCGCGTACGTGTTTGTGATCCCGAGGTAACCCGCTCCCACCCCCACCGAAGCCGGAAGATTCCCGGCATTCGATCGTCCTGGTGAACAGGGCGAGCGGTCGCCTTCCCACACTATGCAGACGGGCGGACCTTCAAATAGGTGTAAAAGACGCGACGCAGCCAGGCGTCACGCCATGCCCTCACGGACCCGAGGGCGATGTCGACCGCACCGATGTCGGCTAGGCCTTTGTGATAGAGACTCGCAATGAAACGCCGGTCGTTCTCGGCGAACTGCGCGACGCGCGTGAGGCTCTCCGAACCGGCATTCACTCGAAACGCGCCCAGAGCCCCTCCGTTGACCACGAGGTCGCCCTTCTCGAGCAACCGACACCACAGGTCCCAATCGATGCAGACAGGAAGGCTTGCATACACGGCCGGATCGAACCCACCGATGCCCAGAGCGTCCTCGCGACGGAACATTGTCGTGAGTGGCTCACCAATGAGATTGCGGCCCGCGCGAGCCATCTGTTTCATGGCTTCCCGGCCGGTCATTCGCCGGGGCCTCCCACCGGTCCTCCACCCCCGCGACCGCATCCTCACGCGGCCATGGGAATCGATGATGTCACGAGGGCAGCAGACGAGCGCCACCGACCGATCCCGATCGGCATCAAAAACGGCCGCCTGTTCCGCAAGACAGTCGGGATAGAGGATGTCGTCGGCGCCGAGCACCTTCACGTAGCGGCCCCGCGCCTCCTCGATGGACCGGTTCCAGTTGTGGCATAGCCCGAGGTTGACGGGGTTCTCAACCAGCCGCACGCGATCGTCGCGGATCGCTTGCACGATGCCAACGGTCCCATCCGTCGAGGCGTTGTCGACGATAACGACCTCGAAGTCGTCGTATCGCTGACCGAGCACGGACTCGATCGCCGCCGCGATGTAGGTCTCGCAATTACGGACCGCGATGCACACAGAAACCGCAGGCTCTCGCTTTGAGACGGACAACGCGGATGGTGTGCTGGAGTCGATCATGCGTGGAGCAACCGCTCGACGAACACCCTTGAGTCGGCGGCGACCAGCGCCGGACGCGATTCGTCATCAATCGAATCGAGCTCTCCGGGAGGGCCGATGGAGGCATACCTGCAGCCCACCCGCCGTGCCGCGATGGAGTGCTTAGGATCGTCACCCACGTACCACGCCCAGTCAAGCGGCACTTCGCGGGCGGCGGGCTCGGGGGGGGCACGCCGTTGTGAATGCCGGCTGATACACTTGCGGGATTCAGCTGAACTCCCTCCGCCGCCCCCCCATGATCCCGCACGACATCATCACGAGCACCGCCAATCCCCGCCTCCGGGAAGCCGCCCGGCTCCGTGAGGCCCCGGCCCGCCGCGACAGCGGCCTGACGCTCGTCGACGGCGGCCGCGAGGTGCGCCGGGCGCTCGCCGCGGGGATTCAGCTTGTGGATCTGTTCCTCGATGAAGCGATCCTCGCCCGCGCCGATGCCGGCAGACACGATGCCGATGCCACAGGCCTGCCGTCGGGAGCCGATCTCGACTCCTATCTCGCCGAGGTGGTGGCAGGGGGCACGCGGATCACGCTCCTGTCGCGGCCAGCCTTCGAGAAGCTGGCCTTCGGCAGCCGCAACGAAGGCTGCGTCGGCGTTGTCCGCTTCTGCCCCGGCCCGCTCTCTGAGTGGGCCACACTGGCCGACCGACCGGTCCTGATCGTCGAGGGGGTCGAGAAGCCCGGAAATCTCGGCGCCATCCTCCGCACCGCCGATGCCGCCGGGCTTGCCGGCGTGATTGTCTGCGACGCGCGGACCGATCCTGCCAACCCGGCGGTCATCCGGGCGAGCCTCGGCACGGTCTTCTCCGTGAAGCTCTCGAGTGCCAACGTCGCAGAGACGATTCAGTGGTGCGCGAGCACGCGCCGCCGCGTGATCGCCGCCCGCCCGCAGGGGTCGATCCCCTGGCACCGGGCACGACTCGCCGGCGCCACTGCGATCCTCCTCGGCAGCGAAGCCCATGGCATCTCCCCGGCCTGGGAGGCAGCGGCCGACGCCGGGAGGATCGCCCTCGAGTCGGTCCATCTCCCGATGCACGGCGCCGCCGACAGTCTCAATGTCTCGGCCACCGCCGCCGTTCTCGCTTACGAGAGCCTCCGTCAGGCTCAAGCTCATTGACCGACGCTTCGTCCATCACCCATGCCTTCTCCCCCACCGAGGTCCACGTGAACGACGGCTCCCCAACTGGATCGAGCGAACTGTGTGACACGCTTGCCGCCACCGCTGGTGCGCGCGGCTTGGAGGGGATGTTCGCCGAACTGACCGCGTCGCTTGCCGCCCGGAAGCGCTGGCATTCCCTCTTCGACGCCCGGCTCATGGAAGCACGGGCCGCGCTCGGCCTGCCGCTGGCCGGCGACTCACGGGCGATCCCCGCGGAGAAACAGGCGGCGCTCGAGGCGAAGTCGCTCGAGGCCTGCCGCGAAGTGGGCTGGCCGCTCGTCGATGAGGGCAAAGTGGCGGCTGGCTGGATGTATCTCCGCGCGGCAGTCGAGCCGGAGGAGATGGGAAGGCGGATGGCGGCGCTCGCCGAGCGGGTCGATGTCGCCGCCCCGCGAACCACCGACGACCAGCCGGCGACGGACGACAGCCCCGATGCCGCGCAGGCCGACGAGACGATCCAGGAGATCATCCATGTGGCGCTCTGGGAGGGGGCCGATCCAGCGCTCGGACTGAAGCTGCTCCTGTCCCGCAACGGTACCTGCAACACGATCACCGCCTACGAGCAGGCGGTCTCGCGGCTCCCGGCGGCGCGGCAACGGCCCGCGGCCGATCTCCTCGTCGCCCATCTCCACCGCGAGGTGCTCGCCTCGCTCGTCCACGATCTCCACCGTCGTGGCATCCCCGTCGAGCCCGGCCCCGATGCCTCGCTCACCGGTGTTCTCGAGGCGGCCGGTGGACTGAAGGACGACCCGGCCGTCCATGTCGACGTTTCGCATCTCCAATCGGTGCTGAGGATCGCGAGGGTCTGCACCGACCACGTCACCCTCCGCCGTGCCTGGGAACTGGCCTGTTATGCCTGCCGCCTGCCGAAGGAGACGGTCTACGCGGGCGAGCCCCCGTTCGAGAACGTCGGTGAGTCCTCGAGGCTTTTCTACGGCGCCCAACTCGGGATCGAGGTTGAGGCCGCGATCGCCTTCTTCCGAAAGGCCGCGGTGCTAGCGAAGGTGGAGCAGGCGGGATCGCTCCCCGGCGACGTCCTCGTCCTCCTCCTCTGGCGGCTCGCCCGCCCCGCCGAAGCCCTCCACGCCGCGCTCGACCGGCCGCGCGACGATGCCGGCCCGAGCCTCCTCCAGGCCACCGGGATGCTCCCGTCGCTGGTGGAGATGGCGGCAGCCTCCGGTGACTTCGGCCCGCTGCGGAAGGCCTGCAAGGAACACGGCGACGAGATCACGTTTGCCGCCACGCTCGCCGCAGAACATGCCGGCGCGTGAGCGGCGCTCGTGTCTGCCAAGGAAAGAGAGCCGTCACTTCGTCGCGGGGGTCTGAGCGGCAGCCGTTTTGGCCGTCGCTGATTTCGCAGCCACCTGTCCCGCAGGCACCTGTCCCGCAGCCAAGGACGGCCGGCAATCCCGGCACGACTGACACTCACCGCAGCCGGCAGCCCGACGCTTCCATGGCCATGGGAAAAGCGTGAGGATGCAGTCGGGATGGCAGGGATTGATCTTCTCGAGGCAGCTCGGCCCCCCGAACAGACAGCAGTTGATTTTGTTGCAGTCGTCGCAGGGGTTTTCGGTGATGTAGCCGACCTCCGCCGGGTCCATGTAGCCGCGCCCGGGGGGCAACTGCCACGGCGCGAGCAGGTCGGGGCCGCGGCTGACGCCGTTACAGTCCTGCCAGCGGTTGCAGTTGCTGCACGGGTCGGGCCCACACGGTTCTTCACCGCGCGGCCCCCAATAACGCTGACCGCATCCCTGGCTGCCGCAGGGCATCGTCTCCCCCAGCGGTGAGCGGAGAAAGCCCGGCTGCGGCCCGCAGTCGCGACAGGGCCACGCCGAGGCCGACCGAGCCGGACCGACAAGCGACAGGACCACGACGGAGAGCACCGCGGAGGTGCATGCCAGGCGCCGCCCGGCGAAGCGGAGGGTATTCATGCCAATCGGTATCGGCCGGCAGAACCGTCACGCTCCGCTCATTCAGGACGAGCGTCAGGGCTTTCCCAGACTGCCCAGTCGTGGCAGGAAGCTGGATGGGACAGCGAGGTTTCCCGAGCCGCCGGGGCCCGTGGTCGTCAGGGCACGCGGACGGGCGTCGGCGGGGCGGCCTGAACGCGCTGGTAGAGGTGGAGGTATTTCCGGGCACTGGCGTCCCACGACCAATCCTCTCGCATCACCCGGCGGACGAGCGTCTGCCAGCGATCGGTGTCGGCGTGGAGCTCAAGCGCCCGCTCGACGGCATGGGCGAGGGCGCCGCCATCAACGGCGGAGAATTGGAATCCGCTCGCCGTGCCGTCCGCGAGCGCCTCCGGGGTGGCGTCGACGACGGTGTCGACAAGCCCGCCGGTGGCCCGGACGATCGGGATCGTGCCGTAGCGGAGGGCATAGAGCTGCGTCAGCCCACAGGGCTCGTAGAGGCTCGGCATGAGGAGCATGTCGGCCGCCCCTTGGACGAGGTGCGCGAGCCCCTCATCGAAGCCGATGACGAGATCGATCGAGCCCGGGTATGAGGCCGCCAACCGCCGCAGGCCATCCTCGGCCCGCGGATCGCCCGTGCCGAGAACCAGGAACCGGGCCCGCCCGCTGCCAGCCAAGCGCTCGAGGAGATCGAAGACGAGCCCGATCCCCTTTTGCTCGGCGAGCCGACCGACGAACGCGATCAGAGGACGCGGATCGGGGGCCACATGGCCGAGCCGGGAGGCCAGCGCCGACTTCGCAGCGTATTTCCCCTCGACGACGTCTGCCTCGCCGTAGGAGCGAGGGAGATGGGGGTCGTTGCCAGGATCCCAGGCGTCGGTGTCGATCCCGTTGACAATTCCCGCGAGCGACTCGCCGCGCCCCGAGAGCACCCCCTCGAGGCTGCATCCACCGGGGGCCGACTGGATCTCGCGGGCGTACGTCGGGCTTACGGTGCTCACCAAATCGGCAAACACGATCCCCGTCTTGAGAAGGTTGAGTTGGCCGAAGTACTCCATCTGCTGCCAGTTGAAATACCGCCAATCGATCCCCGTCAGGAGCATGTCCCAGTGCCAGAACACACCCTGATAGGCCATGTTGTGGATCGTATGGAGCGTCCGCGCCCGGGCCAGCCTCGGCCACTGCGAGGCGAGCACCTTCTGGTAGGCGGGCACGAGGCCGGTCTGCCAGTCGTGGCTGTGGATGATGTCGCACGGTTCCTCGAAGCGGTTGGCCAGCTCGAGGACGGCGCGGGAGAAAAAGATGAACCGTTCGGAGTTGTCGGGGTAATCCTCGGCGCCGCCGTAGAGCGTCGGCCGGTCGAAGTAGGCATCGTTGCCGACGAGGTAGACGGTGACATCAGGCGTGCCGTCCCTCCCCGGCAGACGCGACTGAAAGATCTTCGCCTTCTGCTTCCGCGTTCCGACCGGCACGTCGAACTCCCACCCCGTCGATTCGACCGGGAACCGGCGCGCCGAGAACGCCTCGCGGTGGGCGGGAATCACGACGGTGACATGGCAGCCGAGACGAGAGAGAGCCCCGGGGAGGGCGCCGACGACGTCGGCCAAGCCCCCGGTTTTGGCAAAGGGAGCCGCTTCGCTCGCCACCTGAAGGACACGCATGGGCCGCCTACGTTTGGATGAGGCTCAGGATCCGCACCGATCGCTCTCAACTCTAGGTCAGGATTTCCGACCAGGTCGTTCTCTCGGATAAAAACGGTCGTGCCGCCTCCGCCCACCTTCACGATCGATCCCGACACTTCACCCGGCTCACCGCTGGCCGCGGAGGGTCTCGAGCCAGGTGACGACATCGACGAGCTCCTCGGCCGAGAGCGTCGAGGCGAGATCGGCCGGCATCAGCGACACCGGCTGCCGGATCAGCTCCTCGAGGTCGTCGCCCGCCACCGTCGCGTCGACGCCGTCGGCCCCCCGGATCACGACCTGCTGCGGCGTCTTCGAGACGAGGAGGCCGGTGATCGCCCGGCCGTCCTTCGTCAAGCCCGTCCAGGCCTCGTAGTTGTGGCTGATCGCCGCCGACGGGGCGAGGATCGATTCATAGAGCGCCTCGCGCGAAAGCTTCGCGCCGACTCCGGAGAGATCGGGGCCGACCATCTTCCCCTCTCCCTGGACGACATGGCATTTCGCACACGTACCGACTCCGGCGAAGACCGTCTTCCCCTTCTCGGCGCTGCCGCTGCGCTTGATGAGCTCGGCCAGGGGAGGGAGCTTCTCGCCGCCGCGTCCCTGGGGGAGCGGCAGCACGTCGGCCGCCGCCTGACGGATGTCGCCCCACGGGCAAGCGGAGATGGCAAGCGCCGCCGCCTGCGGCAGCGCTCCGGTGAGTTCCCCCGCCTTGGCCATCGCGACGAGCCTGGCAGCCCCTCCTTGGGTGCGGGCCAGCCCGCGGATCGCGGCCCCCTTGATCTCCGGAGAGGCCTCGGCCGAGGCGAGCGTGGCGAGCACGATGTCGAGCGCCGGCCCCTGGCCGCGGAGGCCACAGGCCGAAAGGAGGCGCGTGGCCTTGGTGACGGCCGGCGAAATAGGGGTCTCTCCTTGGGCCGCGGCACGACGGATATCGATCGTCTCTTCCGAGGTGATGCTGGCTGCCGCGATCGCCGCGCGGACCGCATCGGCAGCCCCGAGATCGAGCGCCGACGCGAGCGCCGACACGGCCACGGCATCGGTCGTGCCGCCGGCGGCGGCGAGCTCGACAAGCTCAGCCGCGCGGCTTTTGAGGCGGAAGCGCTGGACGATGTCGACAAAGGCTTGAGTGCCGGGCACTGCCGCAGCCGCCGCGGCGATCCGCTCGGCGAGCTTCCCTTCGACCCCGCCGGCCGGATCGATCCGCAGGACGAGCTCGGGGAGGATCACCTGGAGTTTTTCATCGGGAGCGTCGAGGCGGGTGACGAGATCGCGGATCGCCACCGCAGCCGCCGCGCTCTCCTGAAAGTCGAGGGAGCGGATGAGGGCGAGTGACTCCGACGTGCCGACCTGCGGATCGGCAAGAAGCTCGCAGATCAGCTTCGGCGATACCGCGGCCCGGCTCCGCCACACGATCTCGCGGCCGGCGGGAGTCTTCCAAGCGTCACCGACGGACGCCAGCCAGGCAGCGAGGCGGCCATCCCAAAGGCTCGTGTCGCCACGCCCCTGGGCGGCAATCCCGAGGGCCTCGAGCTCCCAGCGATCGCTCGCCGAGTGGGCCTTCGCGAGCTTTGCCCAGATGGCGTCAGCCCGCGTCCCTTCAACGCCGCGCAGCCCTACCGCCACTTCGCGACGGACCGCCGGCGAGGGATCGGCCGCGAGTTTTTCAAGCGTGCCAATCGGGTCGGCGTCGGTCATGCGGGCCATCCGCAGGCCGACGATGCGATGGTTTTCGTCCTTTGATCCGAGCAGCCGCGTCACGGTCGCGGGCCCCTTTCCGGGGAGCGTCCCCAGGGCCCAAGCCAAACGCGCGGCATGCCGGCTGTCGGCAGGGCTCTCGAGCGCCGCTGCGAGGGCCGTGGCGGCTGCTTCCGGCTCCTTCGCGAGCCGCTCGAGAGCGGTGGCTCGGGTGGAGAGGTTCGGGCTCGCCAGCGCCGCGACGGCGCCGGTCACCGAAGCGAGATCGGCCTTCGGCACCGACCACTTCGAACCGGTAGGCGCGATCCGGTAGATCCGCCCCTTCTCGACATCACCCATCCCGTGGCCGCCGACACCAGGGTCATACCAATCAGCGACGAAGATCGAGCCATCGGGGGCGACACAGACATCGCTCGGCCGGAACCAGCGATCGGCCGAGCCATCGGCGACGTTCTCGCTCGTGGCGGCATAGCCCGCGCCATCGGCCTTCACGTGGTAGGCACGGACGACGTTCGGGCCGGCATCGCAATGGAGGAGCGAGCCGCGGAAGCGTTCGGGGAGGAGCGTTCCCTCGTAGACGCAGATCCCGGTCGGCGAGCCGGCACCGGTCTGGAGGAGATTGGGAACGACGCCGGGATCGTTCAAGTGCCAGTGCCGCTTCGGGACTTCCGCTTCGAGATTCGTCCGCGGCACTTGCCAGCCCTGCCCGGTGCGCTCGTCGACGTAGCCGTAGTTGCCCCCCTCCATGACGAAGTTAATCCGCACCCCCTGGTTGCCGTCGTCGTCGTTGTCGCTCTGCCAGAGGGCGCCGTAGGAATCGACCGCCACTTCGTAGTTGTTGCGAAAGTTGTTGCCGAGGACCTCGAAGTCGCTGCCGTCGGGATTGCACCGGAACACCATCCCCTGTCGATAGGGCTTGCCGCTATCGTTGACGACATTCCCCATCCGGTCGGTGATCGGCTTGCCTTCCTTGTCATGAACGGCGTGGCCGGTGTTGCCGAAGTTGAAATACCAGCGGCCGTCGGGGCCGACGGAGAAGGCATGGACGGAGTGGTCGTGCTGCGGGTCGCCGGTCTTCGTAAACAGCGACTCCTTCCGATCGGCGACGAGATCGCCGTCGTCGTCGTGGAACACGAACACGTCCGGCGCACACGACACGATCACTTTCCGCCCCGGCCCGTCGCCGATGACGCAGATCCCCAGCGCCGAATCGACGTCGCGCCCCTGGTAGAAGACCTTCGAGGTGTCGGCGGCGCCATCGCCGTCGGTGTCCTCGAGGACGAGAATCCGGTCGCCGTCGGGCCGCGTGTCCTTGCGGCCGCGGTAGTTGGTGACTTCGCACACCCACACCCGCCCCGAGGCGTCGATGTCGATATCCGATGGGCTCGAGAGGAGCGGCTCGCCGGCGAACAGCGTCGCTTCGAGTTCCTCTGGGACGACGAGCGTGGCGGGGCCGTCGGCGGGGGCGACAGCGCCGCCGGCCTGCACGCGCTTGGGGCGAAGCGCCGGAGCCTTGGTGTGGATGGCGAAGCGGATCGAGCCGGAGCCTTGGTTGGCGCCGCCGTCGTCGAGCCCGGCCCGGCCCACCAGCCGCGTGGCGCCTGCCGGCACCGCCACCTCGATCACCGAATTGGCATGCGTGCCGATGCCGCGGGCCACAAGCTTGCCGTCGAGCTTGAGGTCGTCTCCTCCAGCATTCCGCCCTTTCCGCACTTCGCCCCACTCGGCACTCGCGCGCTTCCATTCGAGATCGACAAGCGGCTTCTCGAGGCCTGAGCCCTTGAAGACCGGATCGACCCAGTCGGCCCAATCGCATCCGAACCCGTCGCCGCCGTCATCGACCACGAGCCACACCGACGTGGCGCCGCCGAGCTCGACGTCAAAGGGGACGGAGCGGGTCGGCGTGGCAGCGGTGACGATCTCGCTGCTCCAGAGCGGCTGCGAGG
Source organism: Candidatus Kuenenia stuttgartensis (assembly GCA_945860405.1). GTDB lineage: Bacteria > Planctomycetota > Planctomycetia > Pirellulales > UBA1268 > QWOP01. The sequence goes on along the minus strand of CAMARC010000035.1, from coordinate 6,879 downwards.
CCGACCCCTGATCGGCGGCGGGGGCGGAAGGAAGGGAGGCCCACGCGACGATCGCCGCGATGCCGGCAGCGGCGATCCACCAACCGCCGAGCGACGGCCGAACCGAGTGCCGAACTTCAGGAATGAACCGCCCCATGATCGCAACTCCTCAGGGATCGTGAATCGCTGCACCGGGAAGAGGCCTCACCAGCCGATCATTCCGCTCCCCGAGCCGACGGCAGCAGTATAGTATGGCCCGCCGGTCGGGCCTCCCGGTTGCCCTCGGGCCCCTGCCGATCCTCGGAGCCCCGGTCATTCCTCGGAGCCCGTGCCGTGCCGCTTGTGAACCCCGGTTCCCTGTTCACCTTCCGCTTCCCCTGCCGGAAGCGGAAAACACTCTGGCCCCCCGCTTCGGCCCCGCTCGACGAAGCCTGTCGGCTGCCGTCGCTGGCAGGCATCGTCGGCGTGCCCGACCTCGTCTCGCTGTGGCTGGCCTGGAATGACAGCGGCCTGCGGGTGCGGGGAGAGATGAAGGGGGTGGGAGCATCTCGCTGGTGCCAGCCGACACGGCCGGAAGATAGCGACGGCCTCCATCTCTGGATCGCCACCCGCCCCACCGGCGAGAGCCATCGGGCCGGTCGATTCTGCCGCCGACTCGCCCTCCTCCCGACGGGCGGGGGCAAGCTCGCCGACAAGCCGGTGGCCGTGGCGGCAGTGATCCCGCGGACGAGCGAGATCCCGGCCGAGCTCCCTGAGGGCTCGGTGCCCATGGAGGCGAAGCTCCACGCCGACGGCTGGAGCGTCGAAGCCCACATCACCGCCGCGGCCCTCCCCGGCTGGGATCCGGCCGAGATCCCCCGGCTCGGATTCTTCGCCGCGGTCATCGATCGCCGCCTCGGGCGGATCCCCTACGGTGCGCCCCCGGAGTATCCGTGGGAGAGCGATCCGACCACCTGGATGGAGCTCGACCTCGCCGGCGCGTGAGTCGACCCCCGAGCCCAGTCACCCATACGGCTCGATGACGAGCTTCGCTGGCGGGAGGCTGTCGAGGAAGACGCGGCCGTAGGGCTTGGTGAGCACGCGGGGATCGAGGATCACGACGCGGCCCCGATCTTCGGCGGTGCGGACGAGCCGGTAGTTCCGCTGCACGCACCAGCCGGCCAGCTCGGCGCTGGCCGCGGCGAGTACGAGGATGTTCCTGGATGAAATCGAGAGGTTGCTGTGCGGCGATCGCCTCCGCTGCAATGTGCGCCTCCGCCGGGCACGGCCGTACCGCATGCCGGCAATGTTTTACCCCCCTCCCGCCCACGACTTGGCGCCGTCTCCTTCCTCCGTCGCTTCGGCTCCGGGCTCAACCGCGGCGCCCATCTGCACGCCTGCGTCACCTACCGCCGACCCAAGCATTGTGATTGGCCAACCGGCGCCATTTATTATCAAAGTCAGCAATAGCTTGAGGATCATCATCCATTGCGATAATACCCGATGGGCGGTCGATGTCGAAGAGGTCGATCTCGTCGAAGTTGTTATTATCTGGGATGTTTTCGTCTACGATTTGATCCAAACCATCGACTTCTACGTTCTCGCGGATCGCATTTCCGCCGCCCATGGGTCTGTACTCTACTTCTAATTTCTCTCCTACTTTAAGGCCTTCTAGGCCGGCGTCTCCTGTCCCCCCCGTCGCGATCGCGAGCCCAACGAGGACGATCGCAGTGCCTATTTTCGTTTCGGTGGCCAGAAGCCAGGCCGGTTGAGCGTTGATTTCAGCCTGTGTCATCAACCGGAACTGGGCGCCTCCCGGCGTGTTGCCACTCGGGGCGGGAAGATTTTGCCCGCTCGGGGAATCGAGGTACCCGTAGAATCCCTCCCCTGCGTTCTGGAGCGTCATTTTCCATTTCTGGCCAGCCTTCATCTGCGAATTGAGCGACGGGCTGATGTTTTGCGCCGTATGTGAGCTAGGTCCCGTTCCCGAGCCCGAGGTCCAGTTTGTGAGGAAGGTGCTGCAGTTCGCGACGCATGCGCCGTCGGCCTTCTGCACCTGGAATGCCATCCCGCTGTTGCTATCCGGCGCGATGTAGGCGATCGTCTTCTGCTGTCCCATGGGCACCGTCACCTGCGTCGTCGTGTATGTCGGAGGCGTAATCTGGATATCGAGCAGGCGGACGTTCGAGTTCGTCGGCAGCGTGATGCTCTTCAGCGTCTTCCCGGAGGGGATCGTGTAGCTGTATTGGTAGATATGGTTCGTAGTCGCAATCGAGTCGCCGGAGGCTGTGTCACGGTACAACGCCGTCGCGATGGTCGACTCGTTCGTGTAGTTCGCCGGGTTGCACCAGTCGCTAAACGACTGCGTCCAGACCGCCGTCGAGTTGTCGGTGAAGGTCAGCGTCAGCGGCTGGTTCTCCTGGCCGCCGTTGACGGCGGCCCCGGCCAGATTCAGCGTGGTGTAGCTGCTGCCCTGCGGCACCTGAATCGTCTGGCCGTTGGAGACCACGAAGTTCGGCTGCCCGGGGAGGCCCAGATTGAAGTTGACGCTCGTCCCGCGAAGGATCTTCGACGACCCGAGGGCCTCCCAGGAGTAGGCGTTGCCATCGCCGTCGAAGCCGTCACCGCTGAAAGACTGGCCGTCTCTGATGATGCCACCGGTGGTGGCGATGGTGCTGAGCGCGACGGACGTCGTCGATCCCTTCTCCGGCTGGTCGGCAAAGTAGAACGTCAGCGGCCCGCCACCGGCCCCGATATTCGTCTCGTTCACGATCGTCAACGCCATCACATCGACGCCGGTCAGGTTGGTGGTCCCGAGAACGAGCGATGTGATCCCCTGGTCGATGGCGATCACCGGAGCCTTGGCCACGACGGCGCTCAAGATGCCCACGTTTTCGTTGGGCGGCAGCGTGATGCTCGCCAACTGCTTGCCTTGCAGGTTATAGCAGTAGGCGAAGATGTGGGCGGGCGTGGTCACCAAGTCGCCCAGCTGATTGATGCGCTCGGGCTCCGTCTTCAAGAGCAACTCCCCGGCAAAAGACCGGGGCGCCGGAACCGGTGCTGTCGCCACTTCATAATTGATTGGGGTCGAGCCAAGATCGAAGTTGATGCTTTCGGGGACAATGGTGCTGGTGAAGTATTCGACGAAGTACTTGCCGCCGTTGATGGCTCCGGATTTCACGGTCGTGGCTGCAGACACTATTTCGGTTCCTGTGTCCGCGTCCTTGGCACGAGACCAGGCAGCTGGCGAGGCGACGTAAATGCCGTTGGCGCTCGCCAAGTCCACGGCTCCCCCTCCCGGGAGATACTCCGGTCCCTCCTGGTTTTTTACAAGAACGCGATCTCCGGTGACCAGCGCCACCCCGTCAATCGTCTGGAGACCGGAGAGCGAGCCGAGCATTGCCGTTGTGGCAACCAGTACCGGCAACACTGTATGGGGAGGCGGCGTGAACTGCGAATCGGACTGCGAGGGGCCGACGCTGGCCCAGTCGTGGAACGACTGCGTCCAGGGCTCATCCGGGGATCCGTCGGCGAACTTCAGCGTGATCGTCTGCGACATCTGGCTGCCGTTGGCTGCCGCCCCGGCCAGATAGAGATAGTCTGACGCGCCGGCAGCGACGTCGACCGCGATCGTCTGCCCCTTGGCCTGGACGAAGTTCGGGGGGTTGTTCTTCGAGCTGTTTCCGCTGCCCCCCACCTGCCCTTTCTCCGTGGGAATCATGCCGATGGGGAACTCGATCCCCTGGTAGACGATGGACGTGCCGGGAACGGGATCCTTGGTGCCCGGCCCGGTGTAGTCGGAGTTGTAGTAGTTGCCATTCCTGTCGAAGCCCTGGTTGTTCGGCGCCTGAAACGGCGCCGTCGTGATGCCGAACGCGTTGAAGTAGGCAGACAGGTCGATCGCCGTCGAGACGACCGTGGGAGTGGACGAAGCCGAGGCCGAGGCCGAGGCCGAGGCAGGCGCGCTTGCGGCCATAAGGCCGGCCGACGCTGCCTGCGTCGGATACTCGAGCCGTACGCGCACGCTCGTCATGCCGTAGGCCACGACATGATCGTAGGAATAGCCACCATCCGCAGCGACCGCGAGGCTGGCCTTTTCAAACCACGGGCCAAGGGTATTGTCCACGAGAATCTGGGCTTCTTCCACCACGATCCTGGCACCAACGCGGACGCTCTTGTCCACATTTCCGGCAAACCGGAGCATCTCGCCGGCCTGGAAATGAGCCCTCACCTGATCGGGCTGGACCTGCCCGTTGACCGTCCCGGGGAACAGATTCCGTGCCAGGATCGGGTTGTTCTCGAGCGTCGCTTTCTGGGCGGGGGTCAGCTTGTTCGAGTCAGACGAGATCAGAATCGGGGTTCCGGCCAGCAAACCCTGGGCCGCTTCGGTGGCATCCGCGAGAGCGCTCACCTCCAGATACGCCAGATTCGCATGGCTCCCGCCCAGAGCGACGGTGGGCTTGGATCCGTCGACAGCGGTGGTGCTATAGGCAAGTTGCGCTCTCGCCTTCTCTCCCACAGAAAGGGCGGAGAGACCACTCACCACGTTGAAAGCGAGCCGGTTCTTGTTCAGCTGCGCCTCGACGGCATCATGAGAACGTTTCGTGCCCGCACCCGACTTGGTGGCACCCCACATCTCGGCTTGCAGCACCCGGCCGCCTTCCGGGACCGAAAGCTGGGTGACGCTGGCAGGCACGTTATAGAGGAGGGTTTTGCCATCCTCTCGGGTCACTTCGATCGAATAGCGGGTGCTCGCGCAGCCGCAGCCGTCGGTCGGAGCGGCCCAGGAAAGCGCCGTTCCGACGCCAGCGGTGAACTGGATCTTCGGATCGAGGATCTTGCCCGGCACCGTGGCTGCCTCCGGGAGCGAAGCGGTCAGGCCGCCTTTGCGGTCGAGGGAAATCACGTCGAATGCCGGGCCGACGCCCACGTCCCTTTGAGACGGCGTCCACCGGACGGCTTGGTTGAAGAGGATCGTGCGATTCGCCGGGGGCGCATTCAGCAGGGCCGCGCTCGAATCGGGGCGACTCGGAATCGTGACCCACTTATTCTTGGCCGTCGACCACTGCTGCAGCGTGCCTCGGTGCACCGCGGTCACGATGAAGCCCTGCGACCCTTGGCCGAAGAGATGCGACGGCGTCAGTTCGACGGTGTTCTTGTCTGACGCGTCGAGCATCACCGTTTGCTTGCCGCTGACCTCGATCTCGAAGCTCGTTGCGGCACTGCGGATTCCGGACCGGCTCTCCGCCACCGCCGTGACGTCGTGCACGCCGCTAGCCAGTTGCGGCGCCTTGAGCAGCCACGCGCCCGTTTTCGGATCACTCTTCACCCGACCGGCGGGCACGCTGTCGATCGCCACGTTCACCCACTGGCCGCGCGCCGCGACGCCGCGGAGCGTCGGGGTGTCGTATGTCGTCTTTCCATCCCCCTTGAGGCCGGTATCCGAAAGTACCCCCAGGCCGACCGTGGCGGCCGCCGGAGCCTTTGTTTCGATCGTGACCGACAGCGGCTTGGAGAGCTTTCCAGCCTTGCCCGAGGCGTCGAGCGGACGGACCGCGAACGTGTGCTTGCCGGCAGCAAGAGCAGCCTCGGCAGGCACCGAGTAGTTCCAGGTGCCTTGCGCGACCGGAATCACCGCGGCGGATTTTCCGTCGATCATGAGCCGCACTTGGCTCGCCGCGCCCAGCACACTGCCACTCAGGGTCGGTGTCCGGTCGGAGGTGAAGTTGTCGACGAACGAAGTCCCGGTGTCGCTCTCCTTCATGAGGTCGGGGAGGACGGCCCGCATGGGCGGTGGCGGTGGCGGCAGGGGCGGCCCCGGCCGCCAGCCACTCAGGGTCGGTGTCCGGTCGGAGGTGAAGTTATCGACGAACGAAGCCCCGGTGTCGCTCTCCTCCACGAGGTCGGGGAGGCCGGCCCGCATGCCGGCATCGAGCATCAGCCGAGGTTCGAGCTGCTCTCCGCGAAAGCTCAGGCGAGAGGCCGTGCGGCGGCCGTTTCGGCCGGAACGCTGTGTTTGCCTTGCCCCCAAGTCGGCCAGCCAGCTCCGCACAGCGATCAGGGCGGGCGAGTCGAGCGTGATTCGCATCATGACAGGGGGCCTTTCAGGGACGGTCGGGGGCATCCAGAGCACGGCAGCAAACACACAGCACACAGGAGTTGCCCCAAAGACTAACGCTGTAGTACCGACGGTGCAAGGATTCGGTGGCTGTCGCGGTCGGCAGCGCCGTCCGCCGCGTAAACCAGCGGCAACGCAGCGCTGATGGCGTCCGGCAAGTGCCCGATAGTCATTGCCGCTCCCCGTCACCCATACGGCTCGATGACGAGCTTCGCTGGCGGGAGGCTGTCGAGGAAGACGCGGCCGTAGGGCTTCGTGAGCACACGGGGATCGAGGATCACGACGCGCCCCCGATCCTCGGCGGTGCGGACGAGCCGCCCGAAGCCCTGCTTGAGCTTGAGGGTCGCCTCCGGCACCTGATACTCCATGAACGGATTCCCGCCGGCGGCCCGGATCGCCTCGATCCGCGCCGCCACCAGCGGCCGGTCAGGCACGGCAAAGGGGAGCTTTGTGATGATCACCGTCACGAGTTGGTCGCCGGGGAGATCGATCCCCTGCCAGAAGCCGTCGGTGCCGAGGAGCACGCTCCCCGGCCCTTCGCGGAAGTCGGCGAGCATCCGCGACCGCGGCAGCCCGTCGGCCTGGCTGACGAGCCGGTAGTTGCGCTGCACGCACCAGCCGGCTAGCTCCGCGCTTGCTGCGGCAAGCGACGCGGAGCTCGTGAACAGCACCATCGCCCGGCCGCAGGTCTGATCGACGTAGCGGCGGATCATCCGCACCACCGCCCGGTCGTAGGCCTGCCGCTCGCTCGGATCGGGGAGCCGGTCGACGACGACAAGCTCCGCCTGCGCGGCGTAATCGAA
>CAMARC010000034.1 GCA_945860405.1 Candidatus Kuenenia stuttgartensis | reverse complement strand
GGGACGGTCGCCAGGGGGAGCGTGAAGCGGGTGTGCGATTCAAACGTGCGGATCCCGCGCTCGCAGAGCATCACCCGCATGTTGCCGCCGTCGAGGATGTATTCCGCGGCGAGGAGCAATTCCTCGACCGTCGCCGACGGCCCGCGCTTCAGCAGCACCGCGACGTCCGTCTTTCCGACCGCCTCGAGGAGGCGGTAGTTTTGCATGTTGCGGGCGCCGATCTGAAGGACGTCGGCATACTTGGCCACCAGCGCCACGTCCTCCGATGCCACGACCTCCGTGACGACTGCCAGCCCTGTCTCTGCCCGGGCCTCGGCGAGGAGCTCGAGCCCCTTCTCTTTGAGGCCCTGGAAGCTGTAGGGGCTCGTTCGCGGCTTGAAGGCGCCGCCGCGGAGCCCGGTGGCACCGGCTGCCTTGACGGCCTGCGCCGTGGCAACGATCTGCTCGGAACTCTCCACCGAGCAGGGGCCGGCGATCACGCCGACATGGCCGCCGCCGACGACCAGCGGCCCCGCCCTGACAATCGTCGGCGTCGGCTGGACCTCGCGGCTGGCCACCTTGTAGGGGGCGAGGATCGGCATCACCGTGGCGACGCCGGGAAGTGTTTCGAGCCCCGATCCGACGATGTCGCGCTCGTCGCCGACGACGGCCACGACCGTCCGTTCCGTGCCGACGATCGTGTGCGGCTTGAGCTTCAACTCCTCGACGCGCGCCACCACCCGGTCGAGGTCCTCGCGCGACGCGCCAGCCTGCATGACGATGATCATCTCGGTTCGTTGTCCTTCTCGGTTGTGGGGGCGTCCTGCCCCGGGGCCAGGGTGTCGCCGCGTTTTTCGACCGCGGCCCGGGTGGTGATCTCGATCCGCTCGCCAGCATCCGTCTTCCGGATCACATAGACGAGCTTCCCGTCGGGGTTGGCCTTGGCGAGGATCCTGGCGAGGATCTCCGCCGCCGGCTTCTGTTTCTCGTCGAGGCCGAACGATTGGTTCTTCGTGATCCCCTCGAGCTGGAGGTCGCTACCGAGGATCTCCAGCTCGACGCCGATCTCGTCGGCGATCATCTGGATCGACTTCTCGAGCGTATCCTTCACGAACACCAGCGACATCGGCTTGGCAAGCGCCGTAAGCGCCCCGGCCGGCGTCGACGCCTGCGCTGAGCCGGCCGCCGCCACGGTTGGGGCGCCGCCGGCCCGCGGGGTCTGCTCGAGCGCGAGCTCCGCTGCGAGGGCGAGGTTGTGGGGGGCGTGCTCGGGGAGCCATGCATTGACGATCACCCCGCGGCCATCGGCCCCGGCGTGGACATGATCAGCCACCACACCGAGCATCCGCGGGAGCCGCATCACGAGCTTTCGGCCATAGGGATGGGGATCGAGGGCGTTGCAGTATTCCTCCGTGGTCTCGGCCATCGTCGCCACGTTTCCCGCAAGGCGCTGGGCGAGTTGCCGCGGAGAAGTGCCGGCGGGGGGCACGGCGTCGAGCTCGAGGTAGCTGTTGGGGCCGAAGTGGAGGCTCAAGCCCGCAGCCCGGATCGAGTCGCCGAAAAACCAGGCCAGGGGCTCGACGAGCTTGGCCAGGGGCCCGCCAAGAAGGGGGCGGCCGTCGTGGAGGAGATAGTCGGGCGAACCGAACAGCGTCAGGTGGCGGGAGGCGTCGAGCATGCCGACGAGCTCCTCGAGGTCGCGCGGCAGGCTCGCCTGGATCCCGTCCCCCCCGTCGGCACCTGTCGTGTCGCCTGCGGCCACCTGCCGGTGGGCCTGCATCGTCTGGCGGACGAGTTCCTCGGGGCCGAGAACGAGCACATGGCCGTCGGCATCGGACGGGAGCCAGAAGGAGATGCTCGCGCCACGGTGGAGCGTCTCGCCCTCGATCTCCTCGGGTGTCGTCGCCCCCCAGGCCTCCCGGCGGGCAGCGCCATCGATGGCAACCGGAAGCGGCTCGCGGCCACGGAGCATCACGCCACCGACCACTTCGTCGGGGCCCCCCGCCTGCCAGGCGGCTTGGAGATCGGCGATTGACTCTGGCGGGCAGGCTGCCAGACGGGTGAGCGCTTCCAGCGCCGCGGCCGCCCGCGGCCCGAGCGCACGGACGAAGCGTTCCCCTTCTGTGGTCGCAATCGCCTCGGCCGGGCGGGCGAGGAGGATCAGTTGTGATCCCGGTGGGAGGTATTGGAGCCGCGGCGGTGGGCCGGGGGGCTGCGGACTTTCGTAGGGGATCTCGCTGGCCTCGGAGGCGACGAGCGTCGTGATCGTTTCCGCCTTCGGCCGGGTGCTGGGGGCCGAGGCGCCTGCGTCGGCTGCGTCGGATGGTGGCGCGACGGCCCCATCCCCGTTGCCCGGAGCATCCGAAGCGCCGTCGGTCGCTTCCCCTTCGGTGGTAGATGGTTTCGGCGCGGGATCTTCCGTTGTTGGCGCGGAGGGGGGAGCCTTCTTGGCGGCCGGTTGGAGGATGACGACCGCGCCGAAGATCGAGGCTGCCAGGAATCCGAGGCCGCCGAGTGCCGGGAGGAGCCAGCGGGGCCGCGGAGGCTTCGGCTTTGCCCGCTTGGCCGGTGAGGCGGTGTCGACGATGGCGATCGCCGCGGGGGCGTCGGTGGCGGGGGCCGGGTCGGCTGGCCCGGAGCCGGGCGTGATCATCTCGCGCTGCTCGGGGAGCGGGCCTGAGATCGGGGGCTGGCCGAGGCAGGTGGCGATCGCGTCGGCAGCCTCGGCGGCGGTCGGATAGCGATCGGCAGGGTTGGACGCGGTCAGGTAGGAGACGAGGGTCGCCACCTCGACAGGCACTTTCGTAGTCGGAAGGGGCTGTGGCCCCTGACCGGCTGCAACGTGGGAGAGCGTCTTTTGGGGATCTCCCTGCCAGCCAGGCGGCCCACCGGAGAGGAGCGCGTGGAAGAGGCAGCCGATCGCATAGACATCGGCGGAGGTCGTGGCGATCCGCCCGCTCTTGAGGAGCTCTGGCGCGAGGAATGCGGCCCGCGTCCCGAGCCGTGTCACCCCCTCGGGCGTATCGATCTCGAGGCGCGCCGGCACGACGTGCGGATCGGCGACGAGGGGGAACTGGAGGAGCCGGATGGGGACCTCGGTCTCCTTCGAGCCGGTGTCGGGAGTGGCGCGGCGGACGCTGTCGAGCGAGATCGCCCCATGAACGACGCCGAGCCTATGGAGCTCCGCCACGGCCCGGGCAACGGTGAGCGCGATCGCTCCCGCCTCGGCGACCGGGATCGCGCCGCGCTTCGAAAGCTCGTCGGCCAAGGGGGCACCGACGACGTCGTCGGCGAGGACGAATCGCTGCGATCCTGCCTTCTCCAGCGCCCAGGTCTTGGTGAGGGTCGGGTCTTTCGCCTCGGTGACGGCCTTCGTCCGCTTGAGGATGTCAGACCACACCTCGGGTTGCTGGCAGTATTTGTTGTTGAGGGCCGAGATCCCGACGAGCCGACCGGAGGGCTCGTGGCGGGCCCGGAACACCGTCCCGCCGCGGCCGGTGTCGAAGCGGTCGAGGAGCCGGTAATCGCCGAGGAAGAACGGCCCCTTTTCCCCGCGCAGCAGCCGCTTGGCCTGCCATTCGGAGATCACGTTTCGCTTCACGAGCCAGCGGGCAACCAGTTCGCTAGCACTGGCGGCCGAGGCGCCGGGGGGGAACGGCAGCCCTTCGAACTCCCGGCGGAGCTTGTCGAGAAACGCTGCCTCGGCGAGCTTCGATTCGGTGAGAAGCGTCCAAAACTGATCGGGGCTCGGCGTCGCCATGCGGGAAATCCTCTCTCCGTGGAACCGTTCATCGTATCCGTTCCCGCTGCTCCCGCCATCGCCCGCCGGCGCGGAGCCAGGGAATGGCACGCTGCCCCCGGCCAAACTCCACACGGATCGTTTATTCTTCAACCCAAACCAGGAGGCCCTCCATGTCTGCCGACGCTCCCCGCATCTATTTCCAGCGTGCCGCTGATCAGCTCGACCTCTCCGACGCGATGCGTCGCCTGCTCCTCACGGCGAAGCGGGAGGTGCAGGTGCAGATTCCGGTCGAGCTCGACTCCGGCGAGGTGGCTACCTACATCGGCTACCGCGTCCAGCACAACAACGCCCGCGGTCCGATGAAGGGGGGACTGCGCTACCACCCGCAGGTCGATCTCGACGAGGTCCGGGGGCTCGCGGCCCTCATGACCTGGAAGACGGCCGTCGTGAACATCCCTTACGGCGGGGCCAAGGGGGGAATCGCGCTCGACCCGAAGCTCTGCTCCACCCGCGAGCTCGAGCGGATCACGCGTCGATTCGTCGACTCGATCCACGACCTGTTCGGCCCCGATGTCGACATCCCCGCCCCCGACATGGGGACGACGGCCGACATGATGGCCTGGATCATGAACCAGTACGGCAAGTACCACGGCTTCTCCCCCGCCTGCGTGACCGGCAAGCCGGTCGATTACCACGGCATTCCGGGCCGCGAGGAGGCGACCGGCCGAGGCGTCGGTGGGCTGACGCTCAAGATCCTCTCGCGGACCGGCAGGAAGTTTCCCGGGACGCGGATCGCGCTGCAGGGCTTCGGGAATGTCGGCACCTTCACCGCCCGCTTCCTCCACGACGCCGAGTGCCGCTTCGTTGCCATCAGCGATGCCGGCGGCGCCTACCACCGGGCCGACGGCCTCGACGTCCCCGGCATGCTCAAGTACGCCCTGGCCCACGGCGGCCGGCTCGACGGCTACACCGAGGCCGACAGGATCAGCGGCGCCGAGCTCCTCGCTGCCGACTGCGACGTCCTCATCCCCGCGGCGCTGGGGGGCGTGCTCACCGCCGCGAACGCCGCCACCGTGAAGGCCCCGATCATCGTCGAGGCGGCCAACGCCCCGGTCACACCTGACGCCGACGCCGTCTTCGATGCCGCCGGCGTCGTCGTTCTCCCCGACATCCTTGCCAACGCCGGTGGCGTGACGGCGAGCTGGTTTGAATGGGTGCAGAATCGGCAGCATTACCAGTGGGGGATCAACCGCGTCCGCCAGGAGCTCGATCAGATCTTGGGCGCCGCCTTCGAGCAGGTCTGGCAGCTGGCCCAGGAGCGGAAAGTGTCGCTCCGCACCGCCGCCTACATGCTCGGCGTGGGGCGGGTCGGCAAGGCGACCGTCCTCGGCGGGCTGGGGTGAGCCACGGCTCGATTCGCTTTCCAGAAAAGCCTCCTCTGCGGAATCTGCGGGTGACTTCTGACTCTGGTCAGCGGCCCCTTGCGTGAAACAGGGCGATCGCGATCCCTTGAGGGGTTTTTGAAACCGGCCGGCGTGCTGGCGTTTTTTCGTCTGGCATGAGCAACCCGAGCCAGCCGCCGCCTTGCCGAGCCGGCAGCCACCCTGACCGCCCCGCATGTCTATTCCCGCCAGGTTCAAACCGGTCGCCGATGAGGCGCTGGTGCCGCTGCGGGATCCGGGGGCGTGATGCGGCGTCGGCGGGTGAAAAGGGTCTTTTAGATTTCCCTTTCTGCGCGTGGTGCGTGCGATGTGAGAGAAATAAGTCGGGGGAAAAGTGATCTGGCGGCCGTGGCTCACGGAAACACCGAGAGACTTTGGACAGCGCCTCGGATGAGCCTTGACATGAAGTGCTGGTGTGGTCTGTTGCGATGGGGGGACAGTGTTTTCGGTCCTCCGTCGAATGCCGATTTACCTTATTGGTTGGAAGGACGATCGTATGCCGTACTTTTCTTTGAAGTCTTTTTCCCTTTGGCTGGCTGCCATGGCCTGCCTGCTGGCGGCCCCGGCTCGGGCCGGGATCACCTACCAACAGGTGACGGTCGGCAACGCCGGCAACGCGGGCGACACAAGGACCGGCGCAAACACGCTTGGTAAAGGCGCCGTGGCCTACGACTACCAGATCGGCAAATACGACGTGACGATTGGCCAGTACACGGCGTTTCTGAATGCGGCCGACCCCAGTGGGGCGAACGCCAACGGCATCTGGAACAGCGAGATGCAAAGCAATCTCAACATCGCGGGTATTTCGTACACGTCCGGGGCCAGTGCCGGATCGAAGTACAGCGTGATTGATAATGGTGGGAATAGTGCCAACCGTCCGATCACGTTTGTGAGCTGGTTTGATGCGGCAAGGTTTGCGAACTGGATGACGAATGGCCAAGGTGCTGGCAGCACGGAGACTGGGGCTTACAATCTCACAACTGCTGCCCCCGGCGTGGCTCCGGCGAAGACCTCCGGCGCGGCGTTCTACATCCCGACCGAGAACGAATGGTACAAGGCAGCGTATTACTCGCCGTCGCTCAACGGCGGGACTGGCGGCTACTACGCCTACGCCACGCAGAGCAACACGGCCCCGGGCAACGTCGTCGGGAGTTTGGCGAATCAGGCGAATTACAAAGCCGGCGGTCTTTTCTCCGTGACGCAGTCGTCCGCTTCCTCGAGCAGCCAAAACTACCTGACGGATGTGGGCGCCTTCACGAACAGCGCGAGTTTCTACGGCACGTTCGACCAGAGCGGGAACGTGTCTCAGTGGAACGATCTGGATGGTGTTGCCGGCTCGTCTCGTGGGCTACGGGGCGGCGATTGGGCCGGCGACGCGCTCCTTCTGTCGTCCTCCGACAGCTCCACGCTTCCCATGTCGTTCGGGGGAAACGGCGGCATCGGTTTTCGGCTCGCAAGTCCGGCCGGCGTCCCCGAGATCGACCCGAGCGGTTTGAGTGCCGTGTTGGGGCTGATCGTCGGTGGACTTGGGTTACTGGAACGACGACGGTACGGGCGCTGAGGGTTCACTCTGGGCGTTGACCCCTTCTGGGAAAGACGCTCGAGTAAATGGACAGATGCCGCCACCGCGGCCCCACGGGTCATGGCCTTGACCGGCTACGGCTGCCGGCGGGCTGCGGTGGCGGTTTTTTTGCAGCTCCAAGCAGGACTTCTCGCGAGCGGGCTTGCGCCCACGGATTCTGCGGCGGAGGCCCAGAAAAACGATCGCCGAAAGCGAACGCGGCCCGCCGGTTGCATCCGGCGGGCCGCTCGATTGAATCCCTGACGTGCGTACCTGACATGAGCGCCTGACGGTCTGGTCGACCTGGCCTGAGGTCAGGGGGTGGGGAGAAGGATCGTGCCGTTCTCGCCGATCTTCGCCGTGCCCGCCTTGCCGTCGATCGTGTAGTCGATCGTCAGGTGCTTCTCGGCATTCGGGGCCGGGTCGCCGCCGAACACTTTGTTGAAGTTGTCCCCCGGGATGAAGATCAGCGCCAGGCTGCCGGCGTTCTTGCGGACGACGTCGGTGACGTCCTTCTGCCGATCGCCCGCACCGAAAGTCGCCTTGACGATCTCGAGCTTCACCTTCTCCAGCCCCAGCCCCTTGGCAAGCGCGTAAGCCTCGGCCGACTCCTCGGGGAGCTTCTTGACGATCGCCGCGGCGGCAATCCGGGCCTCGGGCTTGATCTCCTCCTCGGCGCCGGCCTTGGCGGCGAGCTTGAGCATCTCGATGTCGGGGTAGCGGCGGGCCACCTCGAGAACGAGCTTCCGCTCGGCTGGCGTCTTCGTGGCAGCAAAGGCTGCGACGGCCATCTTCGCCCGCTCCGCCTGCTCGAGCTTGAACTGCCGCGCGATGCGGATGAATCCGCGGATCGCCCGGCCGCGATACTTGTCTTCGGCGAGCGACTGGGAGAGGTCGAGGAGCACAGGGGCCGCGTCGGCTGTCATCCATTCGCCGAGGAGCCGGCTGGCGACATCCTTTTGGGCGTCGTCGCCGTTCTTGGCCGCGGCGGCAACGGCGGCGAGGGCGTTCGTCCCGCCAACCTGGCCGAGGGTCTCGAGGAGCACCTGCTTCGCCGGCGCCGGGGCGCTGGCAAGCGGCCCGGTGACGGCGGCGGCACAGGCTTCGCGGTCGGGCATGCGGATCGCCGCCGTCAGAAGCGCCTTCCGGGCATTGGCGGCGTCGGCCTCGTCGCGGGGCTTCACGACCTGAGCCACGAGCACCGGCAGCCGTTCGACGTCGACGATGTTGCCCAGGGCCGCCAGGGCCGCAGCCCGCGTTGCCGGATCCTGGGAATCGACGGCGGCGAGCGCCGGCGGGATAGCGTCGATGCGGCGCTGGCCGACGAGCTCGAGGAGCATCGGCAGGAGCTTTGCCGACGCGGCCGGGAGCCGCTTCTTGATCTCGGCGTCGACCTCGGCGCCGGAGAGGCTCGAGATCGAGGCGGTGGCAGCTCGGGCGAGATCGGCATCAGCATCGGCTGCCCCTTCGAGAAGGACGGCGAGTGCCGAGGCATTCCCAGCGGCCCCGAGCGATTCAAGCGCCGCAAGCCTCGTCTCCTTGCTCCCCTTCGCCGCGGCGGCGACGAGCGCCTCGACGGCCGCCGGGCTCTTCCGGTCAGCCAGCGCCCGGAGGACAAGGGCGGCCCGGCCGGCCGGGAGCTTGGGGAGCTCGGCCACGAGCGCCGTGTCGCACTTCCCTGGCTTCACCTCGCGGGCCGTGGTAAGGCCGAGGCGGAAGACTGACTGCTCCGGCGACTGGAGCTGCTCGACGAGGAGCGCGGCCCCATCATCGCCGCGAGCGAGGATCGCGCCGCGGGTCGCTTCGAGCTTCCGCTGCGCCGGCACCGGAGCCTTGCGGACCTCGTCGAACAGGGCGACCGCGTCGCTCCCCTTGCCGGCGGCCAAGAGACCTTCGGCAGCGAGGATGCAGCCCTCGGCAACGGCCGACTGAAGAGCGCCGTTGGCCCGCGGCAGCGCGGCTTTGAGCGCCGAGATCGCCGGGAGCGTGCCGACATGCCCGAGGGCGACGGCCGCCGCGGAGGCGACCTCCGGATCGCGGTCGCCGAGACGCTGGGTGAGGATCTGGAGGGCACCGGCATCCTTGCGGACGCCGATCGTGTTGAGCGTGCCAACGAGGAGGTTGCCGGAGAGCGTCGCTGCGGCGGCCCGCAGGGCCCCGTCGGCTTCCGGTCCGGGAATCGCCTCGAGCCCCGTGCGGGCCCAGGAGTGGAGCCTCTCGTTGTCGAGGAGCTTGGCGAGATCGGGGACGGCATCGGCCGAGCCGTAGATCGCCAGATGCTTGCAGGCGAGCGCCTTGTCGGCCTCGGCCGCATCGCTGCGGAGGACGGCAAGCGCCGCCTTCTCCTGGTCATTGCGGCCATCGGCGGCGCGGGATGCGCTGCCAACGAGAGCCGCCGTCAAAAGCGCGGCGAGAGCGACGGGGCGGAAGAGCGAATGAAGCTTCATGGAGGAATCCTGAACGGGAGGGTGTGGGATGTGGGGGAGGCGGCGGGCAAAGCGAGGACGGATCAGATCCGCCACGGCTCGCGGAGCGCCTCCGAACGGAGCCGGTTGGCCTCGACGTCGTCGACGAACGCATTGGTGGCGTTGTCGAACTTCACCGGCCGGCCGAGGAACAGGGCGACGTTGGCGGCATGGCACGCGATGTGGGCATTGCAGGCCGCATCGGCATTCCCCTTCGGCTTCCCACGCGTCTTCACGCAGTCGAGGAAGTCGCGGACGTGGAACGTCGCCGGGTAGCCACCGATCTCCTCGACGGTCCGTCCGGCAAGAAGCTCCGGGGACGAAAGCACGAGCTTGCCCGAGTCGCCGGCCTCCACCCAGCCATCCTCTCCCTCGAAGCGGACTGGGCAGGAGCCGAGCGGGATCCAATCCTTCTCGCGGAAGATCAGCTCCACGCCGTTGTCGTACGTGCAGACGATCTGGCCATCGACCGGCGGGGCATAGGCCACCGGCGGCGCACAATCGTTGACCGCCCACTGGCAGAGATCGACGCAGTGCGAGCCCCATTCGAGGACGCCACCGCCGACGAGCCCGCCCCCCTTCTCGAAGTTGAAGCCGTCGAGGATCTTGGCATTGAACGGCCGCCAGGCCGCCGGGCCAAGGTACATGTTCCAGTCGATGACTTCCTTCGGCGGCTCGTTCTCCGCCGGCAGCCAGCCGCTCGTGCTCGCCGTCATCCCGGCCGGATGGGCGAAGACGCGCTTCATCTTTCCGAGCCGGCCGGTGCGGGCCAGCTCGCAGGCGAAGGCGAAGTGGGGGAGGTTACGGCGCTGCGTGCCGGCCTGAAAGACGCGACCGGTGCGGCGGATCGTGTCGCGGAGGAGAAGGCTCTGGGCGATGTTTTTCGAGCAGGGCTTTTCGCAGTAGATGTCCTTGCCCGCCTTCGCCGCGTAGACGCTCGCGGTGGTGTGCCAGTTGGGGCCGGTGGCGATGAGGACGGCGTCGATGTCGCTACGGTCGAGGAGCTCGCGGAAGTCCTGGTACATCGCGCAGGAATCATTGCCGTACTTCTCGTCGGCCATCTTCTTGATGCCGACGCGACGGTTTTCCTTGACGTCGCAGATCGCCGTGAATTGGACGTCGTTCTGCTCGAGAAAGCAGCCGAGGTCGTAAGCGCCGCGGTTGCCGATCCCGATGCCGCCGAGAACGATGCGCTCGCTCGGCGGGATCGTGCCGTCGAGGCCGAGGGCGGAGCCGGGGATCACGGTGGGGGCGATCGCGGCGGCCGACAGCGAGAGGCCGGTCTTGAGGAAGCGGCGGCGCGAGGCGCCGGGGCGGGTGACGGACCTGGCCATACGGATGACTCCTGGTGATGTCGTGGTGGTGCGCCGGCGCTTGAGACACGCCGACCGGAAGACCCCCTGGCGGTCGAGGAAAGGCCCCGGCCGCGGCCGACCACTATAGCAGGAGCTGGGGGCGTTCAGCAGATGTCGAGAACCGTGCCGTCGGAGAGTTGCATCGGCCGGTTGAGGCGGTCGCGGAGCTCGGTGTTCGGCGGGATGCCGAGCCGGTCGTAGACGGTGGCGAGAACATCGGCCGGCGTCACCGGCCGGTCGGCGGGCTCGGCGCCCTTCGAGTCGCTGGCGCCGTAGACGACGCCGCCACGCACGCCGCCGCCGGCGAGGACGGTGGAATAGACGTTGGGCCAGTGGTCGCGACCGGCGTCCTTGTTGATGCCCGGCGTGCGGCCGAACTCGCCGGTGTTGACGACGAGCGTCCGCTCGAGGAGACCGCGGTCGGCGAGATCGGCGACGAGGGCCGCGAAGGCCCGGTCCATCGGAGGGACGATCTGTGTGTAGCGGCCGACGAGCCCGCCGTGGGTGTCCCACTCCTGATTGAAGGCGTTGTAGGCGACGAACTGCACCCCCACCTCGACGAGCCTCCGCGCCAGGAGGAGCGATTGGCCGAACTTCGTCCGGCCGTAGGCCTCGCGGACCTGCGCCGGCTCCTCCGAGAGATCGAGCGCGCGGCGGAAGCGGCCGTCGGTGACGAGGTCGTAGGCGCTCTGCTGGAGCCGGTCGTATTGCTGACGCGTGTCCTTCTCGAGGAGCCGGGCGACGCCGTCGAGGCGGCGGTTGAGCTCGAGGCGGTTGCCGAGCCGGTCGTTGGTCATTCCCTCCGGCGGCGTGAGGGCAAGCGGCTTGTAGCCCGCCGCATTCGGATCCCCTTCGATGATGAAGGGATCGTGGACCGCCCCCAGGAATCCGCCGTACTGCCCCGGCATCCGGTTGGAGGGGCCGGGGATGCTCAGCCAGTTGGGGAGCGAGACGCTCCGTGGCACGCCCGGCGCGGAAGTCTGGAGGGCGTTGAGGACGGCGCCGGGGCCGGGGAAGTCGTCGGAGTGGGCTTCGCGATCCTGGTCGCGCTGGTTGTTCGAACCGGTCAGCGTGATGTAGGTGCCGGCGATGTGGTTGGAGAACTTGTGCGTCATCGAGCGGATGACGCACAGCTTGTCGGCCACGGTCGCCGACCGCTCCATGAGCTCGCCGAACTCGATCCCGGGAGCGGCCGTGGCGATCGGCCGGTAGGGGCCACGGATCTCGGCGACAGCCCTCGGCTTCGGGTCCCACAGATCGATGTGGCTCGCGCCCCCCTGAAGGAGGATGAAGATGCACTGTCGCTGCCAGCCATCGGCCGGAAGGGCGGCAGTCGCCGCGGTGGCCGTCCGCCGTCCGAAGGCATCGCCGCCGGCGCAGCCGAGGATCGAGAGCGCCCCGACCCGGAGGAGCTCGCGGCGACCAACGGCGGCGGTGGGAAGCTGAATCGGTTGCACGGGGGCATCTCGGGGGAGTAGTGACCAGCCCCTTCATCGTACGTCGGGACTCGAGCGCGGGTCGAGGCCACCGGACCGGGAGGCTCGCAGCGTCGGCCGGCGACGTCGTACGATAGCGAGACAACAGTTCGCAGGACCGCGGTGCGAGAGCCACGTTCGATGAGCACACTCGAAAATCTCGCTGGCCGGGGGCTCGTGAAGCCCCCACGGTGGCTCCCCGCCAACGTCATGTACGAGACGATCATGGGGAGCGTCGCGTATGGCGTTTCCGGCGACTCGAGCGACCTCGACCTCTACGGCTTCGCGATTCCACCGAAGGAGGACCTCTTTCCCCACCTCCGGGGTGCGATCGCCGGCTTTGGCACGCCGCCGTCCCGGTTCGAGCAGTTCGAGGCCCACCACGTCGTCGATCCCCAGGCCCTCGGCGGCAGCGGCCGCAGCCATGATCTCACGATTTACTCGATCGTGAAGTTCTTCCAGCTGGCGATGGAGAACAACCCGAACATCATCGACAGCCTGTTCACACCGGCGACCTGCGTCGTTCACACCACTGCCGTGGGGACGCTCGTCCGCGAGCGGCGCCGGCTCTTCCTCCACAAGGGCTGCTGGCCGAAGTTCAAGGGCTATGCCTACGCCCAGCTCCACAAGATCGCCACGAAGCGCCCGCTGGGAAAGCGGGCGGCCGTCGTCGAGGAGCATGGCTATGACGTCAAGTTTGCCTATCATGTCGTCCGCCTCCTCGGCGAGGTGGAGATGATCCTCGTCGAGGAGGATCTCGACCTCCAACGCGATCGGGAGCGCCTCAAGGCGATCCGCCGTGGCGAGTGGAGCCAGGAGCGGCTGCGGCAGTGGTGCGCGGAGAAGGAATCGCAGCTCGAGCGGGCCTGGGCGGAAAGTCGGCTCCGGGCGGTGCCCGACGAAGCGGCGCTGCGCCGGCTCCTCCTCGACTGCCTCGAGAGCCACTACGGCAGTCTCTCCGGCTGTGTGGAGGATCCTGACCGGGCCGTCACAGCGCTGCGGAACATCCAGGCCGAACTCGAACGGGTGAGGGACGTGCTGTGAACGTGTCATCACGGGGGCCGGGGGGATCGATCGACGCGGCGATGCTCGCCAGGCTCGGCGCCGTGGCCGATGCCCATCCCGCTCCGCTCCTCTTCGCCACTGTCAGCGGGGCCCACCTCTACGGCTTCGCCTCCACCGATTCCGATTTCGATCTCCGCGGCGTCCATCTCCTCCCGGCGGCCGACGTCGTGGGGCTCGTGACGGGACCGGAGACGATCGAGCGGACCGCGGACGACGACGGCTTCGAGCTCGATCTGGTGACCCACGACGCGGCGAAGTTCTTCCGGCTCCTCCTCCGCAAGAACGGCTATGTTCTCGAGCAGCTCCTCTCGCCGCTGGTTGTGCGGTCGTCGCCGGCCCACGAAGCCCTCGTCGCCCTCGCCCCCGCCTGCCTTACCCGCCACCACGCCCACCACTACCTCGGCTTCGCCGCGCGACAGTGGGCGCTGTTCGACAAGGAGCGGCCGCGGCGTGTGAAGCCGCTCCTCTACACGTACCGGGTGCTCCTTACGGGAATCCACCTCATGCGTACCGGCGAGGTGGAGGCGAATCTCGTCGTTCTCAACGATGCGGCGCGGCTCTCGTGGATCGACGATCTCATCGCCAGGAAAGTCACCGGCTCGGAGAAGGAGACGCTCACCCACGACGACGCCGACTTCCACCGCCGCGAGGTCGAGCGCCTCACGGCCGAACTGGAAGCCGCCGCCGCGGTGAGCCCCCTTCCCGAGGCTCCCACCGCCGGAGCGGCGCTCCACGACCTCCTCGTCCGCCTGCGACTGGGGATGGGGGGGAGCTGAGATCGCCTCCCGCGCTCATGGGGACCGCGGGCGGGGAGCCGACAGAGTCGCCGGGATCCTCGGCGGCCAGCCCGTGCCGATCGGTGGACGACGGCGGCGGCGGCGGTTTAGGCTTTCCCCCCAGAAGGAGGTCCACGGGCCTCTCCGGAGCGTCGCGTCACATCAGACTTCTTCGCAAGGCACCGTCATGTCTGACTTCAATCCCTACGCCCCTCCCGCCGACATCAGCGACCGTGGCGGCCGGTGGGGCGGAGCCGACGATGGCGGCGGGCTGTGGAGGGAACGATCTCTCCTGGTGATGGACAAGACGGCCACGCTGCCGGTCGATCGCTGCATCGTCTGCGACGCTCCGGCCACGGGGCGACCGCTCCGCCGCAAGCTCTTCTGGCATTCGCCATGGTGGTACCTCCTCGTGCTCTTCAATCTCGTCGTCTACGCCATCGCGGCGATGATCGTGCGGAGAAAAGTCGACCTTCGTGTCGGCCTGTGCGACACGCATCGCAGCCGGCGGCGGTGGTGGATTGCCCTGGCTTGGTCGCTCGTCCTTGGGGCGATCGGTCTGCTGGCGATCGGGCTGACAACGCGCCTGACAGATGGGACGGCAGCATCGCTGATCGGCCTCGCCGTCTTGGGATTCCTCGCAGGCGGGATCATCGGGATCTACGGCGTCCGGGTCGTGACTGCCAAGCAGATCGACGACCGCTACGCCTGGATCGGCGGCGTGTCGTCGAAGCTTCTCGACACGCTCCCTGATTGGAGCGGCCCGAAGTACCACGGCTGAGACGCCGGGAGATGGGGGGCGATCGCAGACAGAGGCATGGCGCCCCGACTCCTCACGCGGCGCGGAGGAGCGGGGAGCCGGTGTCATCGCCCGGCATGCCGCACTGGCGGTGCTCGATCTCGTCCATGATCGCCAGGAGGATCTCCTCGCGGATCGTCTGCATCTCGCCATCGTCGGCCGTGAGGGCGAGCGCCGAGATCTCGATCGTGTAGGCCGCCGATGATTGGCCCGTGAGCCGGACGCGCGGTGAGCCTGGATCGAGGCGGGCGTGGTCGCCGAGGAGATCGCGGAAACGCGAGAGGAGATCGCGTACCTGGCCGGGGCTGGCGTCGGGGCGGATCTCCACCGGGAGCTTGATCGGGATCCGCTCGCGGCGCGTGTAGTTGACGAGCTGCACCTTCGCGAACTCGGCGTTGGGGATCGTGACGAGCGACTGGTCGAGCCCGCGGATCCGCGTCGAACGCAGGCCGATCTGCTCGACGCGCCCGCGGACTTCGCCATACTGGCATTCATCGCCGATCCGCACCGGCTTGTCGGTGAAGAGGACGACGCCGGCGATCAGATTCTCGATCGAATACTGTGCGGCGAGTGCCACCGCCAGGCCGCTCGCCCCGAGCCCAGCGAGGAGCGGGGCCACCGGGATGCCGAGGGAATCGGCCGCCTGGATGCCGATCCAGGCGACGACGACAAACGTGCAAACCCGACACGCCAGCCGGACGAGCTGCACGTCGACCCCGTCACCGCGCCGTGCCCGGGCCCGGACGAGGATCTCCGTAACCCGCGTCATGACCGCCATCACCGCCGCGATGGCGCCGGCGTAGAGGGTGAGGCGGAGCGTGAGCTTGGCGGCGATGAGCGAGTCACCGGTGAGCCGCACCTGGAAGGTGACGAGCCAGTCAGCAATGAGGCTGCCGACGGCAAGGACGACCGGGAGGAGAAAGCTCGTGATCGAGCGGGCCCAACCGGGACCGAAGACGTGCGGCAACGACGAAGCGAGGAAGGCGACAACGCTGAAGACGACGGCGAGCAGGACCGCCGCGCACCACTGCCAAACCGTCTCGCCGAGCACCACCGTGTGGGCCCAGGCCGGGAGGTTGCGGATGAACGACTCGGGGATCAGATCGCCACCGACGGTCACGTAGGCGTTATAGAGCCCGGGGCTGCCGGCATCCGCCTTGTACGGTCGGCTCCGCACCCGAGCGAAGTAACTCTCGGCCCGCTCGACCGCTTCGGGGGTGAAGACAAAGTCTCCCTGACGCGGGCCGGTTTCGATTCGCACCAGCATGATCTCGGTGCCAGGGATCCGCCAACGCGTGATCGAGTCGGTCTTCACGCCGGCAGCATCGGGGATGGCCGAGTCCGCCGGGATCGGGATCCGGTCGAAGACTTCCTTCAGGCAGGTGGCAGCTTCGCGCCCCTTCGATGTGGCCAGGGACGGGGCAAACTCGGTGAGGTCGAGGCAGGTCAGGGTCTGGGTGATGAGGTGGGCATTCTCGGCCCGAGTCTCGGCGGTGAGGCCGCCGCGCATGTTGCGGAAGATGCGGTCGGTGGTGTCGCGGAAACTGCGAAGCGTCGCCCGTGGGCTCGAGGTGTCGAGAGGCGCCAGCGGTGACGTGGCCGCGGTGAGCGTCGCATGGGCTTCGTCGGGAGGGGGCATGTTGAGCGCCGCCGGCATGACGTCGCTGGCCTGGTGGGCTGGCGCCGACACGGGCGTTGGCGCCGGCGCGACGGCGGCGATCTCGGCCGGCTCATTGGCGGCGGCCCGTGGCGGCAGCGGGGCTGGCGGCGCTTGAGGAACCGCTGGCGGCGGGGCTGAAGTGACCGGCATGGAAAGCGCGGTCATGGCCGGGGCCTGCGCGGGGACGGGGGCCTGATTGGCCGCGACCTCAGCAGGGTGCTCGCCGATCCCGTCCTCGATGAGCACCGACGGCGGTTGCGTGAGGAGGTCGGCGACGGAGGCGGCGATCGGTGTGAGGAAGGAAAAGGTGTGATGGGTGAGCCGGTGCCAGACGTGGGCGTCCTGCCACGCGGAGAGTGCGCCCCACGTCAGGCCGCCAACGGTGACGGCGACGATGAACGGCACGACGGCCGATGGGCGGCGGCGGGGTGCGGGGCGTCTGGCCATGCGGTGGGCTTCGTGGGGGGGATCGCGGCGGCGTCGTAGGGGGAAGTACCAAAGCCCCCCTGCCCCGAACAAGGCCGCTCGTCGCGGTTGGGTTGCCTGAATTGCCAGGGCTGCCCAGTCTTTCGGGGGCTGTGCGATCGCGTCTGCAGCTTTCGACGCTACGCTTTCGCTCGCCGGCCTCGATGCCGCCTCAAGCGGCGGCCTGTCGATGCGACGTACTGTTTCCCGGTCTCCCAGAGGCTTGCCATGACGCCGCCGCTCACCTTCCGCCGGGGGACGCTTGCCGATGCCGAGGCCCTCGCCCTCCTTGCCGCGCGGACGTTCCTCGAGACCTACCGCGACTTCGAGGAGGTGCAGGACAACGCCGATTACGTCGCGAAGCATTTTCAGGTGCCGGCCGTCGCCAGGCTCCTCGCCGATCCGCAGGCCACCACGCTCCTCGCCGTATCGGGCGCGGATCTCGCCGGCTACGCCGTCCTCCGGGCCGGATCAACGCCCCCCTGCGTGACCGGCGCGAAGCCTCTCCAACTGGAGCGCTTCTATCTCGGCGCGGAATCGACCGGCCGCGGCGAGGGAGCCCGGTTCCTCGGTGCCGTCGAGGTGGAGGCCCGCGGGCTTGGTGCCCTGACGCTCTGGCTCGGCGTCTATCACCGCAACGCCCGCGCCATCCGGTTTTACGAGTCCCGCGGATTTCGCCAGATTGGCGAGCGCGACTTCCCCTTCGGTGGGAAGATCTTCGTCGATCCCGTCTACGCGATCGCGGTCGACGAGATCCGCTTTCCAGAGCCCACGGGCCTGCCGCGCGAATCGTGATCCAAACTGAGGTGACCAGCGAGCATCTCTGACCCGAGGGAGGTCTGGATTCACGCTTGCTGCTTCAGTGAGCCAACCGCGAAGCCCGGGGGAGGCTTCGGGAGCTCACGCCCCCGGGCGGGGAAACGAGAAGTGCTCGATGGCCGCGTCGGTGAACCGCACGCCGTAGCCCGGCATCTCCGGCGGCATGTACGAGCCGGCCCGCATCACCACCGGATCGTGGAGGTGCTCGTGGAGGTGGTCGGAATACTCGGCGACGCGGCCGTCGAGCGTGCCTGACACGCAGACGTAGTCGATCATGCTGATGTGCTGGACGTATTCGCACAGGCCGACGCCGCCGGCATGCGGGCAGACGGGGATCGAAAACCGCTCGGCGAGCAACAGCACCGCCATCACTTCGTTGACCCCGCCGAGCCGGCAGCTGTCGAGCTGGCAGACCTGCAGCGCCCCCGACTGCATGAACTGCTTGAACATGATCCGGTTGTGGCACATCTCCCCGGTGGCAACGCGGATCGGTGCAATCGCGCGTGCGATCGCCAGGTGCCCGAGGATGTCGTCGGGGTGGGTCGGCTCCTCGACAAACCAGGGGTCGAACTTGGCAAGCGCCCCGACCCACTCAATCGCCTGTGGCACATCCCACACCTGGTTGGCATCGATCATCATCCGGGCTTCCGGCCCCATCTCGTCGCGGAGGACGCGGCAGCGGCGCAGGTCGTCCTCGAGATCGCGGCCGACCTTGATCTTGAAGTGCGACCAACCGCGGCGTTTGAGATCGCGGCACTTCTCACGGAGGGCCTCGTCGCTGTAGCCGAGCCAGCCGGCCGAGGTCGTGTAGCTGGGGTAGCCCGACTCGAGGAGCCGGGCGATCCGCTCCGGCTTGTGGGGAACCTGGGCGCGGAGCATCTCGAGGGCGGCTGCCGGCGTGAGCGCGTCGGCGAGGTAGCGGAAGTCGACTGAGGCGACAAACTCCTCCGGCGACATCTCACCCACCAGCCGCCACACCGGCTTGCCGTGGACGCGGGCCCACAGGTCCCAGACGGCGTTGATCACCGCCGCTGCCGCCAGATGGATCACCCCCTTCTCCGGGCCGACCCAGCGCAATTGCGAATCGGCCGTCAGCCGGCGGTAAAGGTCGACTGGCCGCCGCATGAGGGCCTCGAGCGACTGACCGACGAGGAGCGACGCCAGCGAATGGATCGCAGCCACGCACAGCTCGTTGCCACGGCCGATCGTGAACGTCATCCCGTGGCCGCACATCCCGGCGGTATTCGTGCGGAGGACGACGTACGCCGCCGAGTAGTCGGGATCGGGGTTCATCGCGTCCGACCCGTCGAGATGCTCCGACGTTGGGAAGCGCAGGTCGTGCGTCTCGAAGCCGGTGATGGTGATCGGAGCGGGCATGGCGGCCTCACACGCAGGGATTGCGGACACGAAGCGTCGGGAAGCGGCCGATGCCGCCGTCGGGCCATGGGCGCGGGATGAATCGCTTCCCGAACGCCGTTCATGAATATTCCGCCACGAGTTGACCCTTTTTCTCGACGCTCGTACACTGCACTACCGAACTAGTTCACTAGGCAGACGGGCCACGCTGTCCGAGGATTCGCGCCGTGCAGATCGACCCCCGCCGCCACCTGCCGATCTATCTCCAGATCGCCGAAGCGATCCGGGGGGGAGTGGCGGCCGGCACCTACCGGCCGGGGG
>CAMARC010000033.1 GCA_945860405.1 Candidatus Kuenenia stuttgartensis | reverse complement strand
GATCGGAAGCCTCTGATCGGAAGCCTCTGATCGGAAGCCTCTGATCGGAAGCCAGGAGAAACCTCGGCATCAGCCCCGATCTCGGCCAGCTTTGGAGAAGCCAAACACGCATTATCGAGTGGCCGGCCGGGGCAGTCCAGCGCCGCCTGTCCGCGCTCGCTCAGGCCCGTCGCCAGAGCGTGTCGGGGGGGATGGCAGAGCGCGCGAGGATGGCCGCCGCCGCCTCGCGCCACCGACGGGCATCGACAGGATACCCGGCCGTCGGCCGCAGCCCTGGCTCGAGGGTCGTCCAGTGGGCATTGAAGGCGGCCATCGCCAACTCACGGACATACTTCGCCGTCATGCTCGCCAGTGCCACCGGCACCCGAGCCTCGCCGCCGACGGTGAACTCGATCCGCACCTCCGCCGCAGGGATCTCGTAGGCGCTCGCGGCAGCGGTCTCGACGAGCGTGCGGACCAGGGGCGCGGCAAAATGCCGGCCGACGAGCGCGGCATACGACTTTCGCCCCCCGTGGCGGTCGCACCACACCATCGCCGGTTCCCCGGGGGCAAGCGCGCGGAGATCGGCGGCCAGTTCGAGGGTTGTTTTCGAGAGGATGTCGGACTTGTTCAGGCCGCTGTCGAGGAGGGCGTTGAACGCCGTGGGATGGAGCAGCCGGCACGCGACGGCGACGAGCTGTATCCCCTGCGAGGGAAGGATCGTGGCGACCGAGTTAGCAAGGGCTTTGAGGCTCGCGGCGGAGGCGGCGACGGGGATCGCCATCGCCATGAACCGCGGCCACTCCGCGGGAGCGGTGGCGACGGGGTTGTCGATGCCGAGCCGCTCCGAAAGCGCGGCGCCGTCGGAGGGGATTCCCGCGCTCGCTTGCTGCGCACTGGAAGCCAGCGCTGTTGAAGCGAGCGCCGCGAGCACTCCGCGTTCGATCGCGCCGAGCCCGCCCCCTGGCTTGTAGAGTTGCTTCGAGTCGGCCCACGGCGGCTGCCTCGAGCCCGCCGCCGCGCCGATCTCGGCCGCCATCCGTGCGAGGCGGTCGGCGGCTTTGTCCGCGTCGGGCAGGCGCCAGGCCGAGCCCGCCACGACCAGCGGGCCGAGGTTCGGGCCGTAGCCCGCCTCGTCGGTGCCGATGAGGAGCGTCATGCCGGCTCCACGGCCCCCGGCGGCGGCCCCCCGGCGGGAAACTGCCGGCAGTATTCATAGACCGCGACCGCGGTCGATGTCGCGGCGTTGAGGCTGTGGGGCAGGCCGGCCATCGGGATCTCGGCGACCCGGTCGAGCCGCTCGAGGATCTCCTCTTCGAGGCCGAGTCGCTCGTTGCCGATGACGAGAACCGTTCGCGATACGAAGGGGAAGGCAAAGAGTGTTTCCGACCCGGTCGTCTGCTCGAGCCCGACCAGCTGCCAGCCCTCGCGCTTGAGCCGGTCGAGAACGGGCCCGAGGCTGCGGTGGACCTCGAGTTCGACCGAATCGGCGCCGTCGCGGGCGATCTTGTCGTCGAGTCGGGCGGCGCCGCAGGCGATCACGCGGCGGATGCCAAAGCAGCCGCAGGTCCGTACGATGTGGGAGAGGTTGACGTGGCTGCGCATCGGAGCGCAGGCGACGACGAGCTCGCGCGGCACCGCGAAGGTGTCGGGGGCCTTGTGGCGGAGATGAACGAACCTGGAGGTGGCCATGGCAAATCGGGGTGCAGTGGGGACGATGGGCTCGTGGGGGCGATTGTCGCGGCGCGGGGCCTGGCTGGGAACCGTGCTTGTCCTGGCGGGGGTGTTGGCGGCTCCGGCCGGGGCCCAAGCACCGGCCCAGACGCTGGTCCAGGCAACGGGAAAGGCGAGTGTCCGGCTGGTCGACCACGCCGGGCTCGAGGCCGAGATCGCCAGGCATACCGGCAAGACGGTCGTCGTCGACTTCTGGAGCACCTCCTGCCCACCGTGCGTGAAGGAGTTTCCTCGGCTTGTCGCCCTCAAAAAATCCTACGGTGAAAGGATCGCCTGCATTTCGTTCTCCCTCGACTACGAGGGGATCGATGCCCCGGAGGAGCTCCTCCCCACGGTGGAGAAGTTCCTCGACAAGATCGGGGCGGGTGACGTCGTCAACCTCCTCTCCACAGAGGAAGCCGATGCGGTTTACCGGAAGCTCGATCTCGTCAGCGTGCCGGCTGTGTACGTCTATGGCCCCGACGGAAAGCTCGCGCAGCGGTTTGACGAGGACGACGCCACCAAGCGGCTCAAGCGCCCCTTCACCTACGACGATGTCGAAGAAGTGGTCGGCCGGCTGTTGGCGAAGTGAGGCTGGATGGGGGAGCCATCGCGGGGGTCAGGATCGGTTTCCGCCGTTCACCGGGTGCTTGGTCGACAGGATCGCTTGCCCCGGCCCGGGCTAAAAAATAGTCTGCGGGGATCGGTAGCCCTTCCGCCCGGAGTTCGTTGCATGTCCATCGACAAGAGCAGGTCCCCCTCCTCGCCGGCCAGCGGCGCCCCGGTCGTCCCTGCCGCGGCCCGGCTCCGCACCCGGGACACGGTGATCAACCCGTTGGCCTTCGGCCGGGAGACGATCGAATCGATCGTCGTCGCCTTCACGCTCGCCCTTCTCTTCCGGGCCTTCGAGGCGGAGGCGTTCGTGATTCCCACAGGCTCGATGGCGCCGGCCCTCATGGGACGGCACAAGGATCTCGTCTGCACCGCCTGCGGCCGCGATTACCGGGTCGGCTGCAGCGCGGAAGAGGACGACCAGTCGCAGAGCTTCCGCGAACAGTTGGCGCAGCTCGAAGGGGATCTTGCCCGAGCCCGGGGAATCATGGCCGACCAGAACGCCCCCGCCGGCGAACGCGAACAGGCCCGGCGGAAGGTGGAGACGCTCGAGTCCCCACACGGCCAGCTCGAGCAGGTCCGCATGCGTCTGGCGAGCAAGCTGATCGGGTCGTCCCGCTGCCCGAACTGCGGCCACAACATGGATCTTCTCACCGCCAATCACAAGGCCTACGATCCGCGCTATCCGTCGTTCAATGGCGACCGGATCCTCGTCAACAAGTTCGCCTACGACTACGTCGACCCGAAGCGCTTCGATGTCGTCGTCTTCCGCTACCCGGAAGATGCGAAGACGAACTACATCAAACGGCTCATCGGACTGCCGGGAGAGACGGTGTCGATCGCCGGCGGTGATATCTGGACCAGCCGCGACGCCGCCGAGCCGACGATCGCCCGCAAGCCGACGGCCAAGCTCCTTGCCATGCTCCAGTGCGTCCACGATTCCCGTCACGAGTCGGACGAGCTTGCCAAAGCGGGCTGGCCGCGGCGGTGGAGCGACTGGGGCGCGGCGGCCGCACCACGGTGGTCGACCGACGACGGCGGCCGGTCGTGGGCGACCGACGCGCAAGCCGACGGCTTGGCCACGCTCCGCTACCGCCATTTCATGCCGACCTCCGACGACTGGGAGGAGATCGGGGCCGGCGGCCGCGTCGATGGCGAACTGTCGCCGCTGCTCATCGACGACTTCCAGCCCTACAACGCGCTTCCGACCCGCTCCCATTGGGTGGGGGATCTGGCGGTGGAGACGCGCCTGGAGAGCCGTGGCGACGGTGGCACCGTCATCCTCGATCTCGTCGAGGGGGGGCGCCGTCACGAGGCTCGGATCGATCTCTCTACCGGGAGCGTGGAACTCGTCAGCCCGTTCCTCGTCGGCGCGCGGCCGAAGGCGGCGACGAAGCTCCGTGGCCGGGGGACGTGGAAGGTCCTGTTTGCCAACGTCGACGACGAACTCTCCCTGTTCATCAACGGCCGGCGGGTGGAGTTTGACGTACCGACGGCGTGGGCAACGCCGATCGATACCGCTGCGGTGACGAAGCCGGTGCGCGAGGAGCCGCGTCCTGGCTCCGACGCGGTCTCCGACCTCGCTCCGGCCGGTGTGACGGCGATCGGCGCCGCGGTCCGCCTCTCCGAGGTGAGGGTTCTGCGCGACATCTTCTACATCGGGGCCGACGGCATCAGCGCCGTCGGCGGGATGATCGAGAAGCCCCGGCTCGATTTTCCGCTCGAGGCCGACCAGTTTTTCGTCCTCGGCGACAACTCGGCGGCGAGCAAGGACAGCCGGCTGTGGCTCGAGGGGCACCACGTCGATCGCAATCTGATCGTCGGCAAGGCTCTGACGATCTTCTGGCCGCATGCCTGGTACCCCGATTGGGCCGTGCCGATTCGCTTCCGGGTGCGGGGAAACCCGGTCGAGTTGCGGTTGCCCTCATGGCCGAACTTCGGCAGGATGGGGCCGGTCCGATAGCCGTCCTTTGGAAAAACTCGTCCCTGCCGAGGGGGGATCACGATGCCGCTGCTGCAGGTCGAAGGCCTGGTGAAGAATTACGGCCGGCGCCGAGTGGTCGACGGTGTCGATTTCCACGTCGAGCAGGGGGAGATCGTCGGCCTTCTCGGTCCCAACGGCGCCGGCAAGACGACGAGCTTTCGCATGACCTGCGGAATGGTGATCCCCGATGCGGGCCGCGTCCTCCTCGATGATGAGGAGATCACCCATTGGCCGATGTTCAAGCGCGCCCGCGACGGCGGCATGGGCTATCTCGCCCAGGAGCAGAGCGTCTTCCGCAAGCTTTCCACCGAGCAGAATCTGCTCGCGATCATGGAGCTGGTGGGGATGACTCGCAAGGAGCGCCGCGACCGCTGCGAGCAGCTCCTCGAGCAGTTCTCGATCCAGCACATCCGCAAGTCGCGGGCCGGGGCGCTCTCCGGCGGCGAGAAGCGGCGGCTCGAGATCGCCCGCTGCCTCGTCACCAACCCGCGGATCATCCTCCTCGACGAGCCGTTCACCGGCATCGATCCGGTCACGATCCATTCGATCCAGAAGATCATCGTCAAGCTCCGTGACGACGGGATCTCGATCCTGATTACCGATCATCGCGAGCGCGAGACGCTCGCCATCACCGATCGCAGCTATGTCATCCGGGCTGGCAAGGTGCTCTGCCACGGCAGCGCCGACGAGGTGCTCAACAACCCCGACGCGAAGAAGTACTACTTCGGCGAGTCGCCGGTCACCTCGGCCCCACCGATCGGCCCCTCGGGCCAGAGCCTTTTGCCCGCGGCGCAGTCATCGCCCGGCGATCGGGCGGCCTGACGCTGATAAGCCTTCACCGCCGGGATCCCGGGTCCCGAGATCCCTCGCGCGTCCCCGGCGAGCAACGTGGGGCGTGATGGATGCGGCTGGTAGCATGGCCAGCTCCTCCTTAGGAGAGTCTCCCATGCGCTTCCCCGCCGAGCCCTTTTCCGCGAGCCGCTCGCGGCGCCGCTTCCTCACGACGACCTCGCTGGCCGCTGCCGCGGTGTGGGCGTCGCGGGCCGAGGGGCGCGTGCTTGCTCATCCGGCGTTCTCCGCCGATCCGTTCGCGCTCGGCGTCGCCAGCGGCGAGCCGACGTCGGATGGCGTGGTCCTCTGGACGCGTCTGGCGCAAAAGCCGCTCGAGGCCGATGGGGGGATGCCGGCGGAAGCGATCGAGGTGTCGTGGGCGATCGCCGCCGACGAGGCGTTCACGAAGGGGGTCCGCCGTGGCACTGTCACCGCCACCCCCGACTGGGCCCATAGCGTCCATGTCGAGCTCGCAGGGCTTGAGCCAGCGCGGTGGTACTTCTACCGCTTCCATGCCGGAGCGGCCACGAGCCCGGTGGGGCGGACCCGAACGGCGCCAGCGGCCGGGACGATGCCCGAGCGCTTGGCCTTCGCCTTCGCTTCGTGCCAAAACTGGGAGGAGGGGCTCTACACCGCCTACGGGGCGATGGCCAGCGCCAACCTCGATCTCATCCTCCATCTCGGCGACTACATCTACGAATACCCGGCGCGTGAGGGGCGCGTCCGTCGCCATGGTCCCCCGACCGACTCGCTCGCCGGCTTTCGGATCCGCCACGCCCTCTACAAGACCGACCCGCTCCTCCAGGCCGCCCATGCGGCGTGCCCGTGGCTCGTCACCTGGGACGATCATGAGGTGGAGGACAACTACGCTTCCGCCACCCCCCATTCCGCCACAGAGACCCCCGCACAGCTCCTCGAGCGCCGTAGCTGGGCCTCCCGGGCGTACTGGGAGCAGATGCCGCTCCGCGCGGCGAATCTCCCCGACGGCCCTGACATGAAGCTCTACCGGCAGAGCGACTGGGGAACGCTGGCGGAGTTCTTCGTCCTCGATACCCGCCAGTACCGCACCGACCAGCCCTGCGGCGACGGCAACAAGCCCCCGTGTGGCGAGGAGATGCGCGACGACGCCACGCTCACCGGGAGCGAGCAGGAGGCCTGGCTCCTCGACGGCTTCCGGGCATCGACGGCGCGGTGGAACGTACTCGCGCAGCAGGTGATGATGGCGCGGATCGACCGCAGGGCGGGGGCGGGCGAGGCCTACAGCATGGACCAGTGGCCCGGCTACGAGCAGCAGCGGCGGAGGATGCTCCGCGCCTTCGCCGAGCGCCCCGAGGCCAATCCGCTCGTGCTCACCGGCGACATCCACAGCCACTGGGCCAACGACCTCGTCATCGATTTCGATGGCGGTCCGTCGCGGAAGGTCGGGGCGGAGCTCGTGGGGACGTCGATCTCCTCCGGCGGGAACGGCACGGCGACTTCGGCCGATCTCGACGCGATCCTGGCGGAGAATCCCTGTCTCCGCTTCCACTCCCAGCAGCGTGGCTACGTGCGCTGCGAGTTGACGCCCGAGACGGCCAAGGCCGACTTCGAGGTCATCGACTTCGTTGAAAAGCCCGGCGGGACGGTCTCGACCGCCGCGAGCTTCCGGATCGAGAACGGCCGGCCGGGGCTCGTGCCCGCCTGAGGCTGCTGGCCCGGCGCGGCGGCATCAGCGGTGGAGAGAGCCCTTGAGGATCGGCTTTGTCCGCCAATTGGCGTCGGGGCCGAAGCGGAGGTTCGGCCCGGCATGGCCGGCCGCCGTATTGCCGTAGACGGCCCTGGTGATCGCCGTCTCCACAAGTGGCGCTAGAGTGGCCGTAAGAACGAGGGCGGCCAGCGTCCCGGAGGCCGGCGCCCGGAAGCCAAGCGGCCTGACGGCATCGTGGCTCCCGGCACCGATCCGAGTTTCGCCGTCCGGCAGGAGGAGCAACAGCAAAGTCACGATCACGGCGCAGACGAGGACCGAGCCCTCGGTGAGGAGCCGCTGCTCGGTGAAGCCGGGGAGCGCCTTGGCGAAATTGCCGAGGACCATCGGCCAGAGCACGAGCATGGCGAGGAGTTGGCCGCGGCCGAGCCAGGAGGGGGGCACGATCGCCAGTGGCCGGCGCCGCTGCACCACGCAGAGAAACGTAAACGCGGCCGCGGCGACGGCGAAGAAGAGATCGAACCAGCCCGTTGCTGTCAGCTCGATGCCCGCAAGGAGCGGCGCCTTCATCGCCAGCGGCAGGGCGCGATGGTCGCCATGGAGCGCCGTCCAGTCGGCGACGTTCTTGACGAGATTGGCATGGAGGAGCCAGGGAACAACGCCGAGGACGGCGACGATCTCCGTCCAGCGCCGCCGCGGGCCGGCATCGTCGAGCGGGGCGAGTCTTGTCGCGAGGAGGCCGAGGGCGACGGCGATCCCGAGGCCGTTGACGAAGCCGTACGTCTGCTCGAGGAAGCTGTGCCAATTGGCCCCCTGCCAGTGTCTCCACGCTGCGACGACCACCGGATCGGAGACGATCCCTGGATTACCGGGGGCCACCATGAGGAGCTTGAGGAGGGCGGCGCCGGAGAAGCCGAGGCCGCCGATCGTGCCCGCCACGATCATCGCAATCGTGACCTCGGGGAGGCGTTCGCGGCGGCACCAGAGAATCGCCGCGACGACGACGCCGAGAATGCCGGCCCAGTCATCGCCGCGCGGCGGCGTCAGCCGCAGTCCGAGGACGACCGGAAGAATGAGAAAACCGGCGAGCCAGCCGAGGGCGAGCATGACGACCAGCCGCGCTCCGCCGGAGAAACGGCCGTGCCTGGCGAAGAAGCTGCCGATGCCGAGGAGGAGGCCGGTGATCGAGCCGAGGTGGGGGATCGCCGCGGGAAGGGCATTCGGCCAGTTGGTCACGAATTGCTCGACGGGGAACAGGGAGGGATCTCCCTGCGGCCTGACGAGGAGGCGCCAGAGATGCGCGTCGAGCCCGGCCGCATGGAGCACCAGCTGGATCGTGGCTCCAGCCACGGCGCCGGCGGCACCGCGGACGAGAAGTTCGCCAGAGTGGGCAAAGCGCCGCTCGACGACGTCGTAGGCCAGCATGGCGAAGATCGCGGCGACGGCTTGGAGCCAGTCGCTGTCGAGCCAATAGAGCGGGCTATCCTGACGTCTCATGGCGCCGCCGACGGCCGCCGCGTCATCGATCACGCTGGTCACGAGCTCAGGCACGCTCATCGCGGCGCAGGCCACGAGCAACGGGGGAAAAAGCCCCTCGAGCCGCTGCCTGTCGAGGACCGCGGGAAGGGCGGTGCCGCCGCCGCCAAGCGCCCCCCAGAGAAAGCCGATGAGAAACAGCGCGGCGAAGCCGTAAAGCTGGCTCGGCAGATGGCCAGAGTGGGTGTAACCGATCAACTGCATGTAGCTGATCGAGCCGCCGAAGGCCCAGCCCAACGCTCCGAAGAGAGCGAAGAACGGGACGCGGGCCCGCCAGTCGGCCCTCCCCGAGGCCAGACAGGCCGCGATCGCCGCAAGCGCGCCGGGGAGCATCGCGCCGGTCTCGTGGCCGTAGTTGCCGCGGATACCCCACCCGAGTGCCAGCGAGAGCGCCACGACGAGCAGGCCAGTGGGGGCGAGCAGAGGGGAGGCAGGCATGGGGGGCGGTCGTGATGGAGGGATGAGCGCGTCGAACCTGCACCCGCGACGACGCTCCAGGTGTCACGCCCCCCACCACTCGATTTTTCACCCGGCGGCGTGAGGGGATTGGAACCGGTTGCCCAAAGTATGCAATGGTCAGTTTTTCGATCTCGCTCGACCTCCGCGTCGACTGGCAGGCGCTGAAGCCATCGTTTTTCGCAGGGCGACATGCGTTAACCGTTGGTTGCCTTGGTTCAGTGAACGGCGTATGTTTCGCATACGAAGAGGCGTTGCGCCTCGCTGCGTGGGTGTCGGATGCGACGCCCCTTCTGCGGCCCTCACCGGACAACGAGTGATGCTCTCCAGGCTACGAACGATGGATGGTGTCGATCGATCGATTTGTGGATGTCTGGATCGGGAAGTCCGGATATGGGGGGTGATCCTCCTCCTCCTCGCCGGGGGCTGCTCCCGCCTTCCCGACTCCGCCTAC
Organism: Candidatus Kuenenia stuttgartensis; assembly: GCA_945860405.1. Classification (GTDB taxonomy): domain Bacteria; phylum Planctomycetota; class Planctomycetia; order Pirellulales; family UBA1268; genus QWOP01. The sequence continues at coordinate 10,035 of CAMARC010000033.1, read as the reverse complement.
ACCCTCCGAGCCGAGGCAGAGAAGCTCGAGCTTCCGGCGAAACACAAGGAGCAGATCGCCCAGTATCTCGCTGCCTACCACGGCAGCCCCGCCAGCCCCAGGATGGCGTTGCCGAAGGAAGGGGAGGGGGATGCCGAGGCGAAGGGGATCGATGCGATCCCGCGCGTCGACAAGCCGGGCTACGACCGGCTCCACCTCGCCCTCGGCCGCGACGTCTACGTCCGGCAGTGCGCCGGATGCCACGGCACGACCGGCGACGGCCAGGGGCCGGCGGCGGTCCACCTCAATCCGCCTCCGCGCGACTACCGCAACGGCATCTTCAAGTTCGCCTCGACACCGCGTGGGTCGAAGCCGCGCCGAGACGACCTGCGGCGGATCGTTATCTACGGTGCGAAGGGGACGTCGATGCCGGCCTTCCGGTTCCTCCCCGAGGAGGAGCGCGAGGCGGTCATCGACTACGTCCAGACGCTCTCGGCACGCGGCGAACTCGAGATCAATCTCATCGGCGAGGCGACCGACGAGCTCGTCGAGGAGGACGATTTCGACCCAATCACCGTAGCGGGCTTCGTCACCGACATCGATGCCTCATGGGCGCGTGCCGACGAAGAGCTCGTCCGGCCACTGACGGTCAACCCGGCCAAGACCACGGAAACCGTCCGGGACGGCGCCGTGGCGTTCGCCGAGATGTACTGCGTCAAGTGCCACAACCGCGATGCGGCCGGTAGCAAGTCGGCCGACGTCGGCGTCGACACCTGGGGGCGGATCGCCTTCCCGGCGAATCTCGCCATGGGGATGCTCCACGGCGGCCGCCGGCCGGAGGACATCTACCGGCGCATCTATTCGGGGATCAACGGAACGCCGATGCCGGCGTCGAAGGATCCCAACACGGTCACCGGCGAGACAGCCGAGGAGCGTTCCGAGCGGATCTGGCATCTCGTCCACTTCATCACCGAGGTGATCGAGAACAACGGGATTCCCGAGGTGGAGCAGGCGGCGATCGACGGAGTGCTCCAGAAGAGTGGATCGCCGGCGGAGCCCGCGGCAGCCGCCGGGATTCCGGCCGACGGCCTCGATCCTCGTGCCGCGACCCCTTCGTTTGCCAGCCCTCACGTCGTAACCGTCCGCGCGAAAGGCGGATCCCATGAGCAGTGACACACTCGCCGCGAAGCGTGCCCGGCTGGCCGATCTCCGCACCCAGACGGCGCGGCTCGAGGCGGAGCTCGATGCCGCCGTCGATGCCGGTCTCGAGGGGGCCGGCCTGCCCCGCAACGACTGGGCCAACCAGGGCTACTACCTCACGTATTACGCCACGTCGGGGTTCTTCCTCGGCATTGTGGGGGCGCTGGCGAGCCTGATGTTCAACATCATCGGCGCGACGCTCGCCGGCAAGGATCCCCTCCAGCTGATCCGCGTCTATTTGACGTTCGGTCTCGGCGGAAAGGCGCTCGACCCGGCCTTCAACGACTCGCTGGCGCTGGCAATGGGGTGCGTGCTGTACATCGCGACCGGGATGCTCCTGGGGATCATCTTCCAGGTGGTGCTGGGGAAGTATGCCGCCAAGTCGGGACTCCCGGGGCGGCTCGCCTGCGCCAGTGCGATCGCGGTCGTCGTCTGGCTCGTCAATTTCTACGGCCTTATTTCCTGGCTCCAGCCGCTCCTCTTCGATGGCAACTGGATCGTCGACAATGCCCAGCTCCCCTGGTGGGTGGCATTGGCGACGCATCTCGTGTTTGGCTGGACGATGGCGTTGATCTTCCCTTGGGGTGAGTTCCACCCCTACCGGCTTCAGACGGAGGAGTCATGACCAGCGGCCCGTCCGCCCATCATCGGTCCGACGGTTTCCAGGCGGGGGACGCCGGGGCGCCTGCGCACGACGACCTCGTCGATGAGAAGATCATCGTCTGCTACTACGTGGCGGCGCTGACGTTCCTCACGATCTCGATGCTCGCCGGGCTCCTCGTGGCGCTCCAGTTGGTCCACTGGAATCCCTTCCGGGGGACGGAGCTTTTGTCGCCGGGGCGGTGGCGGATGATCCACACCAACGCGATCGCCTACGGATTTCTCGCCAATGCCTTCCTCGGCACGCTCCACTGGGCCGTGCCCCGTCTGACGTTCCACAAGGTGCTGAGCACACGGCTGTCGTGGTTTATCTTCGGGGTCTGGCAGGTGATCGTGCTGTCGACCGCTGTGGGGATCGTCCTCGGGCCGACGTTCCAGGATCAGCCCTGGATCCTGGCGCTGGCGAAGAAGTGGCACCTCCCGATGAATCTCGGCGCCCAGGGGCTGGAGTGGGGGGAGACGCCGTTCTGGATCGATCCGTTGGCGCTGGTGGGGCTGGCGCTGGTGGCGGTGAACTTCATGGTGCCGATCGGGAAGAGCAAGGGCCCGATGTACGTGTCGCTCTGGTATTTCATGGCGGCGTTCGTTTGGACGTTCCTCACCTACGCGATGGGGAATCTCCTCCCGGAGTACGCCGTCGCCGGCACGAGCGCCGGCGCCATCGGCGGCCTGTTCATCCACGACCTCGTCGGCCTGTTCGTTACGCCTCTGGGCTGGGGGCTGATGTACTACTTCGTGCCGATCATGCTCAAGAAGCCGATCTGGAGCCACGGCCTGTCGCTCGTCGGCTTCTGGGGGCTGGCGTTCTTCTACCCCCTCCAGGGCATCCACCACTTCCTCTACACGCCGATCCCGATGTTCCTCCAGTACGGCGCGGTGATCTCCACGATCGCCGTGGAGCTCGTCGTAGCGACGGTGGTGATCAACTTCTTCGGCACGCTCGTCGGCCGCGGCAAGGAGTTTTTCGAAAATCTCCCGATCCGCTACTTCTACACCGGCATGGTCTTCTACTTCATCACCTGCTTCCAGTGCGCCCTCCAGGTGACGCTCACGTTCCAGAAGCTGATCCACTTCACCGACTGGGTGGTGGGGCACGCGCATCTGGTGATGTTCGGCGTCTTCAGCCTGTGGCTGTTCGGAATCATGACGTATCTCTTCCCCCGGCTCCTCGGCCGGCCGTGGTGGAGCCGGAGCCTGTGCGAATACCACTACTGGCTCTCGGCCGGCGGCCTGTTCGTGATGTTCCTCGATCTCACTCTGGCGGGGATCTTCCAGGGCTATTACTGGTCGTCGCTGCAGCCGTGGGACGCCTCGACCAACGGCTCCCAGCCGTTCTGGATCACGCGTGTGTTCGCGGGGCTGGCGATGTTTGCCGGTCTGCTCTGCTTCCTGGTCAACCTGTGGATGACGGCCCGAGGAGCGGAGGCGACCGACCCGCTCCCCGCCCGCGCCGCTGGCACCCCCGCTGCCTGATCCCGTTCCCACCCGTTCGTTGCCCCCGGATTCGATGAAGACCCTTGGAGTGACCGCATGTTCGAGAGCAAGTCGGGCATTTTCTTCATCGCTGGGATCGGTTTCTTCCTGCTCGCGTTCCTCGGCAACGGCGTGGTGCCGATGATCATGTACAAGGACCGCCACGAGCAGACGGCCGAGGAGGTGGTCAACAAGCGCGTCATGGCCCAGTTCCGCGACCTCGCCCAGCGGTATCCGGAATCGTTTCAAAACGCCTTCGGCGAGCCGACGGAAGAGGCCTGCGCGGAAGCGCTGCGGCTCGGCCGCCAGCTCTATGTCGGCGAGGGGTGCTGGCACTGCCACAGCCAGTTCGTCCGCCCGGTGTCGAACGAATCGCGCCGCTTCGGCCCGGTGTCGAAGTCGGAGGAATACGACAACGAGCTCCAGCGGCCGGTGCTCTTCGGCACGCGCCGTGTCGGGCCCGATCTGAGCCGCGAGGGGGGGCGGCGCGGGAATGACTGGCACGCCGTCCATTTCCACAAGCCGCAGGTCGTCTCCACCGATTCGCCGATGCCCGAATATCCGTGGTTCTTCGACGGATCGCCCGACAAGCCCAACCGGCGTGGGATCGCGGTCATGACCTACATCCAGTGGCTCGGGTCGTGGCTTGAGGAGTATCCCTATTACGAGGAACTCGCGGAGGTGAAAGGTGAGCAGTGAATCCAAGGTGGCGGCCGCGGCCCCATCGGACCGGCCTGCCGTCGAAGTCTCCCTCCACGGCATGAGCCGTCGGCAGGCTTGGGTGACCGCGGCGATGGCGGTGCTGATCCTCATCCCCAGCATGTACGGCTTCATGGGGAAGTTCGTCGAGTTCGTCCACATCTACCGGGGCACCCGCGGTGGGGAGTTCGCCGTCGCTCCGATCCTCAACTATCTCCTCGCCAGTGCCGGCTTCTTCTGCATGCTCCTGTGGGCTGCGTGGAACGGAATGTTCCGCGATATCGAGAAGCCGAAGGTCGATTTCCTCGACAACGAAGCCCGCCTCGACGGCGGCCGCGTTCACGCCCTCTTCCCCCATCGCTGAGCTCAACCGAGGAGTCCAAGGCATGCCTGAGACGCGTCCCGGTGCCCCCGAGGCGGAGCACCGTTTCCACAACTACACCGGCAACGACATCCCCTGGTACGTGCGGGCGATCTGGATCGGTTTCTGGGTGTTCGCGATCACCTATACGATCCGCTACCTCCTGCCGGCGATGCAGGTGGAACTCATCCAGCGGCCCTGAGCCGCTCCGCCGGGGGGCGCCAGATGGCCGGAACCGTCGCGTGCGACTACTGCGGGCTACCCCTGGCCGGCCGGGCCGTATCCCTGGAGCCGACCGGGGGCCTCGGGCCACCGCGCTTCTGCTGCCTCGGGTGCCGCTTCGCTGCCTCGATCACCGCTTCGAGCGGCGCCGATGGTGAGGCCCGCTGGATGATGACGAGGCTCGGCCTTGCCATCTTCTTCACGATGAACGTGATGGTCTTCACGATGCTCCTCTGGTCGCAGCAGGAGGGGGCCGCCGCCGATCCGTCGGCCGGCTCGCGCGTGTTTTACGACCTCGCGCGGCATGCCTGCCTGCTGTTCACCGGGCCGGTGCTCCTGCTCCTCGGCGGGCCGCTCGTCGACGACACGCTCGCCGATCTCCGCCGCGGTCGCATCGGCATCAGCCTCCTCCTCCTCGCCGGTGTGGCGGCCGCTTTCGGCCAATCGGCCTGGGCCACCTGGCAGGGGAACGGCCATGTCTATTTCGAAGTCGCCTGCATGGTGCTCCTGGCCGTGACGCTCGGCCGTTGGCTCGAGGCCTCGGGGAAGCTCCGCACGACGTCGGCGCTCCGCGACCTGCAGAAGCTCCTCCCCGACCGGGTCCGTCTGGTGACGGCCGATGGCGAGGCGGAGGTGCCGCTGGCCGAGGTGCGGCCGGGGAGCGTGGTGCGTCTGCTGCCCGGTGAACATGTCCCCACGGACGGGCGGATCGTGGCAGGCTGCGGGGCGATCGACGAGCGGACGGTGACGGGGGAGAGCGTGCCGGTCGTCAAGGGGCCGGGCGATCGCCTCCACAGTGGCACGCTCGATCTCGACGGCGAACTGCTCGTCGAGGTGACGGCCGCCCCCGGCGCGGGCACCCTCGAGAGGCTCATCGATGCGGTCACCGCCGCCGCGGCGGGGGGGAGCCGGCAGCAGCGGCTCGCCGAGCGGATCGCCGCCTGGTTCCTCCCGCTGGTGCTCGTGGTCGCCGCCGGGAGCTGCGCCGTTCACTGGTGGCGCGAGGGAATGGCGGCCGGGGTGCTGGCGGGGCTCGCCGTCGTCGTCGTGTCGTGCCCGTGCGCCCTCGGCGTGGCGACGCCGCTGGCCCTGTGGGCGGCGATCGGCAATGCCGCCCGGCGGCAGGTGCTCGTCCGGGATGGCGATGCCTTCGAACGGCTCGGCTCGGCGCGGAGCTGGTGCTTCGACAAGACCGGCACCCTCACGACCGGCTGCCGCCTGACCGACGTGCTCTTGCTCCCTGCCGCGGCCGCCGCCGGCATTCGCGACGACGATGATCTCCTCGCCGTGGCCGGGGCGCTCGCGCGCGGTTCGACGCACGTCCACGCTCAAGCGATCGTCGACGAGGCGGAGGCCCGTGGCCTCGCGGCGGTCGCGACGCTCGAGGTGCGCACCGTGCCCGGGAGGGGCATTGAAGGGAGGCTCGCCTCCGATGGAGCGACCGTCCAGCTCGGCAGCGTCCGCTGGATCGAGCGACTCTGCGGCGAAGCGGGGATCGATCGAGCGCGGGCAGTGCCCGCCGGCGAGGCGCACTCGGCCCTCGCGATCGATGGCCGAGTGATCGGATGCCTGTGGTATGCCGAGACGCTCCGGCCGGAGTCGAAAGCCACCGTGGCGGCGCTTCTCGCGCGCGGTGTGCGTCCGCTGATCCTCTCCGGCGACCGGCCGGAGAGGGTGGCGCGGATCGCCGACGAGATAGGAGTCGAGTGGGAGGCGCCCCTCCTCCCCGAAGGGAAGCTCGAACGCATCAAGGCCCTCACGGGAGAGGGGAGGGGCGTCGTCATGGTCGGCGACGGCATCAATGACGCGCCAAGCCTGGCCGCCGCCGACGCCGGCGTGGCCCTCGGCTGCGGGGCCGATGTCTCCCGGTGGTCGGCCGACATCTGCCTGCTGCGCGACGATCTCTCCGACCTCCCGTGGCTCGCCGATCTCGCCGCCCGCACCGGCCGGACGATCCGTTGGAATCTCCTCTGGGCCTTCGGCTACAACGCGGCGCTCGTTCCGCTGGCGGCTGCCGGATGGGTTCATCCGGCCCTGGCGGCGCTGGCGATGCTCGCCAGCAGCCTGTTCATCGTCACGTCGTCGCTGCGATTGGCCGATGGCGGCGCCGAGCGGCCGGCCCCCTCCGCTGGCGCCGTCGATCATCTCCCTCGCCCCCCCGCGCCGCAGGCGCTCGAGACGGCCGAGGCCGCGGGAGCCCACCGATGATCGAATGGCCGTTGCTCGTCGCCTCGGGGTTGCTCGGGTCGGCCCACTGCCTGGGGATGTGCGGGCCGTTCGCGCTTGCCATCGGCAGTGCGGCGCCGGCATGGCGGGCCAATCTCGCCCGCCAGGCCGCCTGGTCGGCCGGACGACTGTTCACCTATGCCGTCCTTGGCGGCGCCGCCGGCTTCGTCGGCTTGCGGATGTCGCGGGCGCTCGTTGGCTGGACCAACGTGCCGGCGATCCTGGCGATCGCCGCCGGGTTGCTCCTCGTCGTCCAGGGGCTGCTCGCGGCCGGGGTGATCCGGCGACGCGGCGTCGCTGCCGGCGGGTGTCCCGGAGGCGGGGCCTTTCGAGCACTCCTCACGGCGCGGGGAACGGTCGAGGTGTTTCTCGCCGGGATGTTCACCGGCCTCCTCCCCTGCGGCCTCCTCTACGGCATGCTCGCGCTTGCCGCCGCCACGCACGATGTCCCCCGTGGCCTGCTGACGATGGTCGCTTTCGGCGCAGGGACCGTGCCGGCGCTCCTCGTCGCCGGGCTCGGTGGATCGATCCTCGGCCTCGCCGCCCGCCGCCATCTCCACGCGATCGCGGCCTGGTGTCTCGTCCTCACCGGCTGCGTGTCGATCGCCCGCGGCGCTGGCTTCGTCCACTTCGGCGACGCCACGCCGGCCGGTTGCCCGCTGTGCAGCCCGGAGGTCACGCCGGAGGCTTCACCGTGAGCACCGCCACGGCCACCGGAATCCCCACGCTGAGGAGCAGCACGATGAGGAGGATGACGCCGTAGATCGTCTGCATCCCCTCGTCGACGCGCCCCTTCGGCCGGCCCGACCAGCGACCGGCGACCATCGTGCAGACCCACGACCAGTGGAACATGACATGGAGGAGGATCCCCCCGGCGAGGGCCGCCAGGAGCCCGAACTGGATCCCGCCCCAAGCGTCGTAATCGAGGCCCCAGAGCTTCCATCCCGCGGCTCCGGGGCCGGGGGGGAAGACATGGCGGACGATCACGGCCGCGAAGCACTCCGCCGCGAATAGGAGCATGAGCACGACGTCGAGGACGAGGTTGATGTCGTTCCACGTCCAGGGGGTGCGGCCGCGCGGTTTGCCTTGGCGGGCGCCCTCGTCGTCGGCCATCGGCGTCGAGCGGCGGCTCGTGGTGCTGGGCATGGTGGCCGTGGGAACGGGATGGGCCGGGCGGGAGGACGCGGTCGTGGATTCTCTGTCGCGCCAGTCGCGACCACAAGCGGGGAGCCGCGGGCCGGCCGGGGGGCAATCGGTTAGCATGCTGGCGGATTCGGTGCCTGCCGAGCCCCACGCTCGACCCCACTCTCGCCGTCGGAGCCTTTGCATGCTGTCCTTCCGTTCCTCCGCGCTCCTCGTGGCCATGGTGGCCGCGGCCCTTCACGTGGTGTTCGCCGAGGTGGTTGCCGAGGCGGCCCCTTCGCCGTCGCGGCGCGTCCTCGTGTGCGGGCCGCGGACGGCGATCGTCGAGATCTCCCCCGACCACCCCGAGGGGAAGGTCGAATGGAGCCATCCGGCCAACACGCGCGAGGGCTGGGTGCTCACCAATGGCAACGTTCTCCTCGCGCTGTCGCGCGGGGATGGTGGGCCCGGGGGGGCAGCCGTCGAGATCGAGCGCGGGAAGGACGGCGCCGCCGATCGGGTGGTGTGGCGCTACGACGGCACCCAGGAGGAGGTCAACAGCATCCAGAAGACCCCTGAGGGGGCCTACGTCCTCACCGAGGCGGGGCCGAGTCCGCGCCTCCTCGAAATCGCCGCAGACGGCACGATGAAGGTCGAGTTTCCGCTGGCGTGCCAGAAGGCCAACGGTCACATGCAAACCCGGATGAGCCGCAAGCAGGCCGACGGCACGTATCTCTGCCCCCACCTCTTCGACTTCGCGATCATCCGCTACGACGCCACGGGAAAGGAACTGGAGCGGATCGGCACCCGCGATCCGGCGGCCCCGGAGCTCAACACCTGGCCGTTCACCGCGATCACCCTCGCTGACGGCGGGATCCTCGCCGGCCTCACCAATGGCAACCGTGTCGTCGAGTTCGACAAAGAGGGAAAGATCCGCTGGCAGATTGACACCGGTGACGTCGACGGCGCCATCGCCGATGCCTGCGGAATCCAGCGGCTCCCCAACGGCAACACGATGATCGCCAGCTACCACGTCGGCAAGCATGGCGAGCGCCTCGTCGAGGTGTCGCCCGAGCGGAAGGTTGTGTGGGCCTGGAAGGCGGAGGTGCCGGCGGTGCACCACTTCCAGGTGCTCTCCATTGACGGCAAAGACCTCACCGGCCCGCCGCTGCGCTGAAAAGCCGCGGAATTGGCTGGCGTTTTCGCGGTACCGATCGGGCAGCCGGGAGGTAAAATAGATGTCGGTGCGTGCGCCGTCGGCGCGGCGACCGATCGGGGGCGAGCGGGGCATTGAGCCCCGGGCCCCGGTGGCCCCCGGAGGACTTCGACATGGCGTGTTTCCTGGTCCGCGGTCGCCAAGCGGTCGCCGTGGCGATCCTGGTGGTGACCGCAGCGGTCGTTGCCACGGCGGGGGCCGCCGAGTTGCCCGGGGCACCGTCGGCCGAGGATGCCGAGTTCTTTGAATCGCGGGTCCGGCCGCTCCTCGTCGAACACTGCTCGGCCTGCCATTCCCGGGCCGCCGGTGAGCCGGAGGGGGATCTCTCCTTCGACACCCGGGCCGAAACCCTCGGCCACGAGGGGCTGGCCACGCCTGGGAAGCCGGAGGTGAGTCTGCTCGTCGAGGTCGTCCGTTACGACGGCAAGCTCCAGATGCCCCCCGAGGGCCGGCTGCCGCCCGAGGCGATCGCCACGCTCGAGGAGTGGGTTCGCCGGGGGCTCCCGTGGCCCGTCGAAGGACCGGTGGCCGCAGCGGCAGGGGGCTTCGACATCGCCGCCCGCAAAGCCGATCACTGGTGCTGGCAGCCGCCGCAGCCTGTGGCGGCGCCGCCGGTCGAGGCCGTTGGCTGGTGCCGCAACGACATCGACCGCTTCGTGCTTGCGCGCTTGGAGGCGGCCGGCCTGACGCCGGTGCCGGAGGCATCCCGGGGACAGCTCGTCCGCCGGGCCGCCGAACTGCTCACCGGGCTTCCTGCCGATCCCGCCGAGGTCGATCGGGTCGTCGCCGATCCCGATCCGCTGGCGTATGAAAAGTATGTCGACCGGCTGCTGGCATCCCCCCACTTCGGCGAGCGGTTTGCCCGCCACTGGCTCGA
>CAMARC010000032.1 GCA_945860405.1 Candidatus Kuenenia stuttgartensis | reverse complement strand
GCGGCCGCCGCGGCGCTCGAGCGGGCCCGCGAGGCGGGGGCGACGATCATCGCCGTCGCGGTCGAGGGAAAGTTGGCCGGTTTCTTTGCCGTCAGTGATCCTCCTCGCCCCGAGGCGGCCGGAGTGATCGCCGGCCTTCGTCGCGAGGGGATTGCCGTCGAGATGCTCTCCGGCGACACCCCGCAGGCGGCCCGGCATGTAGCAAAGCTTGTCGGCATCGATCGGGCCGAGGGAGGGCTGTCGCCCGAGGCCAAGGCGGAGCGGGTGATGCGGCTCCGCGACGATCTCCGCGGCGCGGGGAGCGTGGCCTTCATCGGCGACGGGGTCAACGACGCCCCGGCCCTCGCTTCGGCCGACGTCGGGGTGGCGATGGGGAGCGGGGCCGACGTGGCCATGGAGACAGCCGACCTCACGCTCCTCTCTGGCGGGCTCGCCGCAGTGCCGCGGGCGATCACCCTCGCGCGGGGAACGATGCGAAACGTCCGCGAGAATCTCCTCCTCGCCTTCATCTACAACGTGCTCGCGATCCCGGTGGCCGCCGGCGTCCTCTATCCGCTTCTCGGGCATGTGACGAGCCCGATGCTCGCGGCGGCAGCGATGAGCCTCTCCTCGCTCTCCGTGATCGCCAACGCCCTCCGGCTTCGTTCGATCGATCTGTCGGGAAATCCCGCCGGCAGCGACGCCACGCCCGCCCACGAGCCCGCGGCGGCGTGAAGCCGAGCGAAGGCCGCCTCACAGCCCCGTCAGCGGCACCGTGAGCCCGTCGTGGGCCAGCTCCATGCCGGGAGGGAGCTGCGCCGATACCGCGCGGTGGGAGATATCGTGCGAAAAGTGGATGAGGAGCGTCCGCTTCGCCCCCACGCGCCGCGCCACCTCGACCGACTCTTCCAGCGAAAAATGCGTCGGATGTCGGGTGTGCCGAAGGCAGTCGAGGACGAGAACGTCGAGCCCCTCGAGCCGCTCAAACGTCTCCTCCGGCATGCCGTTGGTGTCGGTGCAATAGGCGATGTCGCCGAAGCGGAAGCCGAGAACGTCGAACACGCCGTGCCGGAGCCGGAGCGGCACGACGCGGCAGCCGAGGAGGTCAAAAGGCGCGGTCGTGATCCGCGAGAATTCGAGCTTCGGCACGCCCCCGCCGGGGAGCGGCATCGGCAGGAAGGCGTAGTCGAAGGCCCGGCGGATCCGCTCCTCGACGAGCGCCTCGCAGTAGACCGGGATCGGCCCGCCACGCGCGAAACAGAGCGGCCGAACATCGTCGAGGCCGTAGAGATGGTCGATATGCTCGTGCGTATAGAGGACCGCGTCGACCCGGCCGATCCGCTCCCGGAGGAGTTGGGCGCGGAGATCGGGTGTCGTGTCAACCAGGAGCGTGCCCCCGGGAAGCCCCAACAGAACGCTCGTCCGCGTCCGCCGGTCACGCGGGTCGTCGCTCGTGCAGACCGGACAGGCGCACCCCACCATCGGCACGCCGACACTGGTGCCGGTGCCAAGGAAGATCATCGCGCCGGCGGGATCGCGAAACGGGGATGCGGCCATGAATGAAAAAACTCTGGGGTGACCGGGGGCATCGTAGCAGCCCGTTCACGGCGCGCTGAGCCGGGCCTCGAGCCAGGGGGCGAGCACCGCAAACCAGGCTTCGGCATGGCGGCGCTGACCGGCACCACTGAAGTGCACCCCGTGCCCGCCGGAGTCGCGGAGGGGGCCCTTGAGCCGATCGGTGTCGGGGCCGGGGAGAGCGACGCCGTCACGGCAGACGGCTGCCTGCGCGACCCGAATGTCGGTCGACGATTCATCGCCGGGGACATGGTAGGTGGCCCGGGCGACAAACCAGGGAACGTTCCGGCCGATTTCGGCCCGCGTATCGCGGATCACGCGCCCGAGCAGCGCTTCATAGAGCGGCCCTGGCAGCGTCCGCGACCGGTCTTGTTGGTTGGCGTCGCTCTCTCCCTGATGCCAGAGCACCCCCCGAAACCCCGTCGGCTCCAGTTGCTTCATGCGGCCAACGAGCATGGCGAACGCCGCGCCGTCACTCTCAAAGCCCCCGCCGGCCACGGGGCGGACCCGCGCGGTGAGTGTCGGCGGGGCGGGAAACCGGCTCCCCTCGGGAAGCCATTCGCGGACACTCGTCGCGCCGATCCCGCAGGCCACCAAGCCGATCGGGACTTTGAACTCTGCCTCGAGCCTGTCACCGAGTGCTGGCAGGAAGCTCCCGCCGTCGCCGCTGGCCCCCGGCTGCGGATCGGCCGCCACGCGCCACACGCCCTCGGGATCGAGAGTCACGACCCGATCGGTCGCCGGTGCGAGCCGCTCTTCGCCGTGGTTGGCGGAGTTGGATTGGCCGGCGACGACGAACACCTCGCCGACCCCGACCCGCTCCACCGTCGCTTCCCCCACAACCATATCCTCGACAATCGCTCTGACTTCGAGGCGATGCCATCCCCCTGCCGGCGCGGCGATGAGGCCGGTGAACGTCTCCTCTTCCCGCGCCAGCGACTGCCACGGAGCATCCGCCGCCCGTGCGACGCGGACCTCGATCGCTCCAGCCGCGGGGAGCGACGCGCGGACCTCGACGGGAATGGCCCCTTCACCGCGGCTGTGCCGCTGCACCACGGCCCACTCGACCGGCCGGACGACCCGCAGGGCCGCGCTCCCGGGCTCCGGCGGGGCGCCATCGGCCATTCGAAGCGCGGCGACGAGGGCCGAAAGCAGGGCGAGCCAGGGCCGAACCCGGAATCCGGGCCAACGCCCGGCCGCTCCTGAAGCCCACGGGAAGCAACGGCCGATTCCGTTCCACTGTCGTGCCATAAAAGACTCCTCGACCCCGTTTCGCCTTGACCGATCGCGCGGGATACCGCGACAATCCAACGGCGGCGGTAACGGAATTCGCCCAGCTTACCCGGTCCACCCGCTGCTCCCGGGCCCCCGCGGCCCGGCGGAGAGCTGTCGTTTCCGTTCGGGCCGGTCGCCGGCCGAAGGGCGTGGACCGCCTCCGATCCTCCCTCCACCCGCTCCGGCTGATCCTCTTTTCCGCCCCGCCGAACGAAACGACGCACGATGGAACAACTCGAACAGATCTGGGACGCGGTCACGAACACCGCTGCCGCCGCCGGACACCGCGTGGAGCGGCTCCTCACCGGCATGTTCGGCTCGTCCAACGCGCGTTACCTGCGACGGCTCGAGCCGCAGATCGAGGCGATCAACTCGCTCGAACCCCGCTACCAGACGATGACCGATGCCGAGCTTCGCGGGCAGACGGCCGAGTTCCGCCGCCGGCTGGCTGCCGGCGAGACCCTCGACGACATCCTCCCCGAGGCCTTCGGCGTCTGCCGCGAGGCAGGGCGCCGCTGGCTCGGGATGCGCCACTACGACGTCCAGCTCATCGGTGGCATGGTGCTTCACTCCGGCGCCATCGCCGAGATGATGACCGGTGAGGGGAAGACGCTCGTCGCCACCCTCCCCGCCTACCTCAATGCCATCGAGGGGAAAGGCGTCCACGTCGTCACCGTCAACGACTACCTCGCCCGCCGCGACATGGAGTGGATGGGGCCGCTCTACATGGGCCTCGGCCTGTCCGTCGGCGCGATCCAGTCGGGGATGGATTCCGCCGAACGGCAGAAGTCGTATGCGGCCGACATCACCTACGGCACGAACAACGAATTCGGCTTTGACTACCTCCGCGACAACATGCGGATGGCGTCCCGCGGCGACGATCGCTTCCCCGCCCACCAGCAGCAGAGCCAGGGCGTGCTCAATTTCGCGATCGTCGACGAGGTCGACAACATCCTCATCGACGAAGCCCGCACGCCGCTGATCATCTCCGGCCCGGCCCATGACGACGTCGCCAAGTACACCCGCGCCGACCAGATCTCCCGGCAGCTGCGCCCCGAGGAGCACTTCGAGGTCAAGGAGAAGGAGCACACCGTCAGCTTGACGGAGGCGGGCGTGCGTCGCGCCGAGCAACTCGCCGGCGTGGAGAGCTTCTACACCGCGGGCAACATGGAGTGGCCCCACCTCATCGACAACTCCCTCAAGGCCCACCACCTCTACAAGCGCGACGTGAACTACGTCGTTCAACAGGGGGAAGTGGTGATCGTCGACGAGTTCACCGGGCGGTTGATGCCGGGCCGGCAGTGGTCGGACGGACTCCACCAGGCAGTCGAGGCCAAGGAGGGAGTGCGGGTCAAGGAGGAATCGCAGACCCTCGCCACCGTCACCCTCCAGAACTTCTTCAAGCTCTACAAGAAGCTCGGCGGCATGACCGGCACGGCCATGACCGAGGCGAGCGAGTTTTGGAAGATCTACAAGCTCGACGTCATCGCCATCCCGGCAAACCGCGGCATGAAGCGGGTCAACCACCCCGACGTCATCTACCGCACCGAAAAAGAGAAGTGGACGGCCGTCGCCGACGAAGTCGAGCGCGTCCACCGCTGGGATTCGCTCGCGCTCTCCGACGGGAGCTGGCGGGTCGGGCGGATCCTCGGCGAGAACGAGACGACGATCGAGTTTGAGGACAAGGAGACGCGCTCGAAGGAATCGATCCCGCGAAAGACCGTCCGCGACCTCCAGCACCGCGGCTGCCCCGTCCTCGTCGGCACCGTCTCGATCGAGAAGAGCGAACTCCTCTCCTCGCTCCTCGAGGCCCGCGGCATCGATCATCAGGTGCTCAACGCCAAGCACCACAAGCGCGAGGCCGAGATCATCGCCCAGGCCGGGCGGCGCGACGCCGTGACGATCGCCACGAACATGGCCGGCCGCGGCACCGACATCATCCTCGGCGGCAACCCCGACACCCTCGCCTGGGCCCGGCTCCAGGAGAAGTATCCGACCCGTCTCGATGTCCCTAAAGAAGAGTGGGACACCCTCGTGCGTGAGATCTCCGACCGGGAGAACATGAAGGTCGAAGGGGACGAGGTCCGCGGGATGGGCGGGCTGCACATCATCGGCACCGAGCGCCACGAGGCACGGCGGATCGATCTCCAGCTCCGCGGCCGCTGCGGTCGCCAGGGTGATCCGGGCTCGAGCCGCTTCTTCCTCTCCCTCGAAGACGACCTGATGCGGATCTTCGCCGGCGAGTGGGTCAAGAACGTCCTCACGCGGCTGGGGATGCAGGATGGCGAGGCGATCGAGAGCCGGATGGTGACGCGGCGCGTCGAAGCGGCCCAAAAGAAGGTCGAGGAACGCAACTTCGACGTCCGCAAGAATCTCCTCGAATACGACGAGGTGATGGACGAGCAGCGAAAGCGCGTCTACGGCTTCCGTCAGAAGATCCTCGACGGCTCCGATTGCCGGGAGTTGATCCTCGACATGATCGATCGGCAGATCGACCAGAACGTCGGCTCGTTCCTCGACAAGGACTACGGCCCTCAGACCTACGCCACCTGGGCCGCCGGCCAGTTGGCCTGCGAGCTCGATGCCGCCGACTTCCGTGGCCTCAATCCCGAGGAGGCCGAGCGGCTCGCCACCGACCAGGCAATCCGCCAATCAGAGACGCAGATCTTCGAGGCCGTCGAGGAAAACATCCCCGAGGGGGAAGACGAGGGCGAATGGAACTGGGGGGCCCTGGCGACGTTTGCCAACGCCCGCTGGAAGACCCGGCTCACCGATCGCGATCTGAAGAAGATCGGCCGCCAGAATGTCGTCGAATACCTTCAGGGAGCAGTGCGCGAGGCGATCGCCAAGATCGACCTGGCCGAGGGGGGGAAGTTCCTCGCCCACGACTTCGGCCTGAGGAGCGCCTGCGGCTGGACGGAGTGGCGGTTTGGCGAGTCGCTTGCCCCCGCCGACGTCGAGAACGCCGTGCAGACGGGGCTCGATCCGAAGCAGTTTCGCGAGCTCGTCAAGCGGAAGGCCCACGAGGTCTACGGCCGCCGCGAGATCGAATATCCGGTCCTCGCCGGGCTATCGCATTTCATCCGCCCCCAGGCGGACGGATCGCGGGCCCTCGACCGCGACGGCCTGCTTGCCTGGGCGCGCGAGCGCTTCGATCCCGATCTCACGCCTGCCGACCTCGAGACGAACGACCTCGATCAGCTCCGCCGCGTCCTCTCCGACGCCAGTCGCCGGCGTCACGCCCGCAGTGACGATCCCCGCGACGAGATGAAGCGGATGGAGCGGGCCGTGCTCCTCCAGTTCCTCGACAATGCCTGGAAGGATCACCTCCTGGCGATGGATCACCTTCGATCGAGCGTCGGCCTCCGCGGATACGCGCAGGTCGACCCGAAGGTGGAATACAAGCGGGAGGGGATGCGGACGTTCGACCTGATGTGGAAGGGGATCGACGAACGCGTCACCGACATCGTCTACCGGATCGAGCAGGTCGAGGACGACGCCCTGCGGAGCACCTGGAAGGAGACCGCGGCGATCCACGCCGCCGCCCCCTCGGCCACGCTCCCGGAGCCCCCCCTGGCGGAAGCCTCCGCAGCCGAGCCATCGAATCCCGATGACCACGTCGAGCCGATCCGCAATCTCGCCGGGAAGGTGGGGCGAAACGATCCCTGTCCGTGCGGGAGCGGGAAGAAGTTCAAGAACTGCTGTGGCCGCTCGAGCGGTGTCGCCACGGGGTGAGCGTGAGCTCGCACCGGGCTAAGCCATGAACCGCCCCCGCGGAAAGACATATCGCCGGGATCCCAGCCTGAAGCAGCGGACGACTGCCACCACCCGATACCCTGCCTTTGCATGGGACCGGAGGGCAGCAACGTTCCACGGAAATGTCATCCGGATCGCGGCTGAACAGGCCTCGTCACGCAGGTGTCGCAGCCATGCCACGCTGAGCGCCGGGGCAATCCCCATGCCTCGAACCTCAGGCAACGTGTAGGCGTCAAACTGGTAGGCCTCGCCGGCTGCCAACGAGAGATCGCGGCCTAGCAACCGTTGCGTATTCATTCTCGTGCTCGATCCCCACATCGCCCCCACGATCCGGTCCTCGTGTCGGGCCACGAGGCAGCGATCCCCCTGCAGAAGCTGCTGAGTCACGTCATGACGGATTGCATCCGGGCGAAACGCGAAATAGTCCTGCAGCTCCTCAAATGTCAACCATCCGATCTCCACAGGCAGCGTCATCGGGCAGTCGCCGATCGGCTCCACCAGTGGCCGCCGGAGCAGGTACAGTCGCCGATATCCCAACGCGTCAAGCGACTTGAGCCAGAGACTGCCCAGTCCCTCTTTTTGCAACGTACGCCAGACTCGCTTCCACAGCGGCTCGCTCATGTCGCTCCACCTGCAGGATGCCGGTTCGAAAAGCCAAGTGCACGAAACGCGGTCGGCTTCATGATGGGCCGCTCGAAGAACACCGCGAGATCGTGAATCCGCCTGAGCAGTCCGGCATTCGTCGCCAGTTGCGTCCGCTCAGCATCGAACCAGAGATTGTCCTCGAGCCCGACCCGCACACCCCCGCCCTCCACGATCGCGATCGCATTGGCTCGGAGCTGCGCCGCACCGATTCCACCGAGCGACCAGGTTGCTCCCACGGGGAGGCTGCGGATGAGCATGCCCACTTGCTGGAGGTCGGCCTGCGCGCTCGAGATGTTGCCCACGATGACATTGAAATAGTGCGGGGGCCTGAGGACGCCCTTGTGAATCAGGTGGGTCGCGTAGTTGATCATCCCGGCGTCGAAGCACTCGAGTTCGGGCATAACTCCACACTGATCCATCTTCTCGACCAGCCTCTGGATCATCTCCGGCGAGTTCATGCTCGCTTCGCGGGCGAAGTTGAGCGATCCGAGTGTGAGCGACGCCATGTCGGGCCGCAGCTCCAAAACGGCCGACCGCTTTTCGAACTCCGGAAAGCTCCTGCCGCTCAGCGAGGCGCAGAGGGGGAGATCGGGGCAGTGCCGGCGGATACCGGCAAAGATATCGGCGTAGATTTCGGCCTCGTAGCCCGGGCTGCCGTCTGCCCGTCGCGCGTGCAGGTGCACGACGCTGATGCCGATCCCATATGCCTCGTGGACCTGCTCCACGATCTCCGTCGGGCTGACCGGCACATGCGGCGTGGCCGCCTTCGTGGGCACCATGCCTGTGGGTGTGAAATTGACGACGAGCGGCTGCGGGGGGGCGTGGGTCATGGAGAGGATCCTTGAATCAGCGGGAGAGTGGTTTGGCACCACACTCCCTCGGTGCGACGGCGTGGACCGCGACATAGTGGCCGGTGAGCCACCGCGTCGGCCAGCGTTCCAGCCGCTCCCACGTCTGGAGGTGGCGCAGAAACGACTCCTGCCAAGATCTGCTCAGCCGCTCCATCAGCCCGGCCAACGCCACCACAACCGCCCGCGGGCAGTGCATGACGGCGGTCGTCGCCACGACATCGAGGCCAACCGCCTGCACCGCCCGCTCGAGCGCCCGTGGCCCGAGCGTCGCTCCCACCTGATAGGGCACGATGCCGATGCGACGGAGAAGGCCGAGCAGTGGCCCGTTCCGCAGCCAGATCAGCGGATTGGCGGGATTATCGAGCGTCAGGATGAGCGAACCGCCGGGCCGCAGCACGCGGCGGAGTTCGCCAATTGCCGTCTGAATGTCGGCCGCTGACTCGAAATGGTCGAGCGTCGATCCTGAGAACACAACGTCGAACGATGCCTCGGCAAACGGTAGTGAACGCACGTCGGCGACGACCGCGTCCAGGCCGGGATTTCGAGCCAACGCGTCTGCCACGATCGCCGGCGCGACATCGATGCTCGTGACTTTGGCTCCCCGAGCGAGCAACCATGGCACGATTCCCTGGCTGGCCACTTCGTCGAAGAGGTCGGTCTTGAGCAGATCGGGCCGTCTGCCGTCCTTGATCCACCCGCTCGCCCAGCGGGTCAGCAGCCCGATCTGCTGGCGATCGGTAAACTCCCGCCACAGTCTATGAGGCTGCCGTCGCTGCCAATAAGCCCCGACGGAGTCCCAGTAGTCGCGCTGGACGGTTGTCATGTGCATGCGTCGCTGTGCTGATGCCTGGCATGCGATGGTACCATCGCTCAGTCCTCAGTCGGTACTTCGCCTACTCAGTCATGCATCCGACGCTCAAGACATCGTTGCACTGTGCCGTCGATAACAGCCTGCGACGGGTGCCGCTCGTGCTGTATTCGGGCACCGCAGGCAGCCTGCTGGTGGCGGGAGAAGAACGCTGGTCGCGGTATCTGCCGGACCGCTTTTTTGGCAGCTGTCTTCGGGAGAGCCGCCATCTGGGGAGCTACAGGACGTGGCAGTTGCCCCGCGTGCTCCGGCGGTGGCGAGATGCTGCCAACATCACCGTGGCCCGTGCCGATCGGATGACGGCCCGGCTCTTCTCGGCCGCCGAATACCTGCGGGTGCCGGAGTGGATCCGGATGGTGGCGCCGGTGCCGGCGTCCGATGACAACATCCTATCCCGACACGCCAAAAGGGCCATGCGAACCATACGCAAGAACGGGCTGACCTGGCGAATCACCCGCGATCCCGCCGAACTGGAGACGTACATCGCCCGCGACTATGAGCCCTACATCAGCCGCCGGTACGGCGCCGATGCGTACGTTCGACCGCGCCGCTGGTTGCGGACACGATTTCGCAACGGCGGCTTGCTGTGGGTCGAGCAGAGTGGCATTCCGATCGCAGGGCTGCTGTTTGAAATGCGCAGCGGGGTTTTCCTGCATCTGACGACAGCCTGCGTGAACGCCGACGAGCACCTGCTCCGACTCGGCGCGATTGATGCCACGTATCTCTTCGGTTTCCACGCGGCAAGATCGTTTGGACTCGCCACCATGGACATGTTGGGGTGCCGTCCATGCCTCCACGATGGTCTGTTCCGCTGGAAGAGGAAGTGGGGGGGAGCCGTAGCTGACAAGCCCGACAATATCTACGACCTCCTCGTCCGCTGGACCACCGCCACCCCGGCGGTGATGCGGTTCCTCGCCGAATCTCCGCTCATCTTCCGCGATGGCGACGGCCTTTCCGCGATCCACACCGATCGAGTCACGCCGCGGCACAAACTTCTCACGCCAGGGCTTCGCCGGCTCGTCACGCTTCACCCCGACGCCGCCTCCGGGGGGTGGGAAGAAGACCAGGGCGACGAATCGGCGATGGATCGTTAGCCTTGGTGCTAGCCAGGCCGCGGATTCATGCCGTGTCCGGTCGCCTTCTGCCCGGCCGCGCACCATGCTCCTCGACCTCATCTACCTCATCGTCTTCGTGGTGCTCCTGCCCTGGGTGGCATGGAGAAAGTTCTCCGGCGGGCGCCCGGTGGCAGCGCCGTGGATGCGTTTCACCGGCGGGATCGCTCCCCTGCCCCGCCGCGAAGCCGGCGTTTCTCGCATCTGGCTCCACGGTGTCAGCGTCGGCGAGATCCAACTCCTGTCGTCGCTCGCCCGCGAGATCGACGCCCAAGCCGGGGCCAAGGAGCTCGCGGTCGAGTTCGTCGTCTCCAGTTCCACCACGACCGGCCTCGATCTCGCCGCCAAACGGTTCGACGCGGCCGTTGTCTTCCCCTGCCCCCTCGACTTCACTTGGGCGGTGCGCCGGGTGGTCAAGGCCGTCGACGCCGACCTCCTCGTCCTCGGCGAATTGGAACTCTGGCCCCATCTCCTCGACGCGGCGTGGCGCCATCGCCTGCCGGTTGTCGTGGCCAACGGACGATTGAGCGACTCCAGCGCCCGTGGCTACCGCCGCGTCGCCCCGCTTGTCCGCCGGATGCTGTCGCAAGTGATGCTCGTCAGTGCGCGCTCGGCCGCCGATGCGGCACGATTCCGGGCGCTCGGCGCCCCGACGGTCGTCGATGCCGGATCGATGAAGTTCGATGGCGTCCGTGGCGACCGCGGCGCCGAGGATGTCTGGCGTCTGGCGAAGCTGGCCGGCTTCCGGGATGACGACGTCGTGTTCCTCGCCGGCAGCACGCAGGCCCCCGAGGAGGCCTTGGCGATCGACGCCTATCGGGCCGCTTCCGCCGATCATCCCCGGCTCCGCCTCGTGATCGTGCCGAGGCATGTCGAGCGGAAGCCGGAGATCGTGGCCCTCCTCGACGGCTCGGGGCTCGCCTGGCAGGCCCGCAGCACCCTCGACACCGAGGGAGCCGCCCCGGATGCGCGGGTGCTCCTTGTCGACACGACCGGTGAACTCGGGGCTTGGTGGGGGACGGCGACAATCGCCTTCGTGGGGGGGAGCCTCGACGGGAAGCGCGGCGGGCAAAACATGCTCGAGCCGGCAGCCTACGGGGCGGCCGTCTGCTTCGGCCCCCACACCCGCAACTTCGCCGACGAGGTGGCGGTCCTTCTCGCGGCCGACGCAGCCCGCGTCGTGGCCGATGGCCCGGCCCTCACGACCTTTGTTTGCGACTGCCTGGTGGCTGAGCCCCCCCTGGCGCTGGGAACGCGGGCCGCCGCCACCGTCGCTGCCCACCGCGGCGCCACCGCCGCCACCGCCGAAAGGATCCTGGCCCTCCTTTCTGCCGGTCCGCGCGAGACCAAGGGTTGCCCACCAGCCCGCGAACCTGGATAATCGGTGTTTCATTCTTTTTGACCCATGCCCAATCCCGTTGGGCAATGCCCCCATCACCGCAAGAGGCGACGAACCGTGTCCAAAGGCAAGTATCTGTTCACGAGCGAATCGGTCAGCATGGGCCACCCCGACAAGCTGGCAGATCAGATCTCCGACGGCGTCCTCGACGCCTACCTCGCTCTGGATCCCCTCAGCCGTGTTGCCTGCGAGACGCTCGTGACGACGGGCCTGGCGGTCGTGGCTGGTGAGATCACCTCCAAGGGCACGATCGACTACCAGAAGGTCGTCCGTGACGTGATCCGTGACGTCGGCTACACCGACGACGAGATGGGGATCTCCGCCGACACGTGCTCCGTGCTCGTTGCCGTCGGCAAGCAGAGCGGCGACATCGCGATGGGCGTCAACGAGGACGACTCGACGGGCAAGGACATCGGCGCCGGCGACCAGGGGCTGATGTTCGGCTACGCCTGCAACGAGACGCCGGAGATGATGCCGCTCCCGATCGCCCTCTCCCACCGGATCCTCAACCGCCTCACGGAAGCCCGCCAGAAGGGCGAGGTCGACTGGCTCCGCCCAGATTCGAAGAGCCAGGTGACGATCGAATACGAGGGCAACACGCCGAAGCGCCTCGACACGATCGTCGTCTCCACGCAGCACGCTCCCCACGTCTCCAACGAGGAGATCCGCACGTTCGTCATCGAGAAGATCTGCAAGCCGCTGCTCCCGAAGGATCTCGACATCTCGAACATCACCTACCACATCAACCCCACCGGGCGGTTCGTGGTCGGTGGTCCCCACGGTGACTGCGGCCTCACCGGACGGAAGATCATCGTCGATACCTACGGCGGCTGGGGACGTCACGGCGGTGGCGCCTTCTCGGGCAAGGATCCGACGAAGGTCGATCGCAGTGCCGCCTACATGGCCCGCCACATCGCCAAGAACATCGTCGCATCGGGGCTTGCCGACCGTTGCGAGGTGCAACTCGCCTATGCGATCGGTGTCAGCGATCCGGTGAGCATCAAAGTCGACACCGAAGGGACCGGCAAGCTGCCCGACGAGAAGCTCTGCGACGTGGTCCGTCAGTTCTTCCCCCTCAAGCCCCGCGGGATCATCGACTACCTCGATCTCCGCAAGCCGATCTATCGCAAGACGGCTGCGGGTGGCCACTTCGGCCGCGAAGGCTTCCCGTGGGAGAAGACCGAACGTGCCGCCGAGCTGGCCAAGGTTGCCGGGAAGGCCTGAGGCCGCCAATGGCTGTTGTTGCAGGACGTGGATCCGGGGCGGGTCGGTCGCTGGCTGACCGCCCCGGTCCACGGCTGCTTGCAGCGATCGGATCGGCCATCGCCGCGATCACGCTGGCGTGCGCGGTGGTCCTTGTTGTCCGGCGGATGCAGGTGTCATTCGACACCAGCGCCAACGCATCGGTCGCCGCGGTGATCGTTGGCATCCTCCTCGTCGCCGTGGTCGATGTCGCGTCATCCGATGTCGGGCCCGGAACGCGAACGCTTCAGCGAGTAGCCGTCCGCCTCGGGTTAGCCCTCGCTCTGGCCGCCACCCTCCCCGGGCCGGCCGCCCTGCTAACCTCACCATTCCATCCGCTGCGATTGGTGGCCACGGTCGGGGCCGTCGCGGCGGCGGTGCTAACGCTGGTGGCGCCGGTGGCACCGTCGCTGGGGTGGTTTGTAGGGTCATCCTCGCACCGTCACGCCGGCCTGCGGGACAGGGATCGGTTTGCGGATGCGACATCCGCTCAGGGGCGGCGGCGGCGGAAGCAAGCAGTCCGCCGGATGCGGTCAGCGGCCCCTGCTCCCGTCCAAGAGGCTCCTCCAAGGGGGCCGGAGACTCTGGCCGATGCCGTTTCCGCCCCCGAGAACTTGTCGGCAGCGGTCGTGCCGGGGATCCTCCAGCAGCGGTTCGAGCGATACGTTCTCCCCGACGAGCGGATGGAGTGCATCCGTGGCACCCTCCATCTCGCGGTGGTTTCCGGCTCTCGGCTGGTCACCGGGCACGTCGGATTCTGCCCGCCATTCCAACACCTCCCTCAGGTCGAGGTGGGCACGCGCTGCGAGGAGGTCGAGGCCACGATCGTGGCGGCCGAGGTTCTCCCCTGGGGCGCACGGATCGAATGCCGGCTCGATGAGCCAGCCGATGAGACGATTCTCATCCCCGTCGACGTCTTCGCCCGGGCCCCCCTCCCGGCGATCGACGATCCTCCCGCCTCCCCACTCCGGTAACACACCACCATGGCTCGCTGGCCCAAGCATCTCTGGACAACGCTCTTCACCTACGGCGTGATTTTTGTCGGCTTTCCGCTCCTCGCCTTTCTGCTCTGGGCGTGGGTCCGGGGCCGATCCTGAATGGAGGTCGCCATGCACTCCCCTTCCCTCCCGCCGACGCTCGCGGAATCGATCGCAGAGGCCGGTCAGGATCATGTTCTCAGGTTCTGGAAAACCCTCGACGAAAGCGCTCGCGACCGACTCGTCGGTCAACTCGCGGCCATTGACTGGGGCATGTTCGGCGAACTCCGTCGCCTCGCCCGCGCCTCCGGGCCGGGGTTGGTGGCCGGCGCCGTAGCGGCTCTGGCGGCCGATCTCGCCCGGGCCAACACCCCCCCCTGTTATGTCCTCGGCGACGACGCCGATCGGGCCGCGGCGGCCGGACAAAAGGGCCTGTCACAGGGGCTGTTCGGGGCCGTGCTCGTGGCCGGTGGGCAGGGCTCTCGCCTCGGATGCAACGGCCCGAAGGGGGTCGTGCCGGTCGGCCCGCTCTCCGGGGCAACGCTCTTCGATCTCCTCCTCGGCAGACTCCGCGGCATCGCCAAACGGTACGCTCGTCCGGTGCCCCTGGCGATCATGACCAGCTCCGCGACCGACGCCGACACGCGGGCGTGGCTGGCCGACCACGACTACGGCGGCCTCGACCCCGACCACATCCTCGTCTTCCGGCAGCGCGATCTGCCAGCCGTCGACGCCGCCGCCGGCAATCTCCTCCTCGATGCCCCCGACCGCATCGCCATGGCTCCCGATGGCCACGGCGGCATGCTGCCGGCCCTCGTTGCGGCCGGCGGGCTCGAATGGTTTGCCGACCGCGGCTGCCGGCACGTGACGACGTTCCAGGTCGACAATCCCCTCACGATGCCGCTCCACCCCGAGTTCCTCGGCCACCACCTCCTCGACGAGGCGGAGTTCTCCACCCAAGTCGTGCACAAGCGCGAGCCCGGGGAGCGCGTCGGCGTCGTGGCCAGCGACGGGAAACGCACGTTTGTCGTCGAGTACAGCGATCTCCCCGCTTCCCTGGCGGCCGAGCGCGGCCCCGGCGATCGGCTCCGATTCCATGCCGGCAGCATTGCCGTCCACGCCTTCGCTCTCGACTTCCTCCGCCGGGCCTCGGCCGCCCCCGATCCGCTGCCGCTCCATGTCGCCCACAAGGCGGTGCCGTTCCTCGATGACACCGGGGAGCGCGTGAATCCACGGACGCCCAACGCGGTCAAGTTCGAGCGCTTCATCTTCGATCTCATGCCGCTGGCACGGCGTGTCTGCCTGGTGGAGATCGATCCCGCCGAGGGATTCGCCCCTCTCAAGAATCCACCCGGGGCGGCCGCCGACACCCTGGCGCACGTCCAAGCCGCGCTCGACGCCCACGCCCGCCGCATCCTTCACCGGGCCGGAGTGGTCGTGGCAGACGGTGTCGGGGTGGAATTGGCTCCGTGGATCCTCGACGAGGCCGACCTCGATACACTTCTCTCCCCCGGCTCACGGATCGAGCGGCCGACGGTCATCGGAAGCGGCATCTGAGCGCGCCCTCAAAACCCCTGTTGCCCGCAGCCCACGTTTCCGGCGACATTCCCCAGAGCTTTGGAGCCCCCCGCTCCGCCCCACCGCCCGACAGGAATCCACGATGCTCCACGCGATCGTCATGGCCGGAGGATCCGGCACCCGATTCTGGCCCGCCAGCCGCGCCGCCCTCCCGAAGCAGCTCCTCCCCCTGGCCGGAACGACGACGCTCCTCGAGGACACCATCGCCCGGCTCGATGCGCTTGTTCCCCCAGACCGGCTGATGATCGTCACCTCTTCCCGCCTCCTCCCGGCCGTCCGCCAACAGCTCCCGACCGTCCCTGAAGCGGGGCTCGTCGGGGAACCGTGCAAACGTGACACCGCCCCCTGCATCGGCCTGGCCGCGCTCCTGGTTGCCCGTCACGATCCCGATGCGATCATGGCGGTGATGCCCTCCGACCACTGCATCACCCCCTCGGCGGCGTTCCGCGCCGCGATCCGGCAGGCCGAGGCCCTCGTCCTCGAAGCGCCCGGGAGGCTCGTCACGTTCGGTATCCGCCCGACTTATCCCGCAGAGGGCTTTGGCTACATCCAGGAAGGGGATCCGATCGCGTGTCCTCCCGCGCGGGCCGGCGGGGAGCAGGCCACCGCCCCGGTCCATCGCGTGGCGAGATTCAAGGAGAAGCCGCCGGCAAGCGTCGCCAGCGAATACCTCGCTGCCGGCAACTATCTGTGGAACGCCGGCATTTTCGTCTGGAAGGCGGCGACGATCATCGCAGCGCTCCGCCGCCAGCAGCCGGAATGCCTCGCCCACCTCGAGCGGATCGCTGCCGCATGGGATGGCCCCGACCGTGAGCGCGTGTTCGCCGAGGAGTTCGCCGCCATCAAAGGAATCTCCATCGACTACGCCGTTCTCGAGCATGCCGAGGACGTGGCCGTGATCGAAGCCCCCTTCACCTGGGACGACCTCGGCGGCTGGTCGGCCGTCGCCCGCCAGCGTGGCGGAGACACCGACGGCAACACCGTCATCGGCCGACATCTCGGGATCGAGACGGTGCGGACGATCGTCAGCTCCGGCGAGGATCATCTGGTCGTCACGATGGGGCTTGAGGATATGCTGGTCGTACACACCCCCGATGCCACGCTCGTCGCCGCCCGGTCGCACGAAGAGGCTGTCCGCCGCGTCGTGGCGGAGCTCGAGAAGCGGGGCTGGAGCGAGTTTCTGTGACGGTGCCGTTTCCTGTCGCACGACTCAAAGGTCGCTGAAGAAGTGAGGGCTGGCGATGCCTGCTGGCAATCCCCCGGATGCATTCGCCTTCCGACGTGCGGCGCCGTATCTGCTTTTCGCGGCGCTTGTGCTGCTGGCGGGGGGCAGCCTGCCGGCCGACGAGACCGCCAGCGCCCCCCCAGCGTCCACGGCCATCGATCGGGAGCAGGGCGACAACAACTGGAGCGAGCGGCTGCGCCGTGCCGCTGAGGCGATGGAGTGGTCGGACGAGCGGGTCCGGCACGAGTGGCGGATCCAGCGTCGACCGGGAAGTGACGCGGCCCGCGTTCTCGATCCTGCCGACCGGGTGATCCATGCTGGCTCAGCCGCTGCCTGCCTGGAGCACTTCCAGTCGCTTGAAGCCTCCGGACAGATTCCCCCGGTGGACGGCCCGACGGTCATCCTTCTCCACGGCCTCGGGGAGGGGCGTGGATCGATGCGCCCGCTGGCCAACTATCTCCGCGAGCATCACGACGCCACGGTGCTGACGTTTGGCTACGCCAGTCCGCGGGCGGGGGTCGACGATCATGCCCGCGCCCTCGGCAGTGTGATCGCCGGTCTCGACGGCGCCGACCGGATCAGTCTCGTCGGCCACAGCCTCGGCAACATCGTCGTCCGCCGCTGGATGGCCGACGCACCGGCCGCCGATCTCGACCGGATCGAACGGATGGTGATGCTCGGGGCTCCGAATCAGGGGTCCGATCTGGCCCGGAGGGTGTCGCAGGTGTGGCTGCTGTCGAAGCTCTCCACCGGCGCCGCCAGGGAGATGGTCCTCGATTGGCCACGGCTCGCCCGGAATCTCGTCGTCCCTCCCTGCCCGTTCGGCATCATCGCCGGCGGCACCGGCAACGCGGAGGGCTACAGCCCCATGCTCGACGGGGACGATGACGCCGTCGTCCGCGTCGAGGAGACCCGGCTTGAAGGAGCGGATGATTTCGTCCTCCTCCCCGTCCGCCACGCCTTCATGATGCGCGACCCGGCGGTCCAGGAAGCGACCGCGTCGTTTCTCAAGGGGGGGCGTTTCGGAGCGACAGCCGAGTCCCCGGCCGCGGACGGGGCACGATGAGCGACCATCGACGCTTCACCTCGTTGCCGATTCCTACAGGCCGTGTCGCCGCGGTCGACTACGGTCGCAAGCGGATGGGGATCGCGATCTGCGATGCCGAGCGGATCATCGCCAGCCCCTGGCCGATGCGACAGCCCACCGGCGACGAGAAGGCCGAAGCAGCTTTCTTCAAGCGCCTCGTCGCCGAGGAAGTGATCGTCGGTTTCGTCGTCGGCCTGCCGGTCCACGCCGACGGCAGCGACAGCAAGATGTCGGTCGAGGCCGAACGTTTCGCCATCTGGCTCGGCGAGACGACCTCCCGGCCGGTGACGTTTCAAGATGAGCGCTACACGTCGGTCGAGGCAGCCGGGATGCTCGCCGGCCTCGGGCTCTCCCGCGGCAAGAAGAAGGCGCGGGCCGATTCGATCGCTGCCCACATCATCCTCACAGCCTGGATGGAGGCGCACGCGTCCCCAAGGCCTGGCGATGGTGTGGCGCCCCACGAGCCACTGCAGCGCCCCGGAGCCCTCGACGGATGACATCACTCCCAGCCCCGACGCCATTGTCTGCCCCGCGCCGCCTCATCGTCGGATGCGGTTATCTCGGCGAGCGGCTCGCGGCGCGGTGGCTGGCCAGCGGATCGCGCGTCTGGGGGGTGGTGCGGACGCCCGCGCGGGTGACGAGGCTCGCCGCCGCCGGGGTGGAGGCGATCATCGCCGACGTCGCCTCCACCGAGCCGCTCCCGCCGTTGCCGGAGGTCGACACCGTCGTGTGGTCGGTCGGCTTCGATCGCTCGGCCGGCCATGGCTACCGCGACGTCCATGTCGAGGGACTCGGCCGCCTCCTCGAGGCGCTTCCCGGTCGGCCCCGTGTGATCCTCGTCAGTTCCACCGGCGTCTGGGGGCGTCTCGATGGCCAATGTGTCGACGAGGAGACACCCCCGCATCCCGACCGCGAGGCGGGGCGCGTCCTCCTCGAGGCCGAGGCCCTCCTCCGCGGCCACCGACTCGGCCCCGGCACCGCGCTGCGGTTGGCGGGAATCTACGGACCGGGACGCCTACCGCGCGTCGACGATCTCCGGGCCGGTGCGGCCCTGACCGCCGATCCCGACAGCTGGCTGAATCTGATCCATGTCGACGACGCGGCCGCGGTCGTGATGGCCGTCGCCGACCATGCCAATCCCGGCCCGCTGTACGTCGTCTCCGATGGCCATCCGGTGCGCCGTCGCGAGTTTTATGCCCGCCTCGCGAGCCTCACCGGAAGCCCGCCGCCACGGTGGACCCCCCCGCCCCCCGACGCCCGCGGAGGGGACAAGCAAGTCGATCCGCGCCGTCTGTTTGCCGAGATCGGCCCGGCGCTGGCCCACCCCGATGCTCTCGCCGCCCTCGCCGGCATCCCCGGTATGCTTTCGAGCGCTTCGGACAGCCTCTCCCCAAGCCCCCCGCCGCCCCTTTCATGAACCTCTCGCGCCGATCCTTCATCCGTGCCAAGGGGGCGATGCTCGCCCTCCCGTTCCTCCCTTCGCTCGCAGCCGCCGACGGGCTTCCCCCCGAATCCGCGCAGCCCCGAAAGAAGCTCGGAATCGTCTATCTCCCCAACGGCATCGTCCGCCGCTGCTTTTTCCCCGGGGAGGGGCATGTCGACGCCCCGGACTTCATCGGTGGCTTCGACGCTGACAAGATCAAGAACGAGCGGCGGATCAAGAACACTCCCGGCATTCATCCCCTCGAACTGACCGAGACGCTCGAACCACTCGCTGAGCACCTCGCCGATCTCACCCTCATCACCGGCCT
>CAMARC010000031.1 GCA_945860405.1 Candidatus Kuenenia stuttgartensis | reverse complement strand
GGGCACGACGACGCTGCTTTGCATCGGCGCGGGCCTGCTCGGCGTCGGGCGGCTCCGTCGTCGCAAGGCCTGAGCCCCGGGGCGTAAGCCCCGGAGCACTCTTTTGAGCGTGAACGCCGCCCCTCCGGTTGTCAGGCCCGGAGGGGCGGCTTGTTTGCGCGGCGTGCAGAATGCCCGGTCCCGGCATTGACCCGTTCGGGCCGTCGCCGGAGGATGCTCGAAGCCTCGGTGTTGCTCCACGGCTGTGGCGGAGGTGATGACGCCGCGGCTGCCACCCAGGGCGGCATCGTAACTCGATGGCACGAAGGCGCCCCGTGACGATCGCGATGGCCGGCTCGGCCTGGAAAATTAGAAACGAATGTTCGGATCCTTTTGGAGGACGGTTCCATGACTCGTCGTCGGTTTCTTGCCCGCTCGGCGCTCTCCGGGCTCGCCCTGACGCGTGCGCTCTCCATCGGGGCCTTCCACGCTCCCGCCCGGGCCGATGAGGGGGAGCAGCGGCTCGGCGACCTCATCATCCACCGGCGGCAGAGCGATCAGTACGAGGTTCGCTTTACGCCGGCTCGCGACCGCGCCCTGCGGCTCCTCCAGATCACCGACACCCACTTCTATCCCGGGCCTGCCGCTGATCGCACCGCCGCCGTGATCCGCGGGCTCGTCGCGGCCGAAAAGCCCGACCTTGTCATCCACACCGGCGACTTCGTCAACAACGACTCCTTCGGACAGGTCGAGTGGAAGGGGCTCGAGATCATGAATGATCTTTCCGTCCCCTGGACGCTTTGCTTTGGCAATCACGACTATCCGGTCAAGCAAGGGCCGGGGTCGCTTCCGCTCGACGAGATCAGCGGCCGGATCACTCACGGCCTCCAAGGGCACGTCGATAGCCCCGCGGGCCGGCACTACTGCTTCCGCTACGACCTCCTCACCGGCGACGGCGTGAAGCCGGCAACGAGCCTGTTCTTCTTCCAGGTCGGCTATGCGGAGGGAGATCGGAAGATCTCAGCACCGCAGCTCGAGTGGTTCGACCGCCAGATCGCGGCCGACGAGGATCGCGAGGTCGACGGGCCGATCACCGTCTTCGTCCACATTCCGCTCCTCGAATATCGCACGCTGTTCGAGCGAGGCGCCGTCGAGGGGGTGAAGGGAGAGAACGTCTGTTTCGACAGCGACACCGGCGAGTCATTCGCCCGGTTTGCCCGCACGAATCGCGTCGTCGGCGTGTTCTGCGGCCACGACCACGTCAACAACTACCACGGCGACTGGGAGGGGGTCGATCTCGCCTATGGCCGCGTCACCGGCTGGGGGGGCTACGGCGCGGCCGACTGGCAGCGTGGCGGAAGGCTCATCGAGCTCGACCTCGCCGCCCCGCGGCCCCTTCCCCGCCACCGTGAGGTGTTTGGATGACGGCAGTGGCAACGAGACCTGCCTGGATTGAAAAACTTCTCGAACCGGCGGCCTATCCCCATCCGGTCGGCCCGATCAAGCTCATTGAGACGCACATCTCGTGGGTGTTTCTCACCGGGCCCTTTGCCTACAAGGTGAAGAAGCCGTGCAAGCTCGAGTTTCTCGACTTCTCCACGCTCGACCGGCGCAAGCATTTCTGCGCCGAGGAGATCCGCCTCAATCGCCGCTTCGCACCGGGGCTCTACCTGGAAGCGGTGCCGATCACCGGCTCGCCCGAGGCGCCCCATGTCGATGGCGCTGGCGAGCCGATCGAGTGGGCGGTGAAGCTCGTTCAATTTGACGAAGCCGATCGGCTCGATGCCCGCTTCGACGCCGGCCGGATCGATACGGCCGCGTGTCGGGAGCTCGGGGAGGCGATCGCCACGGTCCAGGCCGGGCAGGCCGTCGCCTCTGCGGAGAGTGGCCACGGCACCCCCGAGCGGCTTCGCAAGGTGTTCCGGATGAATCTCGACGAGATCCGTCGCCACCGGCCTGACGCCGCCCACCGGGCCGATTGGATCGAGGCCTGGCTCGAGGGGAAACTGGCCCGCGACGAAGCCTCCTTCGAAGCGCGGATCGCCACCGGGCGGATCCGCGAGTGCCACGGCGATCTCCATCTGGCCAATCTCGTCCTCCTCGACGGCCATCCTGTCGCCTTCGACTCGATCGAGTTCAATCCCGACTTGCGCTGGATCGACGTCGCCAGCGACATCGCCTTCCTCTCGATGGATTTGGAGAGCCGGGGGCGGCCCGATCTTGCCGCCCAGGTGACCAGCGCCTGGATGGAGGCCGCCGACGACAGGGCCGCCGCTTCAGTGCTCCCGGTTCACCGCGTTGCCAGGGCGGTCGTCCGCGCCGCCGTGGCGGCGATCCGCTCGGCACAGGCGGATTGCCCGCCGGAGGTCGTGGCCGCCGCCAGGCGCGAGTGCGACCGTTATCTCGATCTGGCCGAGCGGTTGGCCGAAGAGTCGCCGCCGCTCCTTCTGGTGACGACCGGCGTGTCGGGATCGGGGAAGACGACGCTCGCCGCGGAGTGCGTCGGGGTGTTTAGCGCCGTGCGGCTGCGGAGCGACGTCGAGCGGAAGCGGCTGTTCTCGATGGCGGCAACCGCACGGCCCGGAGGCGACGACGCGTCCCGGGCCCTCTATGCGGCGGAGACGACGCGGCAGGCTTATGAGCGGCTGGCGACGCTGGCGCGCGGATTGCTCGAAGCGGGATCGAGCGTCGTCGTCGATGCCACCTGCAACGCCCGCTCTCAGCGCGCGCTCCTAACGGCGGTGGCCCGCGACACTGGCACGCGGATCATCTGGCTCGAAATCGATCTGCCTGCCGATCTCCTCCACGCCCGGGTCGCGGCCCGCGCTGCCGAAGGCCGCGATCCGTCGGATGCCACGCCAGAGATTCTCCGCGCTCAGCTGGCCGCGCGCGAGCCGATCCAACCGGCGGAGCTGGTCCCCTGCGCCGGCGAGCCTGCCCCGCTCCATTGCCGCCTCGGGCCCGAAGAGCTGGCCACGGCGGCCCGGTTCCTCGCAGCCCTCGACGCCCGGCTGCGTTCTCTTGCTGACACGGAGAAGCCCTCGTGAATAAGCTTATGACGACCGACTGGCGAAACAGGGCGGAGTCGGCCGACGCCGTCGTCGCCCCGATCAAGAGCGGCATGAATGTCTTCGTTCACGGTGCGGCGGCGACCCCGACGACGCTCCTCGAGGCCCTCTGCCGACGCACCGACCTCGACAACGTCCGCCTCTGGCACCTCCACCTCGAGGGGCATGTGCCGTTCGCGGCCGACGGGTGTGGGGGGAGATTCCGCTCGGTGTCGCTGTTCACCGGGGGGAGCCTCCGCGGCGCGGTCGATCAGGGGACGGCCGACTTCGTGCCGATCTTTCTGTCCGACATTCCCTCGCTGTTCACGAGCGGTCAGGTGCGCCTCGATGCGGCGCTCCTCCAGTTCTCCCCTCCCGATCGGCATGGCCAGTGCACGCTCGGGACAAGCGTCGATGCGGCGCGGGCGGCGGCCGATTCGGGAGCGCTTGTGCTCGCCGAGATCAACGAGCAGATGCCACGGACGCATGGTCATTCATCGGTGGCGCTGTCGTCGCTTGCGGCCTTCTGCACGACCGACCGCGAGCTTCCAAGTCGCCAGCCCGCTATCGGTGATGCGGCGGTCACCGATGCGATCGGGATGCATGTCGCGGCCCTCGTCGAGGACCGGGCCTGCCTCCAGCTCGGCATCGGGGCGATCCCCGACGCCGTCCTCCGCCGGCTCATGGACAGGCACGATCTCGGCATCCACACCGAGATGTTTTCCGACAACGTCGTGCCGCTCGTCGAGGCGGGGGTGATCACCAACCGGGCCAAGGCGATTCATCCGGGGCGGATCGTGACGAGCTTCATCTCCGGGACGCAGACGCTCTACGACTTCGTCGACGACAACTTGTTGGTCGAGTTTCATCCCTGCGACCGGACCAACGACACCCTGGCGATCCGCAAGATCGACCGGATGACGGCGATCAATTCGGCGATTCAAGTCGATCTCACCGGGCAGGTGTGCGCCGACTCGATCGGCCATCGGATCCACTCCGGGATCGGCGGCCAGATGGACTTCATGCGCGGCGCCGCGATGAGCCGGGAGGGGAAGCCCATCATCGCCTTGCCGTCGACGGCGGCCGGCGGGACGATCTCGCGGATTGTCCCGGAGCTCAACAGCGGCGCCGGCGTCGTCACGACGCGCGGCCACGTTCATTGGGTGGTGACCGAGCACGGCGCGGTCAATCTTCACGGGAAGACGCTCGCCGAGCGCGGCCGGCTCCTCGTCTCCATCGCCCATCCCGATTTCCGCGGCGAACTTGTCGAGAAGCTTAAAGGCTTGAAGCGGTTCCTCCTCTGACCGCGCCGAAGTTCGCAGACGCCCTCCCCGCGAGTGCGGGTACACTGGGTAGGGTCCGGTTGCCTGTCGGGAGCTTCGCCACCCTTGCCTACGCCCGTCCGACAGATCGGTGACCGGGTGATCCTCGCGCCTGAGGCGCTTCAGCGGCTCATCGAGGTTCTTGCCCTCGAATACCGCGTCATCGGCCCCACGGTGGCCGACGGGGCGGTCGTGCTCCGCGATCTGGCGTCGGCCGACGATCTCCCCACCGGCTGGATCGACGAACAGGAGGGGGGCCACTACCGGCTTCACCGGGACGAATCGGCCGGGCCGTTCGATCATGTCGTCGGGCCGCATTCGCTGAAGAACTTTCTCTTTCCACCGCGGGAGCCGATCGCTCGGTTTGAGCGGGTGGCGGGGGTGTGGGAGGAGTGCGCTCCCGCGGCGCCGGAGAGGCCGCTTGCGGTGATCGGGATGCGAGGCTGTGACCTGGCGGCGCTCGCCATCCAGGATCGGGTCTTTCTCCGCGGAGATAGCGGTGAGGGAGAAGCGATCGATCCAGCCTATCAGCGTCGCCGCAACGGGCTGTTCCTCGTTGCGGTCGATTGCCGTCGGGCTGCCGCCACGTGCTTCTGTCATTCGACCGGCTCTGGCCCCGCCGCTTGCTCCGCGTCGGCCGGTCGACAGGCCGACCTCGCCCTGGTCGATCTCGGCCCCGGTCCGACCGATAGAGTCGCCCCTGGCGGGGGCCCGCGCCGCTATGAATGCCGGATCGGCTCGGCCCGGGGGGCAGCGGTCATCGACGCGATTGCCGCCGATCTTCCGCTTTGGCCGTCGCCGCCTGAGGATGTGGCTGCCGCCGAGCGCGTGCCTGTCGACCTCGAGCGCGCGATGTGGGCCCGCGAGGGGAGCGGCGGCGGGCCCGGCCGCAGCCTCGACATGGAAAACATCCGCGATCTCCTCTACTCCAATCTGGAGCATCCGCGCTGGCTCGAGGTGGCCGATCGCTGTCTCTCCTGCACCAACTGCACGCTCGTCTGCCCGACCTGCTTCTGCGCGAGCGTCACCGAGGTAGCCGACCTCTCCGGCGATGCCGTCACGCGCGAGCGCCACTGGGCAAGTTGCTTCTCGCTCGACCATGCCCGGATGCATGGCACGAGCGTGCGGCATACGACCGCCTCGCGCTACCGGCAGTGGCTGACGCACAAGCTTGGCGGCTGGATCGATCAATTCGGCACCTCCGGATGCACTGGCTGCGGCCGCTGCATCACCTGGTGCCCGGTGGGGATCGATCTGACGGCCGAA
Source organism: Candidatus Kuenenia stuttgartensis (assembly GCA_945860405.1). GTDB lineage: Bacteria > Planctomycetota > Planctomycetia > Pirellulales > UBA1268 > QWOP01. The sequence continues at coordinate 13,804 of CAMARC010000031.1, read as the reverse complement.
GTGGCCGCGATCCGAGAAACCCCTGCCCCGTCAACCGGGGGCGTTCCATGAACCCTTCCCCCCTCACCACCCGCCGCCCCGGCCCGACCACGCTGTCGGCCGACCCCTGGCAGACCCACGCCGGGAGCATCGTCGCCATCCGCAACGAGACGCCCGGCGTCCGCAGCTACGACCTGAGCATCGTCGACGCGGCCGTCCGCGAGCGGTACGCTTTCGCGCCGGGGCAGTTCAACATGCTCTATCTCCCTGGCATCGGCGAGGCGGCGATCTCGATCAGCTCCGATCCGGCGACGCCACAGCTCCTCACTCACACCGTCCGAGCGGTGGGAAATGTCACCGACGCCCTGGCGAGGCTCGTCGTCGGCGACCGAATCTTCCTCCGCGGGCCCTACGGCAAGCCCTGGCCACTCGGGGATCTCGCCGGCGGCGACCTGATCTTCGTGGCCGGTGGTCTCGGCCTCGCCTCGCAACGGGCGGCGATTCTCGACGTCGCCCGCCACCGCGACCGGTTCAGGCGGGTGACGATTCTCCATGGCGCGAAGACGCCGTCGGGGCTCCTCTACCCGAGCGAGTACGCCGCCTGGCGGGAGGCGGGGATCGATGTCGAATGCACGGTTGACGCCCCGGATTCAGCATGGACGGGAGCGGTGGGGTTCGTGACTGATCTGCTTGCGAAGCTTCCGCTCGACCCGGTGAAGAAAGGGGTCCTCTGCTGCGGCCCCGATCCGATGATGGCAGGCGTGGCGAAGGGGGCTGCGAAGCGAGGCCTCGGCCCCGAAGCGGTATGGATGTCGCTTGAGCGAAACATGAGTTGTGCGGTCGGCCAGTGCGGGCTGTGCCAGTTCGGGCCATACTTTGTCTGTCTCGATGGCCCGGTGTTCCGTTACGACCGGATCGAGAAGCTGTTGAGCGTGCGCTGCCTGTGATGGTGACCGGAGCGTCGATCGTTCCCGAAGGCTTTGCCCGATGACCAAACCCCTCCCCGCCAAGGTCGCCGTCGCCGCACCGGCCCACGTCCGCCGGCCGCGGGTGGCGGTCTACAAGTTCGCTTCCTGCGACGGCTGTCAGCTCCAGTTTCTCGCCGCGATCGGCAATCATCCGGAGCTGCTGTCGAAGGTCGACTTCGTCCACTTCCTCGAGGCGAGCCGGGCCGTCGAGCCCGGCCCCTACGACATCGGCTTCGTCGAGGGATCGGTGACGACGGCGCACGATGCCGAGCGGATCAGGGAGATCCGCCGCGAATGTCGGACGCTTGTCACGATCGGAGCCTGCGCCACGTCCGGGGGCATTCAGGCGCTGCGCAACTGGGGGAAGATCGATGAGTTTGTGGCGGCCGTCTACGCCACGCCGGCCTTCATCAGCACGCTCGCCACGAGCACGGCGATTGCCGAGCACGTGCCGGTCGACTTCGAACTCCGCGGCTGTCCGATCGACACCGGCCAGCTCGTCGAGATCCTCACCGCCCTGATCGTGGGGCGGAAGCCGCGCGTTCCGTCGACGAGCGTCTGCGCCGAGTGCAAAGCGGAGGGAACGGTGTGCGTGGCGGTGGCCAGCGGGGTCCCCTGCCTGGGGCCGGTGACGCAGGCCGGCTGCCGAGCGATCTGCCCCACCCACGGCCGCGGCTGCTTCGGCTGCTTCGGGCCGAGCGACACGCCCAACCTCGTCAGCCTCAACCTCCATTACGAAGCCGCTGGGGTGCCGCGCGACGATCTCCACCGGCTCGTCCACGGGGTCAATGCCTGGGCGCCGCCGTTCCGGGCCGAAGCGGATCGGCTCGCGGCTACCCCTGGCGTTGAGGAGGCCGCGCCATGAGCGGATCGCGGTCGTTCACCGTCAAGTCGCTGGCCCGGGTCGAGGGGGAAGGCGCGCTTCGCCTCCGCGTCAATGAGCAGGGCATCGAGATCGTCGAGTTCAACATCTACGAGCCCCCCCGGTTTTTTGAGAAGCTCCTCGTCGGTCGTGCCATCCACGAGGTGCCCGACCTCGTCGCCCGGATCTGTGGGATCTGTCCGGTCGCCTACCAGATGACGGCCTGCCGGGCGCTCGAGACGGCGCTCGACATCGAGCCACCGGCCGGGGTCGCCGACCTCCGCCGCCTCCTCTACTGCGGCGAGTGGATCCAGAGCCACGCGCTCCATGTTCATCTCCTCCATGCTCCCGACTTCCTCGGCTACGAGAGCGGGTTTGCGATGGCGGTCGATCACCCGCAGCTCGTCGAGGCGGGCTTCCGCCTCAAAGGTCTGGGGAACCGGATCATGGAGGTGGTGGGGGGACGGGCCGTTCATCCGATCAACGTCGCCATCGGCGGCTTTCATGCCTGGCCCGCCGAAGCGGCGGTCCGCGATCTCGTCGCCGACCTCGAGTGGGGGCTCGGGGCAGCGAGAGCCCTCGTCGACACCGTCAGCGACTTCGACTTTCCCTCCTTCGAGCGGCCGGAAGATTTCGTCGCCCTGCGGCATTCCGACGAGTATCCCTTCAACGAGGGTCGGATCGTGTCGAGCGACGGCCTCGACATTCCCGCGTCTGCGTTCCCGGAGCACTTTCAGGAGCGGCAGGTGGCCTGGAGCACGGCGCTCCATGCCGTCCGCCTCCCCTCCGGCATTCCGTATGCTGTCGGCCCCCTCGCCCGGCTGAATCTCTGCCGCGATCGGCTCCCGGAGCTTGCCGCCCGGGCCGCGGCCCGGCTCGACTGGCCCCAGCGCAATCCGTTCCGTTCGATCGTGGCCCGAGCGATCGAGATCGTCGCCGCCTGTGAGGAGGCACTGAAGATCGCCCGGCAGTGGACCCGTCCGGCCGAGCCGCCGCGAACGCCCCTGCCGCTTCGCGAAGGGGTCGGGAGCCATGCCACCGAGGCCCCGCGCGGGCTCCTCTGGCACCGCTACGCGATCGATGCCGCGGGGCTTGTCAGCGCCGCGGCGATCGTGCCGCCGACGTCGCAGAATCAGGCCCGCATCGAAGCCGATCTGCGGGCCTTCCTCCCCCAGGTGCTCCCCCTCGACGATGCGGCTGTCACGCTCCGCTGCGAGCAGCTGATCCGCAGCTACGATCCCTGCATCAGCTGTGCCACCCACTTCCTCCGGCTCTCGATTGAGCGGGCGGAGCGGGGAGTCATTCGGCTGTGACCGATTCCCCGGAGGCCCGGGTGACGAGGCCGAAGTAGACGCCCGGATCGATGTCGGGGACGAGGTTGGTCACATGCCCGTCGCCGAAGCCGGTCGTGACCATGCCGCCGGCATGATCGCTGCTCGGTCCCCAGGCGGAGTTCCCCCGCGTGCCACGGTTGCCGAGATTGAGGCTCGTGCGCGTGGGGGCGGCAGCGGTCGGGCCGTAGCCGAGCGCTGACACGGCGCTGCCGATGGTCCAGGCTTTCCCTTCGAGGACCGGCAGCGCCTGTGAATCATCGGCGAGGGCGACGACGAACGCCTGCATCCCGTCGATCCAGGCGGAGTTGCCCCCCTCCTTCGATTCCGAGAGGAGGATCGTCGTCGAGGTCCCGTCGCGGAGGGCGTCAAACTCGAGGCCGAGGTAAGGGAGATTATCAAACTCGGGCTCGACGGCCTTCGGCCCCCGCAGTGGCATGCCCCCGTTGTCGGCGATGGCCGCAGCAGCCTTGTCGGCGCCGGCGACCTTCCCCTGCGATGCCACTCCCGCCATCGCCTTGTAGTTGGTGATCGCGATCGTCGGATAGGGCGTCGAGCCGTCGTAGCTGCCGATCGAATGGAAGGCGCTGCCCGCGGCTGCGGTGACGGTCGGGGGACCGGCGTACGACGGGCACTGGAGGACCGCGAGCGGCGTCTGGCAGGGATGAGGCTGGTTGTTGATGGCGAGCGTCGGCATGAAGGGATACGCCCCGCGACCGAGCCTCCCCGACCCGCTCATGATTCCGCTGTGGAGCGTCGATTCCTCGAGGAAGGCCAGAATGTGGACGATCCAACTGAAGCCCCCCGGACTTGCCGTGGCCGGGCCGCCGTTGCTGGCAAACGTCACCGCGGTGGCGGGATAGCGGTCGATGGCGGCGGGGAGACGGCGGGCGGTTTCCTGGCTTCGCGTCAGGCCGATGAGGAGTTGCCTCGTCTTGTTGACGCACGACGATCGCCGGGCCGATTCGCGGGCCGCCTGCACCGCCGGGAGGAGGAGCCCGATGAGGACGCCGATGATCGCGATCACGACCAAGAGCTCCACGAGCGTGAAGCCGAGTTTCGCCGCGGCGGCCGGGCGAACGGGAGAAGGCGTGACGAAGGTCGGCATTGAAGGGTCCTTGCGGCGGCGGTTTGGGGGGCGATCGATCCCCTGGCTGTTCGTGAAAAAAGTCATCCATGACCTTTTTTCACTTGGAAAACCTCCGGTTTTCTCGAGTGCTCCGCACTCGCGACCGCCTCGTGCAGTCGGGCCGGCAGTTTATCCGCAGCTTCCTAGGGATGTTCTACGTTCCTCGATGCCCGCTGCGAAAGCGCCGGGGCAAACATCGGCGGGGGGACGCGCTTGGAGGTCACGGGATGCGGGGAGGATTGGTAGGATTTGAGGGGCGTTGACCGCAGAACCTGCGGCGCGAGGACTCTTGGCACCCGACGGGGATCCCCTGATGCGAGCGCGGTTTCAATCGTCGATTGGCGGTTCTGTGTCGATTCGCCTCCTCCTCGTGTCGGCGATCTTCCCGCTGACGGCTGGCCGGGGCGCTGAGCCGACGGCGTCCCCAGAGCGGATCGTGTGGCGGACACCGGTGTCGGTCGCCGCCTCCGGGGACGGTCGCTGGCTCGCCACTGCCAACCGGGCCTCCGGGACAGTGTCGTTGGTCAACCTGACCGGAACGCTTGCCGACGAGCTTGCCATCGGCCGTCGTCCCGGCGCCATCGCAGCCCGGCGCGAGGATGGCTTCGTCGCGGTCATGACCGAGTCGGGGGATCTCGTCACGCTTGCCGTGAAGGATGGCCGCCTCGCCGAGACCGGCCGGGTCCATCTCGGCTTCGAGCCGCACGATGTCGCCCTCTCCCCCGACGGCGCCACCGCGTGGGTTCCGCTGGCCGCCACGGCCGCGGTCGTCGCGGTCGATCTCGCGTCGCTTGCCGTCTCGGAGCCGATTCCCACCGGCCCCCTCCCCCGCTTCGTCGCCGTCTCCCCGGATGGCGCCACGGTCGCCGTTGCCTGTGCCGCCGGCGCCGAGATCGTCCTTGTCGATGCCGCCACCAGGCTTGTCCGCTCCCGCCATCCCTTCAAGGGGCTCAACATCGGCCAGCCGGCGTTCACGCCGGACGGCGCCACGCTCTACTTCACCTTCACCTACGACGGCGGCGGCACGATCTCCCCCGGCGACATCCGGCGCGGCTGGGTGACCGGGAGCCGGCTCGGCAAGCTCGCCATCGAGCCCGACGGCGGCACGCTCCATGGGCTGACGCTCGACGTCCCCGGCCGGGCGGTTGGCGATGTGCTCGGATTGGCGATCGTCGATGGCGGGCGGACGGTGCTCGTCGCCGCCGGGGGCACGCACGAGCTCCTCAGCTTTGATGTCGCCGCCGGGCTTCCCTGGACGCAGATCAGTGGTGCTGAGGTGATGGATCGGGCCCTCTCGACCGATGCCAAGCGCTTCCGCCGCCTCGATCTCGCCGGCCGCCCTCTCGGCCTAGCGGTGTCGACCGATGGCTCGCGGGTGTTTGTTGCCAACGCTCTCCTCGATGCCGTGCAGGTGGTCGATCCGACCGGGCCGGAGCTGCTCTGGAGCATGGCGCTCTCCCGGGGCGAGGTGCCGACGGCCGAGGAGGTGGTGATCCGCCGCGGCGAGGCGATCTTCCACGATGCGCAGCGGAGCCTTGACCAGTGGTACTCGTGCCACACCTGCCACTGGGAGGGGGGCGGAAATACGGTCACGTTCGACACGCGCAACGACGGCTCCTCCGCGACCTACAAGACGGTGTTGCCGCTCTGGCATCTTGATCAGACCGGCCCCTGGACTTGGCATGGCTGGCAGGATGACCTTCACACCGCGGTGAAGACGTCGATGATCGAGACGATGCAGGCACCGGAGCCGACTGACAACGATGTGGCGGCGTTGACGGCGTTCCTCGCCGGTCTCGAGGCCCCGCCGAGCCCGTTTCGCGCGGCCGACGGCAGCGTGTCGGAGGCGGTCGAACGGGGGAAATCGCTCTTCGAATCAGCCCGCGCCGGCTGCAGCGAGTGCCATGCCGCCCCCTTCTACACGAGCCCCGGCCTTCACGACGTGGGGCTGGGGAAGAAGGAGGATCGTTATCCGACCTACAGCCCCCCTTCCCTCCTCGCCGGCTACCGCAAGACGCGCTGGCTCCACAACGCCCGGGCCCGGTCGATCCACGATCTCCTCGCCGGGCCCCACTCCCCGGAGAAGATCAACGGCCAGCCGGCGCTCACCGAAGCTGAAATCGACGACCTCGTCGCCTGGCTGAAGACGCTTTGACGTCGAGAGTCCATTCGGCAACGAATCGACCCCCGCTCCCGATGCCGACCTATACTTTGGACAGGGACCATCCGCGGGGAGGCGAGCGACGTGACGACCAGCGAGCAGCGACAGATAGGCCGGCAGGCGCGGTCGTGCGGGCCGGTGGGAAAGCCGGTAGGCGTGTTGCTTGCCGTCCTTGTGATCGTCGTCAGCGGCTGTAGCGCCCCCGACGAAAAGCTGCCGCCGCGGAAGGCGCGGGAGAAGGCTGGCACGGGGACCGAGGCGGGGGCTCCGCAAGCCGGTTCGCAGGCCGACGCCGTACCTGACCCGCAACCGTTGCCGGCTGAGGTGCCCGCGCGGCCGGTGTTTGCGCCGGTGGGGCTCACCGATGCCGCCAAGCTCCAGGCCCGGCTCCGCGACGAATGCTTCGAGGTCGCCGAGACGCTCCTGGCCGACTTTCCCGCTGACCCGGCCGGCTGGACGCTCCTCGGGGCGGTCTATCGCTCCTTCGGCGACGACGCCGGGGCTGAAAAACTTTGGAAGCAGGCCCTGACGCTCGATGCCAATTGGCCCGACGCCCACCGGCAACTCGGCAACGCCGCCGTCGAACGGGGCGACCTCGACGATGCCGAGGCCCACTACCGCCTCGCCCTCTACGCCGACCCCGAGGCGCTTGTCGTCATCGACAGCCTCGTCGAGACGCTCCTCGCCAAAGGAGACACGGCCGCCGCCAGCGAGCTTCTCGTCGGCTACCTCGCCGATCACCCGCGCGTCGTCGAGGGGTGGTGTCTCCTCGGGAAAACGCGGATGGTCGAGGGAGATTGTGGCGCCGCCCGGGAGGCTTTTGAAAAGGCGCTCGAAGTCGAGCCGACGTCGCGCGACGCCAGCCACGGGATGGCGGAGGCTCTCGGTAACCTCGGCCGAGAAACACCGCTCCCTGTGACCCTCGAACTCGAGCACCGCCTCCGCGACCGACGCGACGCGGCCTATTCCGTCCGCCCCCTCGAGGCCCTCGACGGTATCGGTCCGGCCCCATGGGCGGCGACGGTCAACTACTGGGCGGCAGTGGCTCACGCCCGACTCGGAGACGCGACGAGGGCCGCGATCGGCTGGCGGCGGGCGCTCGAACTCGATCCCGACGATCACGACAGCCGCGAGGCCCTGGCGACGCTCTATGCCGAAACAGGGCGAACCCGCGAGGCGATGAGGCTTCGCCAGGAATGGTGCGATCGCGATCCGGCAAACCCAGCGGCCTGGTTTGGGATCGGCAAGCTCGCCCTCGCGCTTGAACTCCCCGAGCAGGCGGCGAATGCCCTCAAGACTGTGGTGGCCCTGGCGCCAGAGCGTGCCGAGGGGTACGCGCTGCTTGCCCGGGCCGAGGCCACGCTCGATCCGGCGGCAGCGCTCGAGGCGGCCCGGCGGGCGGCCGACCTCGATCCCACCGCGGCCCACTTTACGCTCCTCGGCGATACGCTCTCCCGCGGGGACGATCGCGACGAGGCCGCCGCCGCCTACGAACAGGCGCTCGCGATCGATCCGGACGACGACCGGGCCAAGCAGGGGCTCGAGCGCCTCAGTCGTCTCGCGCGCCCCGACAGCGGCCGCTGACCCAAGCGGCCGATCAGCCCGCCTTCGGCTCGATCCGGATCGTGAAATTGACCGGTACGAGCCGTTCCGGGCCGTCTGGTCGAGGGCTTCCCAGCGCTTCATGAGCCTGCCCGCGAGCACGTTGGCGGCGGCCTGCGCCTCGGCATCGGAAGGCGTAGGCCATGAGGAGTTGGCCGTTGGGGCCGGGATGGAAGTCGTCGCCGCCGCGGACGTCGTACTTGGGGCCGAGGGTGCCTTTGGCCTTCGTCATCGCGTCGACCATCGCACCGTGGGCGTGGGCGGTCAATGCGACGCTCAAGCATCGTTGAAAATCCCGCTCGGGGGAGACGTATACTCGGGAGAGCGGCAGGACTCAGTCCTCCGGGGGGTGGCAAGGAGGGGAGCATGCGAGGGGCGGGAGCAGGTGGAAAAGCGTGGCCTTGGGCTCGCCGCACCGGGATGGCGGCCGGGGTGCTCTGCGGTCTCCTCGGGAGTGGCTGTGGTCGGCCCAAGGACGCTTCCAGACCGTCCACCGCACCTCGGCCGAGCGCTGCTGAGCAGAGCAGCGAATTAAACATCAATTCTGCCCAGGTCGAGCCAGCGCAGGTCGATCTTCTGAGTCGTCCTTCGTTCGCGACCGACGGTGAAACGGCGGCGGCGGCCGAGGCGGCCGGCCTGCGAGACGAGTGCTTCACCCTCGCCGAGGCGATCGCCGCCGCCGCTCCCCGCGACCCGGCCGGATGGAATCTCCTCGGCGTCGTCCACCGGCATTTCGGCGATGCGGAAGGGGCTGTCAGGCTCTGGGAGCACGTCCTCACGCTCGATCCGCGGTTTTCCGAGGCGATCCGTCAGCTCGGAGATGCGGCGCTCGAACAGGGGAATCCTGCCGATGCGGAGCGGCGCTACTGGCAGACGCTCGAGATCGATCCAAGCGCGCTGCCCGTGGTGGGGCAGTTGGCCGAGGCGCTTCTGCAACAGGGGAAGTTTTCGGCCGCGGCCGAGCTGCTTGAAGTATTCCTCAAGGCCCATCCGCGATCCGCCGCGGCCTGGTGTGCCCTCGGCAAGACCCGGGCTGCCGAGAAAGAGGCGGCAGCTGCGAAAACGGCCTACGAACGGGCCCTCGAGATCGACGCGGAATCCCGCGATGCGCAGCAGGGGCTGGGGAGGGCGCTGTTGGCGCTGGGCGATAAGGACGGGGCGAAGGTTCATCTCGAAGCGGTCGCGCGGATCCAGGGGGCAAAAGTCGATCGTTACCGGTCGGGGAATGCCCAGGACGTCGATGCAGCCGCACCGCTCGCCTGGGCGGCGGCGACCCACCACGAGGGCGCCTTGCTCCTCGCCAAGCGCGGGGAGATGGCGGCGGCCGAGCAGGCCGCCAAGCGGGCCATCGAACTCGACGCCGACGCCGGGCCATCGCGGGCACTGTTGGCGGCGCTGTTGGCCAAGGCCCGCCGCGGCGACGAGGCGCTGGCGGTGCTGCGGGCGGGGTGCGCGCAGACGCCTTCGTCGGCCGAGGCCTGGATCGGTCTCGGGCAGATGGCCTTCGGTCAGGGCCTCGTCGCCGAGGCCGAGACCGCTCTCCGCAAGGGGATCGAGCTTGCGCCCGACAACGCCGCGGCGCTCGTGCTCCTCGCCCGGGTCGTCGCTCCGGTGGACGTGAGCGAGGGACTGACACTCGCACGCCGTGCGGTCGACGCCGAGCCGGCAGCGGCCAACTATTACGTCTTGGCCGACATGCTCGTCCGATCCGGCGCTCGTGGCGAGGCGCTCGGCGCCCTTGAGAAGGCGATGACGCTCGCGCCCGGCGAACGCCGCTACCGACAGACCTACGAGCAACTCAAGTCGCAGCCATGACGCGCCACCGCTGCCGATCGACGCTCGTCGTGCTCCTCATCGCGGGCGCCATCTTCGGGTGCGGCCGGCCGCCCCAGGCTCCCGTGCGCCCCGCTGCGCCCCCGGCGGAGGAGCCATCGGGAGAGGTGGCTGGGAAGCGATCGTCCGACGCGGTACCCCCCCCGGCCGCCACTGAGACCCCGTCCGGGATCGCCGGCTCAAGGGGGATTCTGTTTTCCGATCAGAGCGCCCGCTGCGGGATCGATTTCGTCCATCATGCCGGGACGCCGGGGCGAAGGTATCTCCCCGAGGCGGTGGCCGCCGGCCTTGCCCTCTTCGACTACGACGGCGACGGCCGCACCGACATCCTCCTCCTCGGTGGGGCCCTCGAGCCTGGGCCCGATGGCCGCCCCCGGCACACGAGCCGGATCTACCGCAACGAAGGTGACTTCCGTTTCCGCGACATGACCGAAGCCGCCGGCGTCGGCCATCTCGGCCTGGCGATGGGAGTCGCGGCCGCCGACTACGACGAGGATGGGCTTCCCGATCTCTACGTCACGAGGGTCGGCGAGAATCTCCTCCTCCACAACGAGGGGGACGGGACGTTCCGCGATGTCACCGCCGAGGCTGGTGTCCCGGGGGCCGGCCACGTCGGCGCGGGAGCGGCCTTCCTGGACGCCGATCTCGACGGTCGTCTCGATCTCTACGCTTCGAGCTACGTCGTGTTCGATCCGGCGACGAGTCCGGAACGGCGCCTCGAAGGGGAGCCGGTCTTTCCGAGTCCGCTCGATCATCCCCCAGCCCCAGACAAGCTCTATCGCAACCGGGACGACGGGACGTTCGCCGACGTCACGACGGAGTCCGGGATCGCGGCTGCGTTGGGACGGGGCATGGGGGTGTTGGCCACCGATCATGACGACGACGGCGACGCCGATCTCCTCGTCATGAACGACGAGATGGCGAACTTCCTCTTCGAGAACGACGGCCGGGGACGGTTCGAGGAGGTGGCTGTCCTCCGGGGTGTCGCCTTCGACGGCGAGGGGCGGTCGCAGGGAAACATGGGCGTCGACGGCGCCGACGTCGATGGCGACGGACGGATCGACTTCTACACCACGACCTTTTCGAGCGAGCCGCCCACCCTCTACCGGAATGCCGGTGGCTTCTACGACGACGACACGCTCGTGGCCCGCGCGGCCGACGGGCTCGTGCCACACATCAAGTGGGGCACGGCCTTTGCCGATTTCGACGACGACGGTCTGAGCGATCTCTACGTCGCGATGGGCGACTTCAACGCGGGGGTCGAGCGGTGGTGGCCGGCGACACGCCTCGAGGTGCGCGACGCGGTGCTCAAGAACCTCGGCAACGGTCGATTCGAGAACGTCACGGCGACGTGTGGCCCGGGGCTCGACGTCGTCGCCTGCGGTCGCGGGATCGGGGTCGACGACCTCGACGGGGATGGCCGGGTCGACGTGGTCGTGCTCAATTGGCGAAGCGGCCCGACGATCCTCCGCAACGAGAGCCCCCGCGAGCATGGCTGGCTCGGGGTGCGGCTGGTGGGCACCGACGGCAACCGCGATGCGGTCGGGGCGAGGGTGCGGGTGACCGTCGGCGGAAGGACGCAGACCGGCGAAGTCCACGCCGGCCGTGGATACCAGAGCCACCACGGCTCGACGTTGCACTTCGGGCTCGGGGCTTCCCATGCCGCCGACCGGATCGAGATCCGCTGGCTGGGGGGGACGACGACGACGCTGACCGATGTCCCCGCCGACCGGACCTTGGTCATCCGCCAAAACTCCGGCATCGAGTGAATCGCTGGGGTTCGTCAGCGACGCTGCGGTGACGATGCCGGCGGCGTGCGGGGCGCGTGTTCGAGCCAGCCCCACAGGTAGCGGCAGGCATGGCTGCGATACGGCCGCCAGCGCTCCGCGATCGCGCCGATGCGGGCCTCGTACTCTGCCGGGGGCACGCCGTAGAGATCGCAGACGGCCCGCCGCAGCCCCGCGTCACCGACGCTGAAGACGTCGTCGCGGCCGATGGCGAAGATCAGGAACATCTCCACCGACCACGGCCCGAAGCCCTTGATCCCGCGGAGCGCTTCTCCCGCCGCGATGTCGTCGAGCTTGCGGATCTTCCGGAAGTCGAGGTCGCCGGAATCAGTGCGCGTGGCGAGCTCCTGGATGAACGTCGCCTTGCTCCGACTCAGGCCGAGCGTGCGGAGCCGGTCTGCGGAGAGGGCTGCCACTTCGGCGGGGCGCCAACGCGGCACGACCCCGCGCACCCGCCCCCAGATCGTGGTCGCGGCCGCGTAGGAGAGCTGCTGGCCAACGATGATCCGGCAGGCGGTCTCGAAATCAGTCCGCTCGCGGTAGTAGCTCGGCTGGGGGCCGACCGCGTCGATGACGCAGCGCATCACCGGATCTTTGCGGAGGGCGACATCGTGGGGAGATCGCGTCATGACTGCCGGAGCACCGGATTCAGCGAGGGCGAATCCGGGCAAGCCGGTCCATCGAGAGCCATTCCCCCTGGAGGATGAGCCGCTCGAAGGCGGTCTCGGCGTCGAGCCCCTCGCCGCGGGCATCGGCGAGGACAGCGCTGACTTCCTCGGGCTCGAGCTCGATGCGGGTGTCTGTGCGAATCACCGCTACGAGTGCCGCGGCGACATCGGGGCTGGGGTCAGTCGCGAGCCACGCCGCCACGGCGGCGAGCGGGGCGAGGCGATCGAGCGGCAAGGCCAGCCCTGGCGCGTCAGCAACCACGACCCGCCCTGCCTGACTGGCTGCGGAGGCCGTTCCGGTCATCGCCTCGGGGCCGTTGAGATCGTGACGGGCCATCGGATCCTCCTTGAAACGGGCGGAACAAGAGCGCTCGAAAGCCGATCGTCGCTTGAACCATCTTGTGAGCTGGGAGTTTTGGGGAGAACCATCCCTGGTCCACCACGGCTTCCGCGGCGAACTTTACGCCCCCCTCCCCCCCGCCGGCAAATCGGCGGCGTTGGCAGGGGACCAATCGCCCGCCCCCAACTGCCCGTAACCAACCGGCAAGCAAGGAGTTCGGTGCGGGCGTCACTGCCCCGACGGCGGTGCGGCGGCCGGCGCCGGAAAGAGCTCGCTGAGCCGGTTCACGGTGTGCTCGACGAGCACCTGCCCGGCCTCCGCCCCCACCTCGTTACTCTCCGCGATGGCGCTGTAGCCCCCGCCGCGGGCCGCCCGGGCGCTGGGAAGATAGGTGCCGGGGCCGGCGAGTTGGACGACGAACGTTTGCAGCGCCGGGCTGCGGGCCTTCATCGCCACGCCGAAGTCGGTGTAGAGCTCGAACTGATTGGTGGCGATGGCGACGTCGCCCAAGCGGATGACGTGGACCTCGGTCGTGAACGGAGTCTCGTCCCCCGACTGCTGCCGCTCATAGCGACCAACGACCCCGCCGTGCCACCAGAGGAGTGTTTGATTCCCCTGACTCGTCGACAGTTCGCGGATCTTCTCGCGGGCGAGCTCGAACTCCCGCTCCGACACCGTCCGGCGGGGAAGCTCGAGCCGATCGACCCGGTGCTCGAGGGGGACATCGGCGAGCTTTTCCTGCTCGGCGCCCGCGAGCGCCTCCTTCCAGCCGGCGACGATCCGTCGCGCGATCTCATCGAGCCGGGAGAGGCCACGGAGTCGGCGCATCCGCTCCTCGGCAGCCTTGCGGAACATCAGATGCGGCGATTGGTCGCCGGCGGCGCCGGTCCAGGCAAGGACATGGAGCCTCGCGCCATGCTCCTTCCGCAGAGCCTCGCGCACCGGATGCCAGAAGTCGGCGTCGACTTGGCCGTTCCCCTCCACTTCTTGGGCTGGACAGGCCACGTCGATCGCCGTCGCCAGGAGCGTGCCGTCGGCCGTCCAGACAAACAGCGCGTCGACGGCATGATCCTCGTAGCCCTCGAGCATCCGAAACGTCGGCCGATCGGTGGCGCCGTACATGACGGCGTTGTTGTCGGCATAG